>JAOBWH010000002.1 GCA_025463265.1 Ilumatobacteraceae bacterium
CCGGCCGAGACCGCCCCGAGCTCCACCACGGCACCCCCGCCTGGCGAGCCCGAGCCGCTGAAGGTGATGGTCAGCGGGGACTCCGTGGCCTGGACCGTGGGCTACTACAAGCCGACCCCGCTCCCGAAGGGGATCGCGTCCATCGACTCGCGGGCCATCATCGGGTGCGGGCTCCTGTCGGCCGAGGCGTGGGGCTACCCCCAGGGCGGCAACGACGGGCCGTTCACCCGGCCCGGCAGCGGCGCCTGCGAGAACGGGCCGAAGGCCGACGCCCTGGGCCTGGAGGGCAGGCCCGACGTGGTGCTCACGTTCCCCGGTTCCTGGGAGTGGTCACGGGCCGAAGCCCCCGACGGCCACGTCGTGCCCGAGCAGTCGCCGGAGATGGCCGACGTGTTGACCCGGCTGCTGCTGGCTCGCATCGACACCGCCAACCAAGCGGGCGCCCAGTTCGTGATCGTCGCCTACTCCTGTCCCGGGGAGGAGGCGGCCGGCGTGCGCAAGGACAAGGACTTCATCCTCTGGATCAACGGCGTGCTGGAGTCCGTGGTCGACCAGGCCAACGACGCCGGCGGCGATGCCCGGTTCCTGGAGCCCACCGACCGGGTCTGCATCGACGCCGATCCGGCGGGCGAGCCCACCGACGCCAAGCGGGTGGCCACGGCCGATGAGATCCACGTCGCCAGTTGGGAGGGCGGGGCCTGGATCTGGAACGAGTGGCTCGCCCCTGCGCTCATCGAGGGCCGCTGACCAACGGGGATCCCCGCCGACTCCGGTCGGTGAGGTGGTGTCCAACCGCCCTCGGCTACTCGCCGACCGTGCCGTCGAGGAGCTCGCGGAGGACGTCGAGGTGGCCCAGGTGGCGGGCGGTCTCCTCCAGGAGGTGGACGAGGGTCCACCGGAGGGTGAAGTGGACGGCCGGGTCGCCCACGGCCTCGACGCTGAGGTCGTCGACCGCATGGGCCTCGGTGACGGACCGGGAGATGGCGATGGCCCGCTGGTAGCGGTCGATCTGGTCGGCGAGCGGCTCGTCGGCTGCGGTGTGGAACTCCCAGTCGGGGTCGACATCGAAGTCGGCGTCCGCCCAGTCGGCCATCTCGGGGTTCCCGGCGAAGCGGACCGAGAACCAGGAGTCCTCGACGAGCGCCAGGTGCTTCACCAGCCCGGCGACCGACGACGAGGAGCGCAGCGGCGTGGCCACGGCCAGGTGCTGGGCCATGCCGGTCACCTTGGTGACGACGCCCTCGCGGTACCAGTCGAGCATCGCCACCAGGACCTCGCGCTCGTCGGAGGCCCGGACCGGCGGGAAGCGGCGCGCCCCGGTGTCGACGGCCGGCGCGGTGCCTCGCTCCGCAGGGGAGCGCTCGACGCAGAACTCGTTGCCCTCGGGATCGGCGAGCACCGCCCACCCGCTGCCGTCTTCGTTGCGGTGGTCGGAGACCAGGTTCGCTCCTGCGGCGACCAGCCGATGGACCTCGAGGTCCCGCAGCTGATCGGGCACGAGATCCAGGTGGAACCGGTTCTTCACCGCCTTGGTCTCGGGCACCGGGATGAAGAGCAGGCCGGGGCCGAGGCCGTCCGGGTCGATGATCACGGCCTCCGGGTCATCGGGCTCGTTGGGGTTGTCCGGATCGTCGATGTAGCCCAGCGCGGTGGACCAGAAGCGCGAGAGGGCGTACGGGTCCTGGCAGTCGATGGTCAGGTGGCGGATGGCAGCGGTCATGGCGTCCTTGGAAGGGAGGTGGGTGGCGGCGGTCCTCTGGCGCCGCCCGCCGCCATCCTCGCGGTTCGCTGCGCCCGGCACCCGGAGGTTCGGGTGGGGGTGGGCCGACCCGTGCTGGTCTCCGCGGCGATCGGCCATACTGCGGGCAGGCCGCCGGACGCGGCCGTCCTCACGCAAGGAGCGGTCATGGGGTTCATGGACAAGGTGAAGGCCGGGGCCGAACAGGCGATCCAGTCCGGCCAGCAGGCTCTCCAGCAGGGCCAGGAGAAGCTCGACGACGCCCAGGCGAAGCGCAAGGCCGACGCCCTGCTGCGCGACCTCGGCTCGTGGCACTACGGGATCGAGACCGGTCGGGATGAGGGCAACGGCCCGGAGCAGATCGCCGAGATCACCGCTGCGCTGCAGGCGCACGAGGAGGCCAACGGCCCGATCGACGTGGGTCGCATCCCCGAGGAGCCGCCCCCGCCGCCGCCGCCCCCGGGTGCCGTCCCGCCTCCTCCGGGATCCGTTCCGCCGTCGCCCCCCGGTGCCGTCCCGCCCCCTCCGGGTTCGGTGCCGCCCCCTCCGGCCGGGTCTCCGCCGAGCGACGTGCCACCTCCGCCGCCGCCGAGCGCAGCGTTCTGATGCCGGTCACCGTCGGCGTGTTCGGCGCCGCAGGGCGCATGGGCTCCACGGTCTGCCGTGCGGTCGCCGACGACCCGCAGCTCGAGCTGGTCGCTGCGGTCGATCCGGGTGCCGCCGGTGAACCGATCGGCACCGTGGCCGGCGTCGACGCCGGGTTCGAGGTGGCGGGCAAGGCCGAGCACCTGGACGTCGTCCCGCAGGTCATGGTGGAGTTCACGCACCTGGGTGCCGCCCGGGAGAACCTGGCGTGGTGCGCAGCGCACGGCGTCCACGCAGTGGTGGGAACCACCGGGTTCTCCGATGAGGACGTCGAGCGGTTCCGGGCCACGTTCACCTCGAGCAACTGCCTCATCGCCCCCAACTTCGCCATCGGGGCCATCTTGATGATGCGCTTCGCCGAGCTGGCCGCGCCGTGGTTCGAGACCGCGGAGGTGCTCGAGTTCCACCACGATGCCAAGGTCGATTCCCCGTCGGGCACCGCGATGCGGACCGTCGAGCGCATGGCGGCGGCCAGCGACGACTGGGCGCCGGACCCCACCACCACCGAGGTGGTCGACGGTGCCCGCGGCGGCGACGGGCCCGGTCACATCCGGATCCACGCCATCCGCATGCGGGGCATGGTCGCCCACCAGGAGGTCGTGCTGGGCACCACCGGGCAGACCCTGAGCATCCGCCACGACAGCTACGACCGGAGCTCGTTCATGCCGGGTGTGGTGCTGGCCGCGAAGCGCATCGCGGACCACCCCGGCGTGGTGGTCGGTCTCGACGCCTACCTGGACCAGTAGGGCGACGTGGGCTCCGACGGCTACCGCGACACCTTCGACGCCCGAGGCGGGCGGTACGACGACGCCATGCGCCGGTGGCCCTCCGTGCGCGACGAGGAGTTCGGGTTCGTGCTGGAGCTGGCCGCCCCGGTGGCCGGCGAGACGCTGATCGACGTGCCGTCGGGTGGCGGCTACCTCGGGGTGCACCTGCCCGCCGGGGTCGAGGTCATCGCAGTCGAGGTGGCGGACGAGTTCGTCGAGCGCGGCCGGGATCACGGCGTCGAGACCTACGCCTCGGGCCTGGAGGCGGCGGGCCTGCCGTCGGCGTGCGCCGATCTCGTGGTCTCGATCGCCGGGCTGCACCACGAGGACGACCACGGCGCCCTCTTCGGCGCCTGGCGCCGCCTGCTGCGCCCCGGCGGCCGACTGGTCGCCGCCGACGTGGTCACCGGTTCCGCCGAAGCCGAGTTCCTCGACGGGTTCGTGGGGGAGTGGACGAGCACCGGTCACGCCGGCTGCTACTTCGGCGACGATCTGGCCGACGTGGGGGAGCGCGCCGGGCTGGTCGACGTGGCGGTGCACGATGGCCGCTACCACTGGTGGGCCGACGACGAGGCCCAGCTCGCCGCGTTCTGCACCAGCCTCTTCGGCCTGGAGGACGTGACGCCGCAGCTCGTGCTCGATGCCATCGAGACGGGTCCGGGGCTCACCCGGGAGCCCGGACGGGTCGGGCTGCGCTGGGGCCTGCGAGCGCTGTCGGCCCGCGCCGCTCGCTGAGGGCGGCTCAGCCAGCGTCCTGGCGGGGCAGCAGGCGCTCCGCCGTGCGCCGCCAGGCGGCGAAGGCCCGGTCCGATGGAGTGGACGGGTAGGCCCGGTAGACGGCGCGGGCGGTGCCCATGGCGGCGAGCGCGGGGACGACGACGCGGGCGATGGCGGGGCGCGCCGCGAGCGCCCGGATCGCGGCGATCGTGTCGCGGGCGCCGAGCAGCCCCACCTCCTGGGCCAGCCCCGGTCGGACGAGCGGCGCCGAGAACACCCCCGAAGCGAACAGCTCCTCGACCCCCTCGGGTCCGAGCTGCGTGCTCATGCGACGGATGGCGTCGTAGCCGGCCAGGGTGGCGCCGAACTCGCGGAGGTAGGCGGCCTGGTAGCGCCAGAGCACCGCTTCGGAGCCGGGATCGTCGGCGTCGGCGGTGGCCTCGGCCAGCACCTTGCCGGCCAGGAGCCCGAACCCGATCCCGCTCCCGTGACCGGGGAAGACCTGGCAGGCGGCATCGCCGACCAGTGCGACCCCCGGCGCGGTGAACCGGTCGTACACCCGGCGCAGCGGGATGCTGCCGCCGCCGCCGAAGATGGTGCGGCCCATCCACGGGTGCGCCGCGCGGGTGGCCTTGAGCAGATCGGGGCCGGTGGCGTTCCCGAGGGCGGGGATGGTCCCGGTGAGGACCGACACCTCGTCGAGCGACGCCTCCACTGTGATGTTGACCGTCGAGTACCCACCTTCGACGCCGACGGCGATGACCGCGTCGCCAGGCACCGCACCGTGCTCGTCGAGGAAGTGCCGGGCGCCGGCCTCGTCGTCGATCGCCAAGATGAGCTGCTGGGCCGAGCACAGGTCCTCGGCGGCGACGTCGGGGCAGGTGGCTGCCAGAGCGGGGACCTGGTTGCGGAGCACGCCCTGGTACCCGGCGGCGTCGACGAACAGGCGGGCGGAGATCGCAACGGCCTCCGTGCCCCGGGTGGCGCGGATCGACGTCGGCCGGCCGTGGGCCCGGCGCAGCTCCACGTCGGTGACGCCCCACCGGATGTCGACCCCGGCGATCTCGGCGTCGCGGCGGAGGCGGTCCACGAGCAGGCGCATGTCGGCGTCTCCGACGGGGCTGTCGACGATGGTGAAGCGGTACCTGCCCGTCGGGCTCACCATGTGGGCGGCGCCGCCGTGGGCCCGCAGCTCGGGCGGCTTCGGCGGCTCGAGGCCGGCTCGCTCGAACTGCCAGGCGCTGGTCCCGTTGCACCACCGCGCCCCGCTCCTGCCCTCGGCCCGCCGCTCGAGCACCACCACCGAGCGACCGGTCTTCGCCAGCTGGAGCGCAGCCTGCAGCCCGGCGGTCCCGCCGCCCACGACCACCACATCGGCCGACTCGATCGTCGGCGCCGAACCGCTCACGGCGCGTCCCCCTCGCCGTCCGATGTCTCGATCTCGCCCTCGAGCGCAGCCAGCTCGTCGAGGGGCGAGATGCCGCGGCGGCGCCGCCACCAGATCCCGCCGAGGACGACGGCGGCGGACAGCAGCAGGATCGGCACGCGGTGGTCGACCACCCAGCTGATGAACGCCGAGATCGCATCGGAGAAGATGTCGCCCACGATGATCACGGCCACCAGCCGGATCGTGGTGCCGATCACGGCCCAGATCATCAGGCGGATCAACGGGTAGCCCACCGAACCGGCCAGCAGGCACACCGGGTTGGACGTGGTGATGCACATCACCATCCAGCCGCGCTTCGGGAAGTTGCGCTGCGCCCAGAGCACCAGTCGACCCGCCCGTTCGGACCGCTTGTCGACCCAGCCGGACATGCGCGGTCCGTACCAGCCGCCGACCAGCCACAGCAGCGGCTTGGTGCAGACCAGTCGGGCCAGCGCGACCGGCAGGAAGATCGCGACCGGGAGCTGGTTGGTGGCCAGGATCTGGTAGCGGGGCTTGGCGTTGAGCAGGATCAGCAGGAGCGGGCTGCGGTCCACCAGCGACGCCCAGAAGACGTCGCCGACCCAGCCCAAGACGACGGCCAGGCCGATGGTGCCGAACACCAGGTTGCGCCGCCTCTTGGTGGGCGGCGGCAGGGGAGCGGCGGCGACGGGAGCGGTCATCGGTCGTGCGGGATCACTCCGCCGGCTCGGCGCCGTCGGCGCCCGAGGCGGCCTCGTCCTCGAGCTCGGCTTCGGCCTCCGCCATGCCCGCTTCGAGGTGCACCAGGTCGGTGACCCCGTCGCGGCCGCCGCGGGTGTCCGACCAGATCGCCAAGCCGACGAGCACCACCGAGATCGCCGTGATGGGCCAGCGGTAGTCGCCGATGAAGTTCCGGAACGACCCGAGCATGTCCTCGAACACGCTGCTGAACGCCCGGATCAAGATGAGGCGCCCGATCGTGCCGACCACGTTGGCGGCGAAGAAAGCGGTGTAGGTCATCCCGGCCGCGCCCGCGAACAGCGACACCGGGTTGTTCGGGGCGATCGCCACGACCACGAACCGGGCCTTGTCGAACCCCCGCTCCATGTACCGCAGCAGCTCGCCGTAGGTGGGCGCCTTGCGCTCCATCCAGCGGATGGCCGCGTCGCCGTACCAGCGCCCGAGCCAGAAGAAGAAGATGTCCGGCAGGAGCAGCCGCACGAAGCCGATGCCGTAGAAGGGCACGGGGCCGAGCGCGCCGGAGACCAGGGCAAGGTTGCGGTTCGACGAGCTCATCGCGATGAGCCACGCCGGGTGGTCGTTCACGAACGAGGCGAACACGATGCCGCTCGCGTAGGTGATGATCACGAGCGACACGAGGATGCCGACGGTCAGGTTGCGCGCCAGCTTCGAAGGCGGACCCGACGGAACGGGGCGGGTCTCGGCGGCGTCGACCGCAGCGCTCGTGTCGTCCAAGTCGTCAAGTGTGGCAGGCGCTGCTGGGGCGCCCGCACCCACCGTCAGCGGCCGGTCATGGGCTTGGCTAGGTTCCGAAGGGAGCCGCCGACCGAACGCAAGGGGACAGACACATGCAGGGCCTGATGCAGGACTACCCGCTCACCCTCCCGCACATCTTCCACCGGGTGGAGCGCCTCTTCCCCGACAAGGAGATCGTCACGTCGCTCCCCACCGGCCGGGAGCGCATCAGCTACGGCGAGTGGGCGAAGCGGACCCGCCGCCTCGGCGGCGTGCTCAACGACCTGGGCATCTCACCCGACGGCCGCGTCGCCACGTTCTCCTGGAACACCGCCCGCCACCTCGAGCTGTACTTCGCCGCCCCCTGCACCGGCCGCGTCCTGCACACCCTCAACCTGCGCCTGTTCCCGGAGCAGATCACCTACATCGTGAACCACGCCGAGGACGAGGTGATCTTCGTCGACAAGACCGTGGCCGGCCTGCTCTGGCCCCTGCTCGGCTCGTTCACCACGGTGCGCCACATCGTGGTCATCGACGACGGCGGGCCGTTCGACACCTCCGAGGTCCCCGAGGGGCTCGAGCTGCACGACTACGAGACCCTGCTGGCCGCCGCCTCGCCCGTCGACTTCCACGTCGAGGACGAGAACCTGGCCGCCTCCATGTGCTACACGTCCGGCACCACCGGCAACCCCAAGGGCGTCGTGTACAGCCATCGCTCGACCATGCTGCACACGATGGCGGCCATGTTCGCCGACGGCTTCGGCGCGCGCGAGTCGGACCGGATCCTGCCCGTGGTGCCCATGTTCCACGCCAACGCCTGGGGCCTCGCCCACGCCGCCGTCGCCACCGGTGCGGACCTCATCATGCCCGGCCCGAACCTGGCCGCCGAGCCCCTCGCCGAGCTGATCGAGTCCGAGCGCGTCACCGTGGCCGCCGGCGTCCCCACCATCTGGATGGGCGTGCTGCCCGCGCTGAAGGGTCGCGACACCTCGGCCCTGCGGGTCATCCCGTGCGGCGGCTCGGCGGTGCCCAAGGCGCTGTCGGAGGCGTTCCGCGAGCAGCTCGGCCTGCCCATCTACCAGGCCTGGGGCATGACCGAGACCTCGCCCGTCGCCACCGTCGGCGAGATCAAGTCCAAGCTCCGAGGCCTCCCCGAGGAAGAGCTGGCCGACATCCGGGCCATGCAGGGCCTGCCCCTGTTCGGCGTCGAGCTGCGGGTGCTCTCGCAGGAGCACGGCGCCGAGGTCCCGTGGGACGGCGAGTCCCGCGGCGAGCTCCAGGCGGCCGGCCCCTGGATCGCCCGCGAGTACTACAACGACGACCGCTCGCCGGAGTCGTTCACCGACGACGGCTGGCTCCGCACCGGCGACGTCGCCACCATCAACCCCGACGGCTACATCAAGCTCGTCGACCGCACCAAGGACGTGGTCAAGAGCGGTGGCGAGTGGATCAGCTCGGTGGAGCTCGAGAACGAGATCATGGCCCACCCCGCGGTCGCCGAAGCCGCCGTCATCGGCGTCCCCCACCCCAAGTGGCAGGAGCGCCCTCTCGCCTGCGTGGTGCTGAAGGAAGGCGAATCGGTCACGAAGGAGGAGCTCCTCGAGTTCCTCGACGGCCGGGTCGCGAAGTGGTGGCTCCCCGACGACGTCGTCTTCATCGACGAGGTCCCCAAGACCTCCGTCGGCAAGTTCTCCAAGAAGGACCTCCGCCACAAGTTCGAGGACTACACCCTCCCCTCCGCCTGACGGCCTGGCCGCCTGGGCGCCTGCTCGGAGACCCCCGGTTGTGTGGCGGTCTTCATCCACTCGTCGGTGAGCTTGAGGGTCAGCGCCTCGATCTGATCGTCCGTCAGACGCTGGTCCTCCAGCGCCATGTTCTGGGCGACCTCGAGCACGGCCTCCCGGGCCAACCGCTCCGCCATTGCCCTTCGACCGGTGTGCACGGTCATGACCGCTCCTGTCTCTTCGCCGCCCGGGCGATGAGGGCAGGGCCCTCGCCCGTTTCGTCGCCCTGGAGATTGGCCCGGCCGAGCTGCGCGACCAGCCGGCGTACCCGCCATGGAGGGTGGGTAGACGCACACCGTTCGTGAGCCTTGTGATCGCTATGTCACGTAACGTGATCGAAACGCTCCTTCGGGTGAAGGATGGCGCGACGCTGGGCGTCGAACCTCCCACGCAGCGTGCCACTGGGGCACGGTGCGAGAAGGAGCGTCCGTTGGCGAAGAAGCGTGCAGCAGGGTTCGGGGTGGCGGTGGCCGCGATGGCGACCGTGGGGGCGTTGACGATCGTGC
>JAOBWH010000007.1 GCA_025463265.1 Ilumatobacteraceae bacterium
CGCCGGGCCAGGGCACGGGGCCAGCCCGGCTCGAAGAACACGGTGGCCATGGCGACCATGAGCCAGGGGAAGACACCGATGGGGAACAGCCGCCAGGTGATGAGGTGGAAGGCCACCACGGCCAGCCACGCCCCCACGCGGGTCCGCCGCCACAGGAGCAGCGGGACCACCGCGCAGTCGAACGCAGCGCCCGCGACCGAGAGGACGTGGGCGGTCTCGGGGTGGCGGAGCAGCGGCCCGATCAGCGGCACGTCCGAGCGGGCGGGCAGCCAGTACCGCAGCGGCAGCCCCCGCAGCAGCCAGTCGGGCTGGAGCTTGGCCAGACCGGCTGATGCGTACACGACGCCGACCTGGAAGCGCAGCAGCCACACCCACCCGAGGGCGACGCGGCCTTCGGCGGTGGGCCGGCGCCGGGCGTCGAAGCTCCACGTGGCACCGAACGGGACCACCAGCGCCAGCAGGGCCAGGAGCGTCACGAACCAGTAGTGGTTGAGGTAGGTGGTGGCGTCGATGGCCTCGATCCACCCGAACGAGACGAGCAGCACGGCGGCGGCGAGGCGGGTCCGCCAACCGAGCGCCAGGGCGAGGCCGGCGGCGCCGGTGGTGACGACGAGGACACGAATGCCCACGGGACCGGGCTGCGGAACCCAGTTCATCCAGAGGTAGCTGAACCGGTGCGTCGGCCCGGCGTAGAGGCGGTCGGTCCAGCCGTAGGCCCAGGTCCGCACCGCGCTCAGCACCACCACCAGGCCGATGGCGATGCGCAACACGGCCAGCGAACCGCCGTCCGCTCGGCCGGCAGCCCGACGGGTGACCGACGCCGTGGCGTCCCGAGCTTTCGTCCCGCTACCCATAGTTGTTAAGGTGACCTTACATCGATCTCGAAGGAGACTGCGTTGACGAAGCATCGAATCCTCCGCCAGCTGGCAGCTGCAAGTGCGGTCACGGCGCTGGCGGTGGGCATCGCCGGGTGCGGGAGCTCGGACTCCGCCAGCGACGGGGCCAAGACCGACCAGGCCACCACCACGGCAGCCGATGCCAAGACCCCGCTCCTCAGCGACCAGCAGGCCACCGCAGCCGCCACGACCTACGCCGACCTGGTGTTCGCCAGCTACACCGACCTCGTCGACGCCACGAAGCAGCTCCAGACCGACGTCGACGACTTCGTGGCCGACCCCACCGACGCCACCCTCGAGCAGGCCAAGGAGTCCTGGCTCACCGCTCGCGACGCCTACGGCCCCACCGAGGCGTACCGCTTCTACGACGGGCCCATCGACAACCCCGACGACGGCCCCGAAGGCCAGATCAACGCCTGGCCGATGGACGAGGCCTACGTCGACTACGTCGAGGACGATCCCGAGGCCGGCATCATCAACGACACCGAAGGCGTCCCGGAGATCACCCGCGACGTCATCGTCGAGGCCAACGAGCAGGGCGGCGAGACCAACATCTCCACCGGCTGGCACGCCATCGAGTTCCTCCTCTGGGGCCAGGACCTCTCCGAGACCGGCCCCGGAGAGCGCCCGGTGACCGACTACCGCACCTCGCCCACGGCGGAGCGCCGTGCCGCCTACCTCACCGAGGTCACCGACCTCTTGGTCTCGGATCTCGAAGGCGTCACCGAGCAGTGGAACCCCGATGGCGGCGAGTACCGCACCGAGTTCCTGGACGATCCGCACCAGGCCGTCTCCAACATCCTCCGCGGCATGGGCGCCCTCTCGGCCGGTGAGCTCGCCGGCGAGCGCATCGCCGTCGCCCTCGACACCAAGGAGCAAGAAGACGAGCACTCCTGCTTCTCGGACAACACCATGGCCGACGTCATCAACAACGCCACGGGCATCCAGCGGGCCTACACCGCCACCTACGACGGGGTCGACGGCCAGTCCCTGGCCGACGTGGTCGCCGAGGTGGATCCGGAGCTCAACGACGACCTCGTCGCCCAGCTCGATGCGAACGTCGCGCTTGCCGGCAGCCTGAAGGAACTCGGTACGTTCGAGGAGATCATCCTCAGCGATGACGACGCCGAAGGGCCCCAGAAGATGAACCAGCTGATCGAGGACCTGCAGGCCCAGGGCGACGCCATCGCCGCCCTCGGCGCCGCGCTGGGCTACGAAGTCAGCCTCGAGATCTGAGGTCACCGATGAACCGTCCGACCGGGCACCGCGTGGCGCGGGGGATCCTCGCGCTCGCCGTGCTCGGCGGGCTGCTCGCCGGTTGCACCAGCGACTCCCGCTCGGATGGGACGACCGCCACCACCTCCTCCGCACCCACGGACCAGGAGCTGCAGGACCAGGGCGGCGCCGACGGCACCACCGTCAACCAGGGCGCCACCGCCTTCGCCCAGGGCATGGAGGCGCTCGACAGCCAGGGCCGGCGCGACTTCGCCGTCGGCAACAGCTTCTTCAACCAGAACTGGGTGATGGCCCCCTCGTCGACCGTGGCACGCGACGGGCTCGGGCCGATCTTCAACGCCCAGTCGTGCTCGTCGTGCCACTTCGAGGACGGCCGGGGCCAGCCGCCCACCGAGCCCGATGACCCCACCCGCGGCCTGCTCATCCGCCTCAGCGTCCTCGACGAGGACGGGAACCCGCAGCCCCACCCGGACTACGGGAACCAGTTCCAGGACCGGGCCATCCGCAAGGTCCCGGCGGAAGGCTCGGTCGAGATCGACGTCACCGAGGAGCCGGGCAGGTACCCCGACGGCACGGAGTACTCCCTCGGTGCGCCCACCTACCGGCTGGTGACCCCCGAGGGGAAGGCGATCGACGACATCGTGGTGTCGCCCCGCGTGGCGCCGGCGATGATGGGCGTCGGCCTGCTCGAGAACGTCCCGGCCGAGACCATCGAGGCACTGGCCGACCCCGACGACACCGACGGCGACGGCGTCTCGGGCCGGCCGCACCTGGTCGAGGGCGAGGACGGCGAGGAGGTCCTCGGACGCTTCGGGTGGAAGGCCGCGGTGCCCACCGTTCGCAAGCAGACGACCGAGGCCTTCGCCAACGACATCGGCATCACCTCCGACGAGCACCCGGACCAGCCGTGCATGCCGGCCCAGACGGGATGCGTCGATGCCAGGAGCGGTGGTGACCCCGAGATCGACGCCGACAAGGTCGACAAGATCGAGTTCTACTCCCGGACCCTCGCCGTGCCGGCCCGACGCGACGTGGGTGAGCCCGACACGGCAGCCGGCCAGCAGGCGTTCGAGGAGATCGGGTGCGTGTCGTGCCACACCTCGGAGCTGACGACCGGGTCGGACTCGGCGATCCCGGCGCTGAACGACCAGGTGATCCGCCCCTACTCGGACCTGTTGCTCCACGACATGGGCGAACGCTTGGCGGACGACCGGCCCGACGGCGACGCATCGGGCACGGAGTGGCGCACCCCGCCGCTGTGGGGCATCGGCCTGGTCGAGACCGTCAACGGCCACACCCGCTTCTTGCACGACGGCCGCGCCCGTTCCATCGAAGAGGCGATCCTCTGGCATGGTGGCGAGGCCGAAGGCGCCCGTGACCGGTTCGAGGACCTTCCGGCGAAGGATCGGAAGTCCGTCATCACCTTCCTGGAGTCCCTGTGATCCCTGTGCTCCCCACCATCCGCCGCGCCGCTGCGGTGCTGCTCGTCTGCAGCTCCATCTCCCTGGCCGCCTGCACCTCGAGCGACAGCGGCGGCGGGGCCACCACCACGAAGGCGCCCAAACCGGTCGAGGTCGGCGCGGTGCTGCAGGGGATCGCCGACGACGTGATCGTGCCGTCCTACGAGGCGCTGGGCTCCGGCCTCGACGGCCTCGAGGCTGCCACCGGCGAGCTCTGCGCCTCCCCGTCCGAGGCGAACCTCGTCGCCGCGCAGGATGCCTGGCGCGAGGCCGCCACCGCGTACCAGGGCACCCGGGCGGCGGGGGTCGGTCCAGCGCTCGACGCCCGGCTCATGAGCGACATCGGGTTCGCGGCGCGCGAGCGGGTGATCTCGCTGCTGCTCGAGAGCGGTGACCCGGTCGACGTCGCCGCCATGGAGCAGGAGGGCTCCGCCGCCCGCGGGCTCTACGCCGCGGAGATCGCCCTGTTCGGCGAGGGCACCGAGGCCCTCACCTCCGCGGCCGGCGCCCGCCGGTGCGAGTACGCCGCATCGGTGTCCACCCTCATGGTCCAGGCCGCCGCCCCCGTCATCGAGCAGTGGACCAGCGGCGACGCCGGCGAGCAGCTGGTGGAGGGACTCGACGGCGGTCCCCAGTCCTCCGTCGCCGCCCTGGTGAACGAGGCGACGCAGCGCCTCACCGAGATCGACGGGATGGGCCTCCGCGACATGGCGGCGGCCTCGGGCGTCGAGGACCTCGATGCGTCCCGCGTCGGCGGCCCCGCCGACCAGCGCCTGGCCGAGCGCAAGGCCCTGCTCGCCGGCATCTCGGCGCTCACCGGCGACGGCTCGGACGGCATCTCCGCGCTCGTGGGCGCCAAGGACGCCAATGCCGCCGACCGGCTGGTGGACGCGCAGGCCAAGGCCGACGAGACCCTGGCCGCGCTGCCCGACGCCGTGGCCGACGCGTTCGACGATCCGAAAGCGATCGATGCGGCGTCGAAGGCGGTGGACGAGCTGAAGGTCCTGCTCTCGACCGAGGTTGCGACCAAGCTCGGCGTCACCATCACGTTCAGTGACTCCGACGGCGACTCCTGACGCGGCCCCGCCGACGCGCGCCTGGCGCTGGGCCGTCCCGGTGCTCGCCGTGCTCGTCGCGGTCGTCGCCGGTGCGGTGACCCTCGCCGGGTCCGGCGAGGACGCCGGCTCCCGCAGATCGGCGCCGGCCACGCCTCCCACCGAGGTGGCGGCGGACGCCGTCGAGGTCACCTCGGACGCCCCGGCGTACACCTCGCTCCAGGAGCTGGTCGACGCCTCGGACCTGGTGGTGCGGGGGCGGATCACCGCGGCCGAGCGGGGCCGCTGGTTCGGCGAGCCGGGGGCGGGGCGCATCCAGTCGCGCCTGCTCACGCTCGACGTCGATGAGATCCTGAGCGGCTCGCCCGAAGGCGAGGTGGCGTCGCTGCTGGTGGAGGAGGGGGGGTGGACCGAAGACGGCCGCCCGCTCGTCATCGACGGCGCCGTGCCCAGCCAGGAGGGCGATGAGGGCATCTGGTTCCTCACCGCCACCGGCGACGAGACCACCGGAGCGTGGATCGTGGTCAACGCCCAGGGGCGCTACCGCGTGGGGGAGGACGGGCTCGAGGGTGCGAAGGGCGGCGACCCGCTGGTGGCGGACCTGACGAGCGGCTCACTCGACGACCTGGAGGCCCGGATCAGCCGAACCCGGCCTCATCCATGAGCTCGACGGCCTCCGGGTTCAGCTGACCGATCTTCTTGGCGTCGAGGGGCTGGGCCTCGAAGTCCAGCCCGAACTCCTCGGTGATCAACGGCTCGGGCGTGGCCTCGGTGCTGGCCGGGAACTCGTGGTTGCTGTCGACCAGCACGCTCTGGCCGTCGGTGCCCAGCCACTCTAGGAAGTCCTGGGCGAGCTCGGGGTTCCCGGCGTACTTGGTGATGCCGCCGCCGGAGATGTTGACGTGGGTGCCGCCGGTCTCCTGGTTGGCCCAGATGAGGTCGACGGGCAGGTCCGGGTCCTGCTCCAGCTCACGGGCCAGGTAGTAGTGGTTGGCGATGCCGACATCGCAGGCGCCGGCGGCCATGGCCTGGATCATCTCGGTGTCGTTGGCATAGATCTCGGCGTTGCGCGACCATCCCTTCAGCGTCTCGAGCGTCTTCTCCTTGCCGTCTTGGATGATCATGCTGGCGACGAGGGACTGCTGGTAGTCGTTGGTCGAGTTCCGCATGCAGACCCGGCCCTTCCACTCCGGGTCGGCCAGGTCCTCGTAGTTCTCCGGGACCTCGTCCTCGTCGAGCGCGTCGGTGTTGTAGATGATCGTGCGGGCCCGCAGCGCCAGCCCGAACCACAGGTCGTCGGGGTCGCGGTACTGCTCGGGGATGACCTTCTCGAGGGTGGGCGAGTCCATCGGCTGGAACAGCCCGTCCTCGGCGGCGTTGGCGAGGTTGCCGGCGTCGACGGTGATGTAGACGTCGGCCTCGGTGTCCTCGCCCTCGGCGGCGATCCGCTCCCGGAGCTCGGCGTCGTTGCCGGTGAGGAACTCGATCTTGACGCCCGTCTCGTCCTCGTACTGCTGGAACGCCTTCTCCACGTCGTAGTGGCGGCCGGAGTACACGTGCAGGACCTTGCCCTCGGCGTCGCCGCCTCCGGATGAACCGCCGTCGGACTCGGCACAGCCCGCGGTGGCCAGCAGGGCGATGGCGATGGTGGCAGCGGCGATGGGGCGGAGCTTGCGGTGCACTGGGGGTCCTCTCGTGGACGGCCCGGCGATGTTAGCCACGCCTAACACGCGGTACCAGGCGCCTCCCGCTACCCGTCCCGGTCCACCAGCGCCGGGGTGCGGGTGGCGAGGCTCGGGCGCACCCGGGTGCCCTCGGCGAGCGCCACGGAGCGGGGCTGCGTGGAGCGCACCGTGGTGCCCGACGCCAGGCGCACCTCGTAGGACCACGTCGGGCCCTGGTACTCCGCGCCGATGACCTCGGCGGTGCCCGCAGCGTCGATGGCCAGCGCCACGTCGGCCGGGCGGACGACGGCATCACTCGGCCCGGGCCGCTCGCCGACGTCGATCGGACCGAGCTCGCACGACCCGTGGCCGGCATCGCCGGTGACGGGGAGGAACGCGGCCTCGCCCATGAACCCCGCCACGAAGCGGTTGGCCGGCCGGTCGAACACGTCGGGCCCGGTGCCGATCTGCTCGATGCGCCCGGCCCGCATGACGGCGACCCGATCACCGAGGGCCATGGCCTCGGCCTGGTCGTGGGAGACGAACACCGCCGGCGTCCCGGTGGTGCGCAGCAGCGACACCAGCTGGGTGCGGACCTGGCTGCGCAGGTTCGGGTCGAGGGCGGCGAAGGGCTCGTCGAGGAGGAGCAGCCGCGGCTCGGGCGCCACCGCTCGGGCCACGGAGGCCCGCTGGCGCTCGCCGCCCGACACCTCGTGCGGGTACCGCTCGGCGAGGTGACCGATTTCGACCATGGCGAGCAGCTCGTCGACCTTCTGGCGGCGCTGGTCCTTCGGCTGCCTGCGGATGCCGAAGCCCACGTTCTCGCCGATGGTCAGGTGCGGGAACAGCGCATGGTCCTGGAACACCATGCCGACCGGCCGGCGCTCGGGAGCGGCGGCGGCCCGGCCGTCGTCGACGATCTCACCGGCCACGATGATCTGGCCCTCGTCGAGGCCGTGCAGGCCGGCGATCGAGCGCAGCAGCGTGGACTTGCCGCACCCGCTCGGTCCCACCAGCACGAGCAGCTCGCCCTCGACCAGCTCCAGGTCCACGTGGTCGACGGCCACCACGGACCCGAACGACTTCTTGGCGCCCCGGACCTCCAGGGGCCGGTCGGCATCGGTGGTGGTCATGTGCTCCTCCGATCGAGACCCCGCGAGAGCAACGCCACGGGGATGAGCGCCACGACGATGATGGCGAGCGCCGGCAGCGCGGCCTGCCGGAAGCGGGATTCCGAGGCCAGGTTGTAGACCCACACCGGAAGCGTGTCGAAGCCGATGGGCCGCAGGAGCAGGGCGATCGGCAGCTCCTTGAGGGCGTCGACGCCCACGAGGATGGCCGCCGTCAGCAGGCTCGCTCGGGACAGGGGCAGGTGGACCCGCCGCAGCACCGACCACGGTCGCAGGCCGAGCGAGCGGGCCGACGAGGTGAGGTCGTCGGGCACCTGGTCCAGGCCCGACTCGGTGCTCGTGATGCCCGGTGCGAGGAAGCGGACGCCGTAGGCGTAGACCAGTGCGAGGAACGAGCCGGTGGCGACGGTCCCGGGGAGCCCCCGCCCGAACGGGTCGAGTGCGGAGTCCACCGCCACCAGCGTGATGATCACGCCCATCGCGACCACCGGCCCCGGCACCGCGTACCCGATGGTGGCGGACCGGCGGGCCGCCCCGACGAAGCGGTTCGGCACGAAGCGGCGGGCGTTGACGACCAGCAGGCTCACGCTGACGCACAGGACCACGGTGGTGAGCGTGAGGCTCACGCTGTGGCGCAGGTAGCCGCCGAACTGGTCGGTGAGCGGAGTGCCCCGCTCGCTGTGCTGCTCCTCCCACGCCCAGCGCACCAGCTGGTACACCGGCGCGCCGAAGGCCAGCAGGACCACCGATCCCGCTGCCGCCGTGGCCGCCCAGCCCTTGGCGCCCCGGATCCGGTGGCGCTGGAACCCGGCGCCCTGTCCTCCCACCTCGGCGAAGCGCGCCCGGCCGCGGAACACCCGCTCGAGCACGATGGCGAAGAACGCGAACGCCAGCACCAGGCTGGCGATCTCCGCCGCCGCGTCGCGGTCGTAGGACCCGCGCCAGATGCGGAAGACGCCCACGGTGACCGTGTCGACGTCGAAGTACTGGACGGTGGCGAAGTCGGTGAGCGTCTCCATCGCCACGATCGCCGCACCCGCGGCGATGGCGGGCCGGAGCATCGGGACCACGACGCGCCGGAACGCCTCGAACGGCGCGGCGCCGAGCGACCGGGCCACCGCGAACGAGTCGCCCGCCGAGTCCCGCAGCGACGCCCGGCAGGTGAGGTACACGTACGGGTAGAGCGTGAGGGTGAACACCGCGATGGCCATCGGCATCGACCGCACCTCGGGGAACCACGCGCTCCGGCCGAACGCGTCGCGCCACGTCGACTGGATCGGTCCGGCCACCCCGAACACCGAGGTCACCACGAAGCCGAGGATGTAGGCGGGGATGGCCAGGGGCAGCACCAGGCCCCACGAGAAGAAGCGGCGACCGGGGAAGTCGTGGGCACCCACCAGCCACGCCAGGCCCACCCCCAGCACGACCGACGCCGTGCACACCCCGCCCACCAGCACGAGCGACGACACGATCTCGCCCGGCAGGCGCGTCGCCCACTGGTGGCGCCACACCTCGGTGTTCGGTCGGAGGACGCCGCCCAGCACCGCCAGCACGGGCACGACCGCGGCCGCCGCCGCCACGAGGGCGACCGCCCCCCACCCGACCCGCGACATGCGGGCGGATCGAGCGGCAGCGTTCACCTCGGGATGATAGGCCCACCTACCACCCGCCCCACCAGGCCCGGATCCAGGTCAGACGCCGATCTGGGACCAGTAGGTGCCGTCGAGCATGGCCCGGAGGGTGTCGCGGTGGATGATCATGTCGTCGAGGTCCGCGGGCTCGACGGCTTCGCCGAAGAGCACGGCCCGCTCGGTGACCCGGCGCATGATCACGCCGTGGCGCATCGCCGCGTAGGCGATGTGCCAGCGGAGGTCGCCCGGCGCCCGGCCGGTGGCGGCCTCGTAGGTGACCGCAAGGTCCTGGGCCCGCATGAAGTCGGGCAGACCCGGCAGCTCCAGGGACGAGGAGATGTCCTGGAAGAACAGGTGCAGGTAGGCCATCCAGCCGAGGTCGATCTCCGGCGGGGCCACGCCGGCCATCTCCCAGTCGAGGACGGCGACGACCTCGAAGTCGACGAACATCATGTTGCCGATGCGGGCATCGCCCCACGACAGGCAGTCCGGGCTGACGTCGGCGGGGAGGTTGGCCCGAAGCCAGGCGAAGCACTCGTCGAGCAGCGGCGACCGCTTCTCGCCCACGACCCACTCGAGGTACGCCTCCCACTCGGCGAGGTGCCGCTCCAGTGCGGTGGCACCGGGGCGGTCGTACTGCAGCGACGACAGGTCGTGGGTCTCGGGCGTGATCCGGTGGACGCCGGCCAGGGCGTCGACCGCCGACGCCTGCATCTGCGCCCGCTGGTGGGGCGTGGCGCTGTCGACCCAGTTGTCGCCGAACGTGTACGGCAGCACGTCACGGGGGACCTCGCCGTCGACGCGGCCCATCACGAAGAACGGGGCGCCGACGATGGACCCGTCGGACTCGAACCAGAGGGTCTCGGGCACGGGCACGTCGGTGGCCTCGGCCACCAGCGACATGACGTCGAACTGCATCGCCAGGTCGTAGGTGGGGAACACCGGGATCTTGTCGAGCTCGGGTTCGATGCGAGCGACGCACCGCCGCTCGAGGTGCTCGCCATCGACCGTGTAGGCGGCGTGGAACAGCAGGGTCTCCGAGGACATGCCGTTGCCCTCGGGGCTCACCACGTCGGACACGTGGGGCTCGGCACCGGCGGGGAGCACGGTGGCCAGCCAGCGCTCGATGCGGCGGCCGAGCTCCTCGGGGTCCCGCGTCGAGGTGGTGATGTGGTCGGACGGCAGCTCCGCCGGGCCGCCGAGCTTGGCCGCGGGCGCATCGGGTTGGGTCGACATGAGAACGGGTTCTAGTCCGATGCGAGCCGGCGTGCGCCGCGTTCGGACCCCGCCCCGCCCACGCTCCCGTTCCACGAGCTCGCGCCTGCCGATTCCCGGCGGCGTGCTGGGGCGTAGCATCCTGTCCCCGTGGAACCGCGTCGCACCTCTGCCCGCCGAGCCGGCCTCGTCGCCCTGACCGCCCTGCTCGCACTTGCAGCGTCCGCCTGCTCGGGCGGCACCGGCCTGGTCGGCACCCCGCCGGCGGCCACCGTGAACGACACCCGCATCTCCCAGGCCACCGTCGACCAGATGGTCCAGGGCTCGAAGAAGATGCTCGAGGCCCAGATCGACGAGGCCCGCTCCAGCGCCGGTGCGGATCCGGCCGCCACCCAGGAGCTCGAGGCGCAGATCGTCCAGGCTCGGGCACCGTTCGAGCGGGGCGAGTACACCTACTCCACCACGGCCGGCTCCCAGGCGCTCACCGAGCTGATCATCAGCCAGCTCTACGAGGAGGCGGTGGCCGAGGCCGGCGGCAAGATCACCGACGAGGACCGCGCCCAGGCCAAAGAGCAGCTGTCCTCCCGCACGGGCTACAAGGAGTCCGGCAAGGTCGTCCGCGACACCTACCTCCGCGGCGGGGCGGCGAACTACGCGCTGCAGCGCCTCGTGCCCAAGGACCTGCAAGACGCGCTGACCGGTGCCGCGGCCCAGTACGAGGCCCAGCTCCAGCAGGTCTACGAGCAGCAGAAGCGCTCCTTCGACCAGGTCTGCTCGTACGTGCTCCAGACCCAGGACGAAGCGGCCGCCACCGCCGCCGCCGACCGGATCCGCGCCGGCGAGGACGCCGCTGCGGTCGCCGGCGAGGTGATGGGCGCCGAGGCCGCCCCCCAGTGCGATGCGACCGCGACCATCGCCCAGGCGTTCGGCGAGGACGCGTCGCTGGCGAAGGGCTCCATCCTCGGTCCGCTCGACACCGGTGGCGGCTTCGTCGTGCTGGTCGTGGACTCCACCAAGACGGCCTCGTTCGACGAGGTGCGCGAGCAGATCGCCGCCTCGGTGCAGGATCAGTTCACCGCCCAGGCCCAGGCCGACATCGACGCCTGGGTGCGCAAGCAGATCGACGGGTTCGCCCACGTCACCGTCGATCCCCGCTTCGGCACGTGGGACGCAGAGGCGCTCGAGGTCGTGCCGCCCGAGGCGCCGCCCACCACGACCACCACCGTCGCCGGAGCGACCACGGTGCCCGTGCCGGTCGTCGCCGGCTCCTGAGCCGTGGGTCGCATCACGGTCGTCGGGCTCGGACCCGGTGACCCGTCCCTGGTCACCGCCGGGACGCTGGCGGCCATCGACCGGGTGCCCGAGGCGGCGCGCTTCGTGCGCACCGAGCGGCACCCGTCCGCGCACCTCGTGGCCGGTGCGACCACCTTCGACCACCACTACGAGGCCGCCGACACGTTCGACGAGGTCTACGCCCGCATCGTCGATGACCTGATCGCCGCGGCGGGTGACCACGACGAGGTCCTCTACGCCGTGCCCGGCTCGCCCCGGGTGCTCGAGCGGACGGTCGACCTGCTCGTCGCCGCCGCCGACGAAGGGCGGGTCGCCGTCGAGGTGCTGGCCGGGCTGTCGTTCACCGACCTGGCCTGGGTGCGCCTCGGCGTCGACCCCTACGAGGAGGGGGTCCGCCTCATCGACGGCCACCGCTTCGAGGTGGCGGCGGCGGGGGAGCGCGGGCCGCTGCTCGTGGCCCACTGCCACAACAAGCGGGTGCTGTCGGACCTGAAGCTGGCGGTGGACCCGTTCCCCGAGACGCCGGTGGTGGTGCTGCAGCGGCTCGGCCTGCCCGATGAGTCGGTGGTCACGGTCGAGTGGGCCGAGCTGGACCGGTCCTTCGAGCCCGACCACCTCACGTCGGTCTACATCCCCGAGCTGGCCGAGCCGGTGGCCGGCGAGGTGGCGGCGTTCGTCCAGCTGGTGGCCAAGCTGCGCGCCGAGTGCCCGTGGGACGCCGAGCAGACCCACCGCACGCTGACCCGCCACCTGCTCGAGGAGACCTACGAGGTCCTCGAGGCGCTGGCCGCAGTGGGCGAGGGCGGCCCCGACACCCACCCCGGTGCGTACGAGCACCTGGAGGAGGAGCTGGGCGACCTGCTCTTCCAGATCGTGTTCCACACCACGCTCGCCACCGAGGCCGGGTTCTTCGGGCTCGGCGATGTGGCCCGGGGTGTGCACGACAAGCTCGTCCACCGCCACCCGCACGTCTTCGGTGTGGTCGAGGTCGACGGTGCCGACGACGTGGTGGCGAACTGGGAGCAGATCAAGAAGGCTGAGAAGGGGCGGGCTTCGGTCTTCGACGGCATGCCCGCCGACCTCCCCGCCCTGCTCTACGCCCTCAAGGTCGCCAAGAAGGCCGCCACGTTCGAGGTGATCCCGGATCCCGACGACCAGACGCTCGGCGGCCAGCTGCTCGCCCTGGTGGCCGCCGCCCGGACCGCCGACGGCGACATCGACCCCGAGACCGAGCTCCGAGCCGCCGCCGCCCGCCTCCGCGCCCGAGCCCAGGCCGTCGAAGCCCAGCCCCCCGGCTGACCTGCCCGGAGCACGTCGGACGGGCCTTGCGCGTTCGGTCTTGACACGACTCGTCGCTATACGGTAGTTGTTATCAGAACGGATCGCCACCCCATCCGTTGCCCCGGCACGTCACGCCGTTTCCATGCAACTCATTGGAGGTTTCCGTGTCTACCCATCCTTCGATCCGCCGCGCACTCGCCACCTCGCTCTCCTCCGCCTCGCGACACCTTCGGCGGCCGGCATGATCACCGAGGAGGCATCGGGCGGCCCCGCCGCTGGGTCGCAGCCGTTTCCCTGGAGGGGCGGGATCGTGTTCGGGGCTGCCCTGCTCTGGGGCTACGGGGTCGGCTCGCTGATCGCGGTCGTGCTGTTCATTAGTTGGCATCGACGGGCCACGAGCAGGCTCGATGCACGGCTCATGCAGGTCGGACTGGGCCTGGGCGTCGCCGGTCTGGTTGCGACGGTGCTGTCGATCGCCGTGTTAACCGGGACCCAGAGCTCGTGACCCCGCAGGCGCCTCGTCATGGCTCGTCTTCGAGGGTCGGGTCACGCCGGTCTGGCCAGTCACCCTCGGACTGGGGGACCCTGGGCGATGTGCTCCGTTCGGTCGGCCCCCGCTCATGAGCATGCCAGTTGCCAGGCGGCCAGCAAGGGGACGTTCGTATCCGGCTGAGCGGACCGGTTTGCGGGGGGACGGGCTGGTGGGGTGGGCTTCACCCTTCGGCACCATGCCTGACCCTGTCCCTGAAACACCGGGTCCGCAGGGGTAGCTTTTCTCCACCTGTCCCAGGAGCACCCACACCGCAATGAGCACCATCGATAGCGTCACCGGCCGCGAGATCCTCGATTCCCGTGGCAACCCCACGGTCGAGGTCGAGGTCCTTCTCGACTCCGGGGCCGTCGGCCGCGCTGCTGTGCCGTCGGGTGCGTCCACCGGCCAGTTCGAGGCCGCCGAGCTCCGCGATGGAGGTGACCGCTACGGCGGCAAGGGCGTCACCATCGCCGTCGCCAGCGTCAACGGCGAGATCAACGACGAGCTGGAGGGTCGCGACGCCCTCGACCAGCGCGAGTGCGACCAGGCGCTGATCGACCTCGACGGCACCGACAACAAGGGCCGCCTCGGCGCCAACGCGATCCTGGGCGCGTCGCTCGCCATCGCCAAGGCCGCCGCCATCGAGCTCGACGTCCCGCTCTACCGCCACGTCGGCGGCACCAACGCCCACGTGCTGCCCGTGCCCATGATGAACGTGCTCAACGGCGGCGCCCACGCCGACAACAACGTGGACTTCCAGGAGTTCATGGTCATGCCGGTCGGCGCAGCCAGCTTCTCCGAGGCGCTCCAGTGGGGCACCGAGACCTACCACGTGCTCAAGAAGGTCCTCCACGACAAGGGCCTGTCCACCGCGGTGGGCGACGAGGGCGGCTTCGCCCCGGACCTGGCCGACAACGAGGAGCCCCTGAAGCTGCTGGTCCAGGCCATCGAGCAGGCCGGCTTCACCCCGGGCACCGACATCGCCATCGCCCTCGACCCCGCCAGCTCCGAGGTGTTCCGCGACGGCGCCTACGTGCTCGAAGGCGAGGGCCGGACCCTCAGCGGCGCCGAGCTCGCCGACTACTGGGCGGACCTGTGCGACCGCTACCCGATCGTGTCCATCGAGGACGGCATGGCCGAAGAGGACTGGGACGGCTGGGCCTCGCTCACCGCCAAGATCGGCGATCGCGTCCAGCTCGTCGGTGACGACCTCTTCGTCACCAACACCACCCGCCTCGCTCGGGGCATCGCCGAGGGGAGCGCCAACTCCATCCTCATCAAGGTCAACCAGATCGGCACCCTCACCGAGACGCTCGAGGCCGTGAGCCTCGCCAACCGCAACCGCTACACGGCGGTCATGTCGCACCGCTCCGGTGAGACCGAGGACGCCACCATCGCCGATCTCGCCGTCGCCACCAACTGCGGCCAGATCAAGACGGGCGCCCCGGCCCGCAGCGACCGGGTCGCCAAGTACAACCAGCTCCTGCGCATCGAGGAGCAGCTCGGCGATGCCGCCGCCTTCCTCGGCGCCGCCGCCTTCAACCAGAAGCGCCAGGGCTGATGGTGTCGCGAGGGAAGATCAAGGCCCGTCGCCGGGCCCTGGCCGGACTGGTGGTCACGGTGATGCTGGTGGCCGTCCTCTTGTTCGCGGTCTTCCCCACGCGGTCCTGGATGGCCCAGCGCAAGGAGGCCGCCGCAGCTCAACAGGAGCTCGACGAGGTGCGCGCCCAACGGGCCACCACGAAGCAGCTGACGGACAAGTTCAAGACCGACGAGTACATCGAGCAGACGGCCACCGCCGAGTTCGGCTGGGTGTACCCCGGCGAGGAGCTGTTCCCGATCCTGCCGGCGGCGACCGATCCCATCGGCCTCCCCGAGGGCTGGCCGTTCACCGGCGTCGAGCGCGCCCTCGGAGCGAGCTGAGGTTGGACCTCGCCCCGGATCCCGATCACGAGGCGATCCGGGAGGGGGTGCGACGGGCGTGCTCGGGGTTCGACGACGACTACTGGCGGCGCTGCGACGCCGACCACGAGTTCCCGTGGGACTTCTACCGGGCGATGGCCGACGGCGGCTGGATCGGCATCGCCATCCCGGAGGCCTACGGCGGGGGCGGCCGGGGCATCACCGAGGCGTCGATCGTGGTCGAGGAGGTGGCGGCGTCGGGCGCGGCGATGAACGGCGCGTCGGCCATCCACCTGTCGATCTTCGGCATGGGGCCGGTGATCAAGCACGGGTCCGACGAGCTCAAGGCCCGGGTGCTGCCCGCCGTGGCCTCAGGCGAGCTGCACGTGTGCTTCGGCGTGACCGAGCCCGATGCCGGCACCGACACCTCCCGCATCACCACCCGGGCGACCCTGGCGGACGACGGCTCCCACTACCTGGTGCGGGGGCGCAAGATCTGGACCACCAAGGCGCCGCACTGCCAGAAGGTGCTGCTGCTCGTCCGCACGACGGCCCGAGATGAGGCAGCCCGACCCACGGACGGCATGACCCTCCTGCTGGCCGACCTCCAGGCCGACGGGCAGGTGCGCCCGGAGGTGGAGATCACGCCCATCGCGAAGGCGGGCCGCAACGCAGTGGTGTCGTGCGAGGTCGTGTACGACGGCCTGCCGGTGCCGTTGGCCGACCGCGTGGGCGAGGAGGGCGACGGGTTCCGCCTCCTGCTCGACGGGCTCAACCCCGAGCGCATTCTGATCGCCGCCGAGGCCCTCGGCACCGGGCGCGCCGCGCTGCGCCGGGCGGTGGCCTACGCCAACGAGCGGGTCGTGTTCGACCGGCCCATCGGCCAGAACCAGGGCATCGCCTTCCCCCTCGCCCGGGCCCACATGGAGCTGCGGGCCGCCGAGCTGGCCATCCGGGACGCATCGTGGCGCTACGACCAGGGCCTGCCGTGCGGCGAGGCGGCCAACACCGCCAAGTACCTGGCCGCCGAAGCGGGGTACCGGGCGGCCGATCAGGCGGTCCAGACGCTGGGCGGCATGGGCTATGCCAGCGAGTACCACGTGGAGCGCTACTGGCGCGAGGCCCGGCTCATGCGCCTCGCCCCGGTCAGCCAGGAGCTGGTGCAGGCCTACATCGCCACCAACGTCCTCGGCCTGCCGAAGAGCTACTAGCGCCAACCAGGCGAGGACGCCGATCAGCGGACTCGTCCTGCGGCGGTGCCAAGTGTCACGGGCGGGGGGCCGTAAAGAGGTGGAGCGTCCGGGGTTGACGACGGGTATCCATCGTCGACGCTCCAGGAGCCTCATGTCTTCCCGCATCTCCCATCGCCGTCCGCCGAAGGCGGGCCATCCGCCATCACCATCCGGCTGGCAGCGCCGAGGCGCCGCAGCGCTGCTGCTCGGTGCCGTGCTCGTAGCCGGTCTGCTGGCGCATCCGGCATCGGGTGCGCCTCGATCACGAGCCGGTCAGCAGCGGGCGGCGTCCGCTGCGGATCCCGGGACGACCCGCCCGGGCAAGCGGGTGTACCTGCGCGCCTCGTCGACGCCGGCGACCGCCCGGGTCCAGGCTCGGCCGTCGTCGCTGGCGAGGGCGAACGGTGTCCGCACCCAGTTCGAGGTCACGTACCAGGGCTTCACCCCCGAGGCCCGGGCGGCGTTCCAGCGGGCAGTCGATCTGTGGTCGACGCTCGTGGTGTCGAGCGAGGTGATCCGGATCGAAGCCAACTTCGAAGACCTCGGTCCTGGTGTGCTGGGCGGGGCCATGGAAGGGAGCGCAGCGCAGAACTTCCCGGGAGCGCGCGAGCGCGACACCTGGTACCCGGCGGCGTTGGCGAACTCGATGGCCCACCAGGACCTCGACAAGGCCCAGCCCGACATCTACGCCGCCTTCTCGAGTGCGGCCGACATCGACTGGTACTTCGGCGAGGACGGGCGGGTCCCGGCCGAGGCCTACGACTTCACCACGGTCGTCCTCCACGAGATCGGCCACGGCCTCGGCTTCGGTGGTGCGCAGGCGAACGTCGAGGGTCCCTACGCGAGCCTGTGGACGATGGATGGTCACCGCTACGCGTACGACCGGCTGGTCACCGACGCTGGCGGCTCCCCGCTCGCAAGCCTCCCGAACTACTCGGCTGCCCTGCGAGAGGCGTTCGTGAGCGACGCACTCACCTGGTCGGGTGCGGATGCGACCGCTGCCGCTGGCGGCCGGCCTCCCAAGATCTACGCCCCGAGGGAGTTCAAGCCGGGCTCGTCGATCGTCCACCTCGACGAGGCGGCCTTCGGGCCGGGTCACCCCAGCTCCTTGATGACCCCGAAGCTCGACGACGGCGAAGCCATCCACGACCCCGGTGACATCGGGCTCGGCATGCTGCGCGACCTCGGCTGGGCCACCGCCGGGGCGCCCAGCACCCCCGCTGCGCCGCGACTCGCGCCGGATCGCTACCTCGTGGGCAACGGCTGGGCGGCGGTGGCGTGGACCCCGCCCGTCGACACCGGACGTCAGACCATCACCGGCTACCGCATCACCCGTTTCGACGCCGGATCGGCCACCCCGGCGGCGAGCTACACGGTCCCCGCCGGTGCCACGGCCCACAAGATCGATGGTCTGGTCAACGGCACCGCCTACCGGTTCTCGGTCGCCGCCCTGACCGGGGCCGGCGCGGGCACCGAGTCCAGCCGCTCCGGGGTCCTCCAGCCCGCCGACCTGGCGCCGTTCGAAGACTCCGAAGCCTTCGTCCGCCAGCAGCTCCGCGACTTCGGGCCGGGCACCCCCACGGCGGAGGCGCGGGAAGACCGGGAAGCGAGGCTGATCGCCGGCACGACGCCGGCCATGGTCATCGCCGAGGCCACGGAGCTGAACGATGGAACGTTCCCGACCTATGCCATGTACCAGGCGTACTTCCAGCGCACGCCGGACCTCGCCGGGTTCGAGTACTGGCGGAAGCGGGTCCTCAGCACCGAGTCGACCGGGAAGATGTCGGCTGCCTTCGCAGCGTCGTCCGAGTTCAAGCGCCGCTACGGCACGCTGACGAACTCCGCCTTCGTGAAGCGGGTCTACCAGAACGTCCTCGGCCGCGGCCCCGATGCCGCCGGGCTGGCGCACTGGACGGCCAAGCTCGACAAGAAGCGGTTGAGCCGGGGCGGGCTCGTGGAGCACTTCGCGTACTCCAGCGAGCACATCGTGCGGCTCAACCCGAGCCTTCGCTCGGTCTACCTTCGCCACGGCATGCTTCGGCGGCTCCCGACCGCAGCTGAGGTCACGGCAGACCGCGCCGTGATCGAGACCGGGTGTGGCCGACCGCCATGGTGGTGGGTCGGATGCAGCGAACCGCTCGCTGAGCAGATCCTCGCCAGCGCCGAGTACCGCGCCCGCTTCGCCTAGCCGAGCGTGGGCCGCCGAGGTCGGCACCGGTGATCCGGTGCCGACCTCAGGAGCGGTTGTAGTAGGTGGCGCCCGACACGAGGGCGGCGATCATCGCCTGCTCGCCGTTGGCACTCGGCAGGGCGGCCACCCAGTTGGCCTGCTCCTCGGCGGTGGGCAGACGGTCGATGAACCGCAGGAACTGGTCGTCCACGAGGCGGCGCCGGGCTTCGGGCGAGTTGATGAACTGCAGGGCGACCGAGCCGCGGTCGGCGCCGTTGTCCAACTTGTTGGTCCAGTAGGCCTTGCCCGAAGGGTCGGGGGTGCGTCCGAGGACGTCGGTGTACGCCTTCTCGACGTAGGAGGCGTTGGTGGCGCCCGCCTTGGTGAAGTACTCGTTCGAGCCGAACAGCTGGGCCCGGAACCGCCAGAGCGCCTTGCCGTTGCGGAGCGAGTTGATCCAGTAGGTGCGGCCGCCGGGGTCCGACACCCGGCGCAGGTACTTGAGGAACACCCGGTCGACGTCGAGGCCGCGGTACTCGTCGGAGTTGATGATCCCCTGGGCGACCGCGGCCCGGGACTTGGCGCCGGACGTGATCTGGTCGCCGACCTGGGCCCGCTGGGCGTTCGAGAGGAACCGGAAGTCCAGGTCCCGGTAGAGCCGGTGGGCGTAGCCCTCGTTCTCGTCCGTCCAGGGCGAGTGGACCGAGAGGTGGTCGGCATCGGGGACGTAGCTGGCGGTGATCGTGGCGTAGCCCGACGCGATCGACACGTTCTGGCCGGCGACGTCGGTCTCCCACGCGCCGGTCGGGATGGTCACGTCGAGCAGCCCGCCGCCCGTGCTGGGCAGGGTGATCTCGGCGGCGTCGGGCCCGGCCACCACGTCGGCGAGGCCCCGGTGC
Organism: Ilumatobacteraceae bacterium; assembly: GCA_025463265.1. GTDB lineage: Bacteria > Actinomycetota > Acidimicrobiia > Acidimicrobiales > Iamiaceae > Aquihabitans. Next base: position 19,597 of record JAOBWH010000007.1, read on the forward strand.
GGGAGAGCACCGACGTAGCTCTGTCCGAGGGTCACCTTGCCGAACGCCGCCGGCACCACCTGCTGGCCGGTGCGGGTGAGGCTGGTGGTGAACAGGGTGGATCCGGCGGTGCCGGGACGGATGCGCATCACGACGTCGCCCTGGTGGGCCTGCACGGTGTAGCCGTCCAGGTTGGTGAAGCCGCTCAGCGTCCGGCCGCCCGAGCGCGGGCCGTCGGTGTCGTACACGTACTCCGGCGCGCCGTCGCCGCTGCCGTTCACGACGTCGGTCTGGCTCTCGGACCAGTACGAATCGGTCCCGGCCCCGCCGGTGAGGGTGTTCGTTCCGGCGCCTCCGTAGAGCGCCGCGCTCAGGGCCCCGTCGCTGATGGTGTCGTCGCCGGCCCCGCCGTCGAGCACGAGGAACGTGAGCGAGGAGGCCGCGGTGACGGCGGTGGTGACGATGGTGTCGTCGCCTGCGAGGGCCTGCACGGTGAGGCGCTCGCCGTGAGCGAACGTGGTGGATCCGCCGCCGTCCGGGTCCGACTGGGCCACCGTGGCGAAGGCGTTGACCGAGGTGGCGGTGATCGTGTCGTCGAGCCCCGACGCGGTGAAGTACACGAAGTCGTTGGTCCCGGCGCCGAGCTCGATGCCGGTGTTGGCGGCTCCGCCGTAGAAGAGGGTCACGGTGTCGTCGCCCGGTCCCATGTCGACGTTGTCGTTGTTCGCGGTCTCCTGGAACACGTCGGCGCCGTCGCCGAGGCTGGCGACCACCTTCGGGTGGGCGACGAACGAGCTGCCGTCGAGGGCCCCCGGATAGAGGCCCTGGTTGCCGCCGTCGCCGGTCACGGTGAGCTGGATGAGCGCGCTGCAGTCGACCGCCGGGCTCACCTGGACGTTGTTGATGGCGACCTTGCCGCTGCCGTTGCATCCGGGCGTGATGGTCTCGTTGCCCGTGGCGTTCACCACCACGGTGTTGCCGCCCGACGACCCCGTGACGACGGCAGCCCCCGCCGGGCGCGCCAGCGGCCCGACGCCGATCGCGGTGAGCCCGACCGCCACCGCCGTGATGATCCGTCCTGCCCGCATCCGGTCCCCCTCATCGGTGGCACCCCGACCCGCTCGGGGGTGTGGACCAAGTGAACCACGCCTGGGGGCCGAGAGGGGCGCCGTCGTAGCCTCGGTCCCATGGTGGATCCCCTGCCCCCGACCGTCGTCGTCGACGACGAGCCCACGGAGGCCGACGTGGCCGCCGTGGCGAAGCTGCTCGGCCGGCCGCCGGGCGGCGCCTTCACCATCGTGGTCCGCCACGTGGAGGACGGATCGCCCGTGGTCATCCGCAACGAGCCGCTCCTCGACGACGGCCGGCCGATGCCCACCCGGTACTGGCTGCTCGGCGAACCAGAGCGGACGATGGTCAGCCGGATCGAGAGCCGCGGCGGCGTGCACCGGGTCGAGGACGAGATCGGGCTCGACGTCATCGCCGCCGCCCACGACGAGTACCGGGCCGAGCGCGACGCCGCCCTGCCGGAGGGGTGGGAGGGTCCCCGCCCATCCGCCGGCGTCGGCGGCACGCGGGTGGGCGTGAAGTGCCTGCACGCCCACTACGGCTGGTGGCTCGCCGGGGGCGACGACCCCGTCGGGCGGTGGGTCGCAGACCACCTGGCTGCCGGCGACGGCGACCGTGAGAGGATCGACGGATGAGCGAGCGAGTGGCCGCCATCGACATCGGGACGAACTCGACGCGCCTGCTCGTGGCGGAGGCGGGTGACGACGGCGTCCTCGTCACCGTGGAGCGGCTGATGCGGATCACCCGCCTCGGCCAGGGCGTCGACAAGCGCGGCGCGCTCGCCGGCGAGGCGATCGACCGGACCGTCGCCGTGCTGGCCGAGTACCGCACCGCGATGGACCGCCTCGGCGTGGCGCACGGCCGGGTGCGCATGACCGCCACGTCCGCCAGCCGGGACTCGTCGAACCGCGACGTGTTCTTCGACGCCGCGGAGGCGGCCGTCGGGGTCCGCCCGGAGCTGCTGTCGGGCGACGACGAAGCCGCGCTCTCGTTCGCCGGGGCCACCGCCGACGTCGACCCCGCCCTCGGGCCGTTCCTGGTGTTCGACCTCGGCGGCGGATCGACCGAGTTCGTCATCGGCACCACCGGACCCGAGGGCGCGATCGACGGGCAGCTCTCGCTCGATGTGGGGTGCGTCCGGTTGAGCGAGCGGTTCCTCACCACCGACCCGCCCGCGCCCGAGGACCTCACCGCCGCCATCAGCTACACCGACGCCTGGCTGGAGGACGTGCAGCGGGCGTTCCCCGGGCTCGGCGCGGTGCAGACCGTGATCGGCCTGGCCGGGACGGTGAGCACCGTCGCCGCCGTGGAGCAGGGCCTCGGCGAGTACGACCGTGACGCCATCCACCACTTCCGCCTCACGAAGGACGCCGTCGAGGACGTGTTCCGCACGTTGGCGACCGAGCGCCGAGCGGACCGGATCCACAACCCCGGGCTGGAGGAAGCCCGGGCCGACGTGATCGTGGGCGGCTGCTGCGCCCTCGTGGCGATCCTGCGCCGCCTCAGCATCGACGAGATCCTGTGCAGCGAGGCCGACATCCTCGACGGGCTCGCCCTCTCGCTCCTCGCCTGAGGACCAGGGGCTACCGTGCGAGGCCGATGACCGCCCCCATCTGGACCCCCGACCCCGCCGCTGTGGCCGAGACGAACGTCGGGCGGTTCCAGGCGGCGCACGGCATCGACACCTTCGACGACCTGCTCGCCCGCTCCCTGGCCGATCCGTCGTGGTTCTGGGGCGCGGTGGTCGAGTTCCTGGGCATCCCGTTCGCCACGCCCTACGAACGGGTGCTCGACACCTCCAAGGGCGTCCCGTGGGCGACCTGGTTCACCGGCGGCCAGACCAACCTCGCCGCCATCTGCCTCGACCGGTGGGTCGCCGAATCGCCCGACGCCGAGGCCGTGCGCTGGGAGGGGGAGGACGGCGAGGTCCGGATCCTCACCTACGCCGAGCTCGACCGCCACGTCGACGCCCTGGCCCTGCTGCTGCGCGAGCGGGGCATCGGGGTGGGCGACGCCGTCGGCATCTTCCTGCCGATGCTGGTGGAGACGGTCGCGGCGGCGCTTGCCGTCGCCAAGCTCGGCGCCATGTTCCTGCCGGTCTTCTCCGGCTACGGGGCCGACGCCATCGCCGTGCGGCTCGAAGACGCCAGTGCCAAGGCGCTGCTGTGCGCCGACGGCTTCTACCGACGGGGCAAGCCGGTGCCCATGTTGGCCACCGCCCGCGACGCCATCGCCCAGGTCGACTCCGTCGAGACGCTCGTCGTGGTGCCCCGGGTGGGCCCGGTGGCGGCGTCGGTCGACGGCCGGGTGACCACCGTGAGCTGGCCCGAGCCCACCGACGTGGTCGTGCCCACGGTCGCGGTCGACAGCGAGCACCCGCTCTTCATCGCCTACACCTCGGGCACCACCGGCAAGCCCAAGGGCTCGGTGCACGTCCACGGCGGGTTCACGGTGAAGATCGCCGAAGAGGTGGCGTTCCAGTTCGACGCCCGCCCCGGTGACCGCCTGTTCTGGTTCGCCGACTTCGGCTGGATCATGGGCCCCTGGGAGATCGTCGGCACCCTCGCCAACGGGGCCACCGTGTGCTTGTTCGAGGGCGCGCCGGACTTCCCCGGGACCGACCGGCTGTGGTCGTTCCTCGAGGACCACGCCGTCACCATCCTCGGCATCAGCCCCACCCTCGTCCGGGCGATGATGGCGCACGGCGACGACCCGGTCGCCGCCCACGACCTCTCCGCGCTGCGCATCCTCGGCTCCACGGGCGAACCGTGGAACGAGACCCCGTACCGCTGGTTCTCGCAGGTCGTCGGCGGCGGGCGCTGCCCCGTCATCAACATCTCCGGTGGCACCGAGGTCGGCGCCTGCTTCCTCTCGCCCCACCCCGTGCAGCCGCTCACGCCGATGACCCTCGGCGGACCGGCGCTCGGCATGGGCGTCGACGTGTTCGACGATGCGGGCCGGCCGGTGCGCGGCGAGGTCGGGGAGCTGGTCTGCACCACCCCTTGGCCCGGCATGACCCGGGGCCTCTGGCAGGCACCCGAGCGGTACCTCGAGACGTACTGGGACCGCTGGCCCGACGTGTGGGTCCACGGCGATTGGGCGCTCATCGACGACGACGGCCAGTGGTACCTCCGCGGCCGCAGCGACGACACCATCAAGATCGCCGGGAAGCGGCTCGGCCCAGCGGAGGTCGAGTCTGCGCTCGTCGCTCACCCCGCGGTGGCCGAAGCTGCGGCCATCGGTGTGCCGCACGAGGTCAAGGGCGAAGCCCTCTGGTGCTACGTGGTGCCAGCTGCCGGGATCACCGAGACCGAGGAGCTGCGCGCCGAGTTGGTCACCGTCGTCGCCGACGCCCTCGGCAAGAGCTTCAAGCCCAGCGTGCTGCGCTTCACCGACTCGCTGCCCAAGACCCGTTCGGCGAAGGTGCTGCGCCGGGCCATCCGGGCCACCGCGGCGGGCAGGGACCCCGGCGACCTGTCCTCGCTCGAAGACCCCGCCACCATCGCCGCCGTCCGCGACGCCCGGTGACCTGGAGGACGGGAGCGATGGAGCGCACCAGCACCCTCTTCGGCCGCCGGGTCATGCTGCGGCCCCTCGTCTTGTCGGACTTCGCCTCGTGGCGCGAGGTGCGGGTCCGCTGCGCCGACTGGCTGCTGAAGTGGGAGCCCCAGCGGCTGCCCCACCAGCCCGACACCACCCAGGACCGAGACGCGTTCGCCGTGCGGTGCAGCGCCCGCCAGCGCGAGCGCCAGCTGGGAAGCGGCTACGGCTTCGGGATCTTCGTCGACGGCGCGTTCTGCGGCGAGATCAACCTGTCGTCGATCCAGCGGGGACCGTTCCAGAACGCCTACGTGGGGTACTGGATCGACGAGAAGTGGGCTGGTCAGGGCATCATGCCGGAGGCGGTGATGGTCCTGGCGCGCTTCGCCTTCGAGGAGCTCCACCTCCACCGCATCCAGGTGTCGATCATCCCGCGCAACGCCGCCAGCCGGCGGGTGGTCGAGAAGCTCGACCTGCGCAACGAGGGCACGGCGGTGCGCTACCTCGAGATCAACGGCGTCTGGGAGGACCACGTCCGCTACGCCATCACCTCCGAGGAGTGGGAGGCCCGCCGCGACGAGCTGGCCGCCCAGTGGCTCAGCCCGACCTGACTGGCCTGACCGGGCCTAGGTTCGGTGCCGTGGACGCCGCCGACCTCGCCGTCCAGCTGCGGGCGGCCGGTGTGGGCCGGGGCGACGTGGTGGCCCTGACGGTGGCGCCGGACCTGGGGATCGGGCTGGCGATCCCCGGTCGAGCGGAGGCCTGGTCGATCGAGACCGACGATCCGGCCGCGCTGGTGCAGGCCCTGGAGGACCAGCTGTCGCCACGCTGGGGCCTGTGGTCGTCTGCGACGGCGGTGGCGCTCGCGAGGGACGGGACCCGCCTCGCCCGCAGCTGGGATGTGGCGGCCGTGCACCGCCTGCTGTTCGGCGGGTGGCGGGCGGAGCCGGCGCGGGTGTGGGCTCGCTTGCACGGCCTCTCGGCCACCGACCTCCCCACCACCGGTCCCGCGGACCTGTTCAGCGCGCCTGACGACGGTGACGGTGACCGGCCCGTGCGGTCCGACGGCCACCTGAGCCCGACCTGGGCGGCGGGGGAGTGGGCCGACGACCTCGACCGGTTCGGCCCGTGGGCCCACGCCCTCGCCGACGTCGTCGGGCTCCAGCAGGTGGCGGTCGAGCAGGTGGCGGCCGACGCGGACCGGCCGACGGCGATGCGGACGGCCATCGCCGAATCCACCGCTGAGCTGCTGTGCGCCGAGCTGGCCGTCGACGGGCTTCCCATGGACCGTGCGGCGATGGAAGCCCTGGTCAGCGCCTACGTCGGACCTCGGCCGCGTTCGCCGCAGGAAGCGGCGGAGCTTCGAGATGCCCGCGACGCCGAGGTGCTGCGGCACGTGCCCGAGGGGGTCGTGTTCGACCTCCGCAGCCCGTCGCAGGTGAAGTCGATGCTGCGGATGGTGGGGGTCGAGGTGCCCGACACGCGGGCCTGGCGGCTCGAAGGGCTGCGGGACGTCCATCCGCTCGTCGACGCGCTGCTCACCTGGCGCAAGGCCGAGCGCGTCCAGACGACGTTCGGCTACGGCTGGCTCGACGAGAACCTGGGGGCCGACGGGCGCTTCCGGGGGGAGTGGTCCGGGTCCGACGGCGCCGCCGGCCGGATGACGGCCTCCGCGGGTCTCCACAACATGCCGGCGGACCTGCGAGGCGGGGTCGTGGCCGAGCCGGGCCACGTGTTCGTGCGAGCTGATCTCGGCCAGATCGAGCCCCGGGTCCTCGCCGCCGTGTCGGGCGACGGGGCCCTCGCCGCCGCCACCCAGGCCGACGACCTGTACGCCCCGGTCGCCACGGAGCTCGGGGTCGACCGGGCCACCGCCAAGGTCGCCGTGCTGGGCGCCATGTACGGCCAGACCACCGGTGAGGGGGCGCGGGCCCTGGTCGGCCTGCGACGCTCGTACCCGGTGGCCATGCGCTACCTCGACGCCGCCGATGAGACCGCTCAGGTGGGCACGGACCTGCGCACCTACGGGGGTCGGCTCGTGCGCATGGGGTCCGCTGCCCTGGGCGAGCCGGGCCAGCCCGGGTCGATGGGTGACCGGGAGGCCCGCTCCCGCGCCGCCGCCCGAGGCCGCTACGGGCGCAACGCCATGGTGCAGGGCGCCGCCGCCGAGCTGTTCAAGGTGTGGGCCGTGACGGTGCGCGCCCGCGGTCGGGCCATCGGCGCCACCGTCGTGCTGTGCCTCCACGACGAGCTGCTCGTCCACGTCCCTGCCGAGCACGGCGAGGCCGCCGCTGCGCTCGTCGACGACGCCCTGCAGGAGGCCGCGGCGAGGTGGGCTCCCGACCGCAGCGTCCGCTTCCTCGCCGACACCTCGATCATCCCCACCTGGGCCGACGCCAAGCCCTGAGCGGTCCGGCGCCGCCCAGGTCCACTCGGGAGTCCCTAGGGCCAGGGCTTGGTGGCGTACTCCTCCCGGAGCTTGAACTTGAGGATCTTGCGGAGCGTCTCGTTGCGAGGCAGGGCGTCCACCACCTCGAGCTGCTCGGGGGTCTTGAACCGGGCGAGCTGGTGCTCGCCGAGGTAGGAGACCATCTCGTCGAAGGTGAGGTCCTCGTCGGGGGAGGTGCCGGCGACGCGCTCGATCACGGCGCACACCCGCTCGCCGCGCTCGCGGTCGGCCAGGCCGATGACGGCGACGTCGCCGACCTTCGGGTGGGCGTAGAGCAGGTTCTCGATCTCGGCCGCCGAGATGTTCTCGCCCTTGCGGATGATCACGTCCTTGAGCCGGCCGGTGAGCACCACGTGGCCGTCGGGGCGGAGGTGGCCGATGTCGCCGGTGCGGAACCAGCCGTCCTCGTCGAACGCCTCGCTGGTGGTGGCGGCGTCGGTGTAGCCCTGGAAGACCATCGGTCCCTTGAGCCGGACCTCGCCGTCCTCGTCGGGGCCGGCGACGGTGCCGTCTTCGGCGACGATGCGCATCTCGAGCCCGACCACCGGCTTGCCGACGGTGTTGGCCAGCTGCTCGTCGGTGTCGTGGGGGGAGCCCTCGCAGATCATCGGGCACTCGGTCATGCCGTAGCCGTGGCAGGTCTTGACCCCGAACTCGCGCTTGATCTCCTCGTAGATCTCGGGCGGCATCGGCGCCCCGCCGCCCGACATCTTGCGAAGCGTCGGGATGATCGGGGTGGCGGGGTACTTGCGCTGCTCGCCCAGGTACATCTGGTAGAACGCGGTCCCGCCCCCCACCATGGTGACCCCGTTGGCGGCCAGCACCGGGATGGCGGTGGCGGGCGCGAACGCCTCGAACAGCACGGCCGGGAACCCGGCGATGAGCATGGTGCCGAAGTAGTCCGGACCGGCGATGTGGCTGAACGGGAAGGCGATGGATCCGACGTCGTCGCCGCTCATGTCGAGGGCCACGGCGAGGCCGTTGGCGCCGGTGATGAGGGTGCGGTCGGTGTGGCGGACGCCCTTCGGGTCCGACGTGGTGCCCGAGGTGAAGTAGATCCACCGGACCTCGTCGCCATCGCGCGGAGCAGGGACGTCGGCCAGCTCGGACGGGTCGGCATCGGGCAGATCGGCGAACACGTCGATGACCACGGGCCTGACGGCCAGGTCGGCGGTGAGCTCGTCGACCATGGCGGTGAAGTCGAAGCCGTTCCAGGTGCCGGGCGTCAGCACGAACTCGGCGGCCGTGGCCCCGATGGCGTAGCCCACCTCCTTGTGCCGGTAGAAGTGGAGGATCGGGTTCTGGATGGCCCCGAGGCGGGCGAGGGCGAAGCTGGCGATCACCGTCTCGAAGCGGTTCGGCAGCTCCCACGTGACCCGGGTGCCGGCCTGCACGCCCCGTCCGGCGAACCCGGCGGCGGCCCGCTCGGCCCGGTCGCGGAACTCCTGGCAGGTGAGCGTGCGTCCCGACTCGTCGATCAGCAGCAGGGCGTCGGGCGTGGCGGCCGCCCGCTGCTCGACCAGCTCCCACAGCGTGGCGGCACCAGCGAAGTTCTCGGTCACGTTCGTCCCCTGCACTCGTGTTCGTTCCTGATGGACCGTCAGGAAACCTAGACCGGCTCGTCAGCCCCAGCTGGCGAGGTTGGCGATGCGGTAGAGGGTGAACGCCCGGTCCAGGGTCCAGGGGTCGTCGGGCGCGGTCTCGTCGAAGTTCCAGACGGCGTGGCGGCGCTCTCGCTCGGCGAGCCGGAGCACGACCTCGGTCACGGGGTACTCGCCGTCGAGACCGACCTCCATCGCCGCCGCCCCGGACTCGAGCAGCGACGCCTGGGTGGCGGCGAGCAGCGACACCTCGATGCCCTCGGCCTGCTCGGCGGCATCGGGCCGGCAGCGGCCGATCGCCCGGTCGACCTGCTCCCAGTAGCCGGCCGGGCCGAGGTCGCCGATGCGGGTGGACCGCAGCTGGACCAGCGCCGGGTGCAGGGCGGGGTCCGCCAGCCAGCCCGCAGCGCGCACCGCCAGCTCGTCGACCCGCCGGGACGCGATCAGGTCGATCAGCGGTGCGATCACCCGGCGGTCGCGGTGCTCCGCCAGGGTCAGCACGATCTCGGCGACCCGGTCGGCGGCCAGGCGCGGCGCCGCTCGCAGCTGCTCGGCCATGGCGTCGAGGTCGGGATCCGGGGTCCGGGGATCGGCCACGGTCAGGAGCTGCCGGCGATCTTGGCCTGCAGGGCGGCGAGCTTCTCGGCGAACGCGGGCTGGCCGATGGACCACACCTGGTCGCCCAGCTCCCGCTCGACCGCCTCGGTGTGGCTGGTGACGGCGCCCATGTCGCCGATGGTCGCCTTGATCCGCTCGACCAGCTCTCGCGGCGCCGCCGCGGCCCGCCCGGCCAGCTCGAGCGCGGATGGCAGCAGCTCGTCGTCGGGGATGCAGCGCCACACCAGCCCGGCGCGCTCGGCATCGGCGCCCGACAGCACCTCGCCGAACAGCACGGTGGCCGCGGTGGCCTGCGGCCCGACGATGTTCCGCATCATCCAGGTGTGCCCGCCGCCCGGGTGGATGCCGAGCTGGAGGAAGCGGGTGTCGAACCGGGCGGACCCGCCGGCGAGGCGGACGTCGCACGCCAGGGCCAGGTTCATGCCGGCCCCGACCGCAGCGCCGTTGACGGCGGCGATGGTGGGAAGCGGTGATCGGGCGAAGCGGAGGAAGCCCTCGTAGACGGCGAGCAGCCCTTCCCTGGCCGAACCGTCTGACGCCGCGCCGAGGTGCGACAGGTCGGCGCCGGCGCAGAACGCCGATCCCTCGCCCGTCACCACCAGGGCCCCGACCGACGCGTCGGCCTCGAGCGCATCGATCGCAGCCACCACCTCGTCGCACATCGACAGGTCGAACGCGTTGCGCCGGGCGGGCGCCGCCAGCGTGACCACGCCGACCCCGTCGACGATCTCGGAACGGATGGTGGGCTCGCTCATGGGGCGAGTCTGCCAGCCAGCCCGGCGGTGGGGGTCAGGAGGGCGGGGTGTCGCGCACGACGGCGGGGGAGTGCCGGAAGAACGTCTCCACGTCCTCCTCGTAGCGGTAGTCGACCTCGTCGCTGCCGACGGTGTCGCGCAGGCGCATAGCCTGGACGAAGGCCTCGACCGCGCCGGCGGAGGTGTGCTCGTAGGCGAACCCGGCGTCCTTGAAGGCCCGGTTGTCGATGCCGCGGCCGTACTTGAGCAGGTCGATCACCTCGGGCGCGAAGTCCACCAGGCCGAGGCGCTGGAGCGGATCGGTGGCCAGCCCGATGCCGAACGGCGGCATCGGGATGCCCCGCTTGCCGGCGATGGTCATGACCTCGCTCCACGGGATCTGCCCGTCGCCGGCCACGTTGTAGATGCCCGGCACCTCACGGTCGATGGCGAAGAGCAGGGCGGCGACCACATCGTCCTCGTGCACCAGCTGGAACCGGGGGTCGTAGCCGGCCACCTTCGGCACCAGCGGCAGCCGGAGCGCCCGGGTGAGCGGCGTGGTGATGTCGGGCCCGACCACGTTGCAGAAGCGCAGCAGGCTGAGCACCACGTGCGGGTTGTCGCGGGCGAAGTCGCGCACGTAGCTCTCGACCTCGAGCAGGCTCCGCTCGACCCGGGTGCGGGCCGGGGCGACCCGCCGGTCGGTCTCGCGGAACCAGTACGGGTCCTTCGGCGACGAGCCGTACACGAGCGCAGCCGACTTCACCACGACCTTGCGGACCGTGCTGCCCGCAGCCGATGCGGCGGCGAACAGGTTCATCGTCCCGATCACGTTGATCTCGTGCATGGCCCGCGACGACATCGTGGTGGAGTCCACGACCAGGAAGGTGTGGGCGATGGTGTCGACGCCCGTGGCCTTCACGATCCGGGAGAGGATCGAGTAGTTCTCGTCGGAGCGCACGTACTCCGTGCGCTCGAGCTTCACGGTGGGCTCGCGGGTGTCGAGCCCGATGATCACGTCGACGTCGGGGTCCGCTTCCAGGGCCTGGGCGACGCGCCCGCCCCAGAACGTGGACAGTCCGGTGACGAGGACTCGCCTACCCATGGTCGATCACCCGAACCAGACGGAGCGGCGCTGGCGGAGCATGTCGAACAGCGCCTCTTGGATCTGCTGGCGGATGGCCTCGGACTCGTCCATGATCCGGCTCCGCGAGTAGCGGGGCTGGTCGGGCTCGACGTCGGGGAACGTGACCGGGTCCAGGACCCGCAGCTTGAACTTGGCGGGGAAGTGGATCAGGGCGCCGAGCGGGCCGAGCGCCATGTTCGCGGTGACCGGGAAGTACGGGGCCCCGAGCGCCCGGGCCACCGAAGGCACCTTGAACAGGATCGGCATCGACTCCTCGGCCCCCACCACCGCGATGGGGATGATGGGCACGCCGGCGCGCATGGCGATCTCGACGAACCCGCCCCGGCCGAAGCGCCGCAGCCGGTAGCGCTCGTTGTACGTCTTCCCCGGGCCCTTCGACCCTTCGGGGAACACCAGCACGAGCTGGTTCTGGTCGTGGAGCAGGCGGTAGGCGTTGTCGGGATGGGCGACCACGCCGCCGGTGCGGGACCACAGGGTGCCGACGACCGGTGCGCTCTTGAAGAAGTGGTCGGCCAGCCCGTAGACGGGGCGCTCCAGCTCGGTCTCGACGCCGTGCATGATCGTGGGCGCGTCGGACGGGATGGCACCGGCGTGGTTGGCCACCAGCAGGGCGCCGCCCTCGGTGGGGATCTTGTCGAGGCCATCCCACTCGGCCCGGAACCAGTTCCGGTACATGGGGTCGTACGCCTTGCGCACGAGCGCCCGCACCCGCTCGGAGCGGCCCCACTCGTCGACGTCGCCCGTCCGCGGGTCCTCCAGCGGCTCCGGCTCCTCGTCGGCGACGGGCGGCAGCCGGAGCGGGACGATCTCGGCCGTGGTGGTCCGCGGGCCCTGCGGTTCGTCCGTCGCGTCCTCGTCGGCCATAGGCCACGAGGTTACCGCGGCCCTGCGACCCGCCCTCCAAGCCGGCCCGGTCGGCCGGGTGGGCGGTTCGGGTCATCAGGCCATCGGGCCATCAGGCCGTCAGGGCGTGGCGTCGTCGTCGAAGTCCGTCTCGTCGAGGAGCCATCGCTTGCCGGTGTCGCACGTCCCGAGCGCCACGCACCACCGGCACGAGAAGCTGGGCCGGTACACGGGGGCGGCGGCACCGGTCTGGAGCAGCGCCATCCGCTTCGCCCCGTCCACCACCCGGGCCACGGTCGCGTCGAGGATCCCTTCGGTCACCGGCTCGGTCTGGGCCTCGCCCATGTCCAGGTAGAACGAGGCGATCAGGCGGGGCGGGACCCCGAGGCGGAGCGCATCGAGGAGGGCGTAGAAGCGCAGGTCGTCGCGGTGGCGGGCGTTGGGCGCGCCGGTCTTCAGGTCGATCACGACCTTGCCGGCCTGCCCGCCCTCGGGTCCGGCTGTGGCCACGCCGAGCGTGAGGTCGACCTTGCCCTTCAGCACCACCCGGGCATCGAGCAGCTCGACGTACTGGCTGCTCTCGGTGACCGGCCGCCACGCCGGCTTGAGGCGGGGGAAGCATTCGAAGAACTTCGACACCCGGTCGCCCGAGGTGGCGCGCAGCTCGGCCATCTCCGCCTCCGTGCAGCCCTGGAGGAACTCGGCCATCCAGAGGTCGGACTCGGTCAGGCGGGCGATGGCCTCGTCGACCAGCTCGAGCGGGATCGGTTCGCCGCGCCAGTGGATGCCGAGCTCGACGGCCTTGTGGGCGACGCTGCCCCGGACGATCGGGATGGAGGGCGCGAACGGCTCGTCGAGCTCGGCCAGGTACCGGGCCTCGCAGCCGTGGACCTGCGACAGCTGGTGCTTCGACAAGACGAGCTGCTCGTCGGCGCCCAGGTCGGCGAGGACGGGTGCGAGGCCCGCCTGGAGGTCGGCGCGCAGCCGGTCGCGCAGCCCGGCGGGGAACACCGGCTTCGGCGCGCCCGCCGCGCCGAGGTCGTTCAGCGTCCGCTGCTGCGCTGGCGTCAGCTCGGGCGAGGTCGCGGTCGGCACAGCGGGGGAGCGTACGCCTCCTCTCGGCACGTGACAGCGGGACGTTTCCATGCGAACATGTGTTCGATGCACGTCACCGCCACCGCGTCGATCATCCACGCCGACCTGGACTCGTTCTACGCGTCGGTCGAGCAGCGCGACCACCCGCACCTGCGGGGCCGGCCGGTGGTCGTGGGCGGCGGGGTGGTCCTGGCCGCCAGCTACGAGGCCAAGGCCATGGGCATCTCCACCCCCATGGGCGGCCGGGCTGCCCGGAAGCTGTGCCCGGACCTGATCGAGGTGCCGCCGCGCTTCGACGCCTACGTCGAGGCCAGCAGGGCGGTGTTCGAGATCTTCAAGGAGACCACCCCGCTCGTGGAGGGCCTGTCCATCGACGAGGCGTTCCTGGACGTGAGCGGCCTGCGGCGGGTCTCGGGCGAGCCCCGCGACATCGCCGTCCGGCTCCGCCAGCGGGTGCGCGACGAGGTCGGGCTGGCCATCAGCGTCGGCATCGCCTGCAGCAAGTTCCTGGCCAAGGTCGCGAGCGCCGTCGGCAAGCCCGACGGCCTGCTCGAGGTGCCGCCGGGGACCGAGCTCGACTTCCTCCACCCGCTGCCGGTGGAGCGCCTGTGGGGGGTGGGCCCGGTCACCGCCCGCAAGCTCCACGAGCGCGGCATCACCACCGTCGGCCAGGTAGCCGAGCTGCCGGAGCCGTCGCTGGTCGGCATGCTCGGCGCCGGCTCGGGGCGCCACCTGTTCGCCCTCGCCCACAACCGCGACCCTCGCCGCGTCGACACCGGCCGGCGGCGCCGCTCCATCGGTTCGCAGCAGGCGCTCGGTCGTGGACCCCGGTCCACCGAGGACCTCGACGCCGTCCTCATCGGCCTGGTCGACCGGGTGTCGCGCCGGCTGCGCAAGGCGGACCGGGTGGGCCGGACCGTCGTGCTCCGCCTGCGCTTCGGCGACTTCACCCGCGCCACCCGGTCCCACACGCTCGTCGAGGCCACCGACGAGACGCTCGTCCTCCTCCAAGCCGTCCGTCGGCTCCTTCGGGCGGAGGTGCCGCGGCTTCGCACCGACGGCGTGACCCTCCTCGGCCTGTCGATCACCAACCTCCAGGACGCCGGCGCGATCCAGCTCTCGCTCCCGTTCGACGGGAGGGACCGCCGCCAGCTCGACGCCGCCCTCGACCAGGTCCACGCCAGGTTCGGCAAGGCCGCCATCGGCCGCACCACCCTGGTCACGCGCCCGCTGCGCCCCGAGGCGCCGCGCCTCCCCGGCCACGACTGAGTCCGCGGCGGCTTCGCTGTCAGACCCCCTGGGCACGATGTCGGAGTCATGGAAAGCCCGTCCCTCCAGTTCGCCGCCACCGTCCGCACCCTGGGTGCCGCTGCACGAGAGCGCGGCCTGGTCGTGCCCGGCTTCCGCTCGCCACCCCGCCGTCCCGGGGCCGAGCGAACCGTCCGGCGCACCGCCGATGGTGCGGCGACCATCGCCGTCGCCGTCCGGGGCCGTCCGTTCCAGGCGGTCGTGGCCGACCTGATCGAGGGGCTGGTCCTGATCAACGAGCTCGACGGCCTCGCGGCCACCCGCGTCCGCACCGCCCTGTGGGAGGCCGTGGTCGAGGCCCACGCCGAGGCGGCCTGGCGCGGCGCCGCCTAGCGTTCACGCCGGTCCCGGCCCGGGTGGCGGAACTGGCAGACGCAGAGGGCTTAAACCCCTCAGGCCCTCCGGGGCCGTGCGGGTTCGAACCCCGCCCCGGGCACTCCCGAACCCTGCTGCTGGTCTTCGGACCGCGCGGTGAGGACCGCCGCCGCTGCTCGACGCGCGGTTGCGTAAGGGGAGCCGTGGTCGGGTGTTGAAGAAGGAGCGGCGTCGGCCGGCGCTGTGGTCTTCTTCACCCCGGAGCACGCTCGATGGCCCACGACCGCCCGAGATCACCTGCGGCGAGACGCCCGACGAAGAGGCGCCGAGCTGCGTGGATCGGTGTGATCGCAGCGCTGGTTGCATCGGTGGCCGTGGTCATGTTCGGTGCTGATCTGGCACGACCCGATTGGGCCGATGATGCGATGGTGGTCGACGACGGCGCGAGCAGCGGTCCCGTGCGCCCCGTCGGTTGGCGACCGGTCCTCGCGGCCGAGCTCGTCCGCTGCGAGGCTCCGGCGGGGCGAGACGACGTCCGCGCCCATGCGTCGGACAGGGCCCTCCACGAGCGCCTCCGGCTCAGCGACCTGGTCGGGGCCTGCGAGGTGGCGACCTCCTCGCCCGACCGCACCGACCTCGACCGGTCGTGGACCGTCTGCCGGACCGCTGGGACGGAGGCGCACGCTCTCGTGGCGCCGACCGTGATCCTCGGTGCTTCCAGGTGCGCAGCGAGCGCGCGCCGCCCGTTCAGCCTGAGCGACCTGTCGAGGTTGAACGAGGCACGAGCGTTCGAGACCGCGCTCCTCTCGATCCGTCAGGCCTGCCCGAGCCGTCGCGACGCCTTGGGATGGGCGACGGCTCAGCTCGAGCGCACCGGCGTGGGTCTCGAGATCATCGATGCCGGTGTCGTGGGCCGTCCGCACGGCGCCTGCTTCGGGATCACCGTCGACTGGGGCTCCGGCACCGCCACCGTCGAGGCGAAGCCGGCCCGCTGACCCCCCACCGGGATCTGGGGGCGAACCCCCGGGCCGCCAGCCGATGTCCTGGGCGAGCTGCGCAGCGGTGTGGTGGGCCAGGCGGCTGGACCGTTCGGGGATCGGCCTGGTCGTGGTGATCGCCGGCTGGCTGGTGAGCTTCGCGGCGGCCTTCGTGCTGATCGACTCGTTCCCGAGCGGCGACCGCCCTTTGGTGTTCGGGTCGATGTGGGCGTTCGGCGGCATGGTGGTGACGCCGGCGGTGGCTGCGCTCGCCGCCACCGGGGGCTCGAGGCGCTCCACGAAGCATTCCGCCGCCAAGGCCTAGGAGATCTGCCTGTTTCGACCGGCGGGCGCTGCCGTCAGGGTCGTGAGCCCAGTTCCGCTCGGACCGACTCGATGACGTCGGTGAAGCGGCGGACCTGGTCCGGGTCGCTGCTGCCGGGCACCAGCACGACCTCGTCGCCGCCCTCGGCCGCCACGCCGAGGAGGAAGGTGCGGACGGCATCGGGTGTCGAAAGGGGCATGCGTTCGGCCAGCCAGGCGGCGACGCCCGTCCCGAACACGTCGAGGTAGCGGCGGGCGAAGGCCGCGAGCGCGTCCTCGGCGCCGGGCCCGAGCACGGCGAACGACCCGGTGACGCGCCGAGGTGGGGTGGTCCGGCCGGCGTCGGCCCAGGCCTGCTCGGCCAGCCGGAACGTGGCGCCGGCCTCGGCGGGGTCGGCCGCCAGGGTGAAGCCGGTCAGCCCGTCGGCCCAGCGAGCGGCTCGGGCGAGCGACCGGGGGCCGGTGCCGCTGCACAGCACCGGCGGTCCGCCGGCCTGGACGGGGGCGGGCCCGACGGTGGCCCCTTCCACGACCTCGCCGCCGGTCCAGAGCCGCCGCAGCTCCGCCACCGCATCGTCGAGGCGGCCGAACCGGCCGGCGAAGGGCGAACCGAGCGCGTCGTAGTCCTGCTCCCGCCCACCCACCCCGACGGCGACGTCGAGCCGGCCGCCCGAGAGCACGTCGACCGAGGCCAGCTCCTTCGCCAGCATCGCCGGGGCGTGCCACGGCGCCACGACCACGTTGAAGCCGATGCGCACGCGGTCGGTCAGGGCTGCGGCTGCGGTGCAGAGGGTGAAGCCGTCGAGGTTGTCGAAGGCGATGCGCTCGCCCGCCGAGATCGACGAGAACGGTCCGTCGTCGACCGCTCGGCACCAGGCCCGCACCCGGTCGCGGTCGAGGTCGGGGGTCATCTGCGGGAAGGCGAGGCCGACGTCCATCGCCTGATCATCGCCCACGGGTCCGCCCGGCGCCGACGGCGTACGGTCTGCCGCCATGGCCCGTCGTCACCTGTACCTGCACGAGACCATCGACATCGTCGGGCAGGGCCAGTACGACTACATGGCCCACTCCCTCAAGGAGCCCACGAACGTGATGCCCGACATGCTCACGCTGCAGGGCACCTTCTTCGTGTGCGCGATGGGCGGCGGCCGCTGGCCCCAGGTCGTGAACATCTGGGACGTGGGTGCGGCGGGCTGGGAGGGGTGGGCGGCCAACGTCGACCGCCTCAACCTGAAGCGCCGCAACGCCTTCTACGGCGACTGGTGGGACGAGGCGTCGACGTGGCGCACCGGCGGCTTCGACCGGCTCTGCGGGGGTGTGCCCGGCAGCCCGACCACGACCGAGATCGCCGAGCGGGGGGTGAAGGGGTCGCTGTTCGTGCACCAGCTCCTCCAGGTGCGCCCGGGCTCGGGCCTCGACTACCTGGGTGCGGTGGTCGATGAGCAGGTGCCGCTGTGGCGCGAGCACGGCCACGAGGTCACCGGCGCGTACGAGGTGCTCGGCAACCAGCACGAGGTCGTGGTGGTGTGGGCGACGTCCATCGCCGCCCAGACCGAGCTCCGCGCCGCCCGCGACGCGGCCCGCGGTTTGAGCGACGAGGTGCCCGGTGATGCCCGGCTGGTGACGTGGGAGCAGACGGCGGCCAACTTCGTCACCGGCGGCGACACCCACCTGATGACCCCGCAGCCCGGCACGGTGTACGGCCCCGACAGCTGGGACGAGGCCAGCCTCGACGATTGGCTGCCCACCGCCTGACGCAGCCCACGGCGTTCATGATCGCGGCCGCCCGGCCGACTTGAATGGAGAAACGTCCGCACACCGGCCCCGCGGGGAACCGGAACGGGACACCGGGGGAGACCGCACGATGCAACGAGGGATGACATGCCGGGCTCGCCGGTCCGCGGGCGCGGCCAGGGTGGCCGTGACGGCTGCGCTGACCGTGATGGCCGTGGGCGTGGTCGTGGCGGCGCCACGAGCGGCGTCGGCCGCCGAGGCTGCCGGGCGGGCCGGAGGGGCGGCCTCCGTCGATGCGCCCGCGCCCGACGGCGAGGTCAACTGCGTAGGCGACGGCGCCGCCGGCAAACGGGTGCAGCTCGTCTACGCCCGGCGTCGGGCCGCCACGGACCGCTACGCCGCCACGGCCGTGAAGATGCGCTCCTGGGCCCCGGCCGTCGACCAGATCTTCCAGCAGTCGGCGGCGAAGACCGGCGGGGACCGCCAGGTGCGCTGGGCGGCCACCTCGGCGTGCACGCCGACCGTGCTCGACATCGTGGTCGGCAACGACGTGACCACGTTCGCCCAGCTGCTCACGGCGCTCAAGGGCCAGAACCTGACCGCCAAGGACCGGAAGTACCTGGTGGCTTGGGACGACGCCGACACCGTCGACTCGTTCTGCGGTCTGGGACAGGTGATGCCCGACGACAAGGCCGGTCCCACCAACAACAACGAGACCCAGCCGCTCGGGGGGATGATCGCTGCCGTCGAACCGGCCTGCTGGACCGGTCCGCTGGCCGCACACGAGCTCATCCACACCCTCGGAGCCGTCCAGACCAGTGCGCCGCACGCCACTGCGTTCGGCCACTGCACCGACGGCAGCGACCTCCTCTGCTACGCCGACGGGTCCGGCGAGGTGATCACCAAGGTGTGCCCCACCTCGCAGGCGACGCTGTTCGACTGCAACAACGACGACTACTACGCCGCCACCCCGGTGGCCGGCAGCTACCTGGCCACGCACTGGAACACGGCGACCAGCGGCTGGCTCGACCCGCACCCGCCGCCGGCGCCGAGGTACGCGCCCTTCGCCTCGTGGGCCGCGCTGGTGGAGCGCCAGCACCGCGACGTCCTGGGCCGACCGCCGACCACGGCCGAGTCGTCGAGCTGGGTCACCAAGCTGGAGGCCGGTACCGCCACGCGCGCCCAGCTGGTGGACTCGCTGCGACGGAGCCCCGAGAACACGTCCAGCGTGGACCCGACGGCTCGGCTCTACCGGGCGTTCCTGGGCCGGGCACCCGACGCCGGCGGCCTGGAGTTCTGGATCGGGCGGCGCCGAGCCGGCACCTGGACCCTCACCCGCATGGCCGACTCGTTCGCCTCGTCGAGCGAGTTCCAGCGCAAGTACGGCACGTTGACGAACCGTCAGTTCGTGACCCGGATCTACACCGACGTCCTGGGCCGCACCGCCGACCCGAAGGGCGTCGACTACTGGACCGGCAAGCTGGACCGGGGGGAACGGAGCCGGGGCGGGGTCATGGTCGGGTTCTCCGAGTCCAGTGAGTACCTGCGCAAGCAGGCCCAGAACACCGATGTGTCGGTGGCCTACATCTTCCTGCTCGACCGGGTGCCGACCGCCGCCGAGACCAAGGCCTGGGTCGACCGGCAGCTCGCCGGGACGGCCCACACGACCCTGATCGAAGAGCTCCTGGCGTCGCGCGAGTACGCCGTCCGCCTCACGAAGTAGGTCGATGGCGCAGGCGGCGGCGGCCACGCCCCGCCTGACCTGCGGGTTGCTGCCTGTTCCGGGGGGTGCCGGTTCTGCCAGACTGGTCCGATGCCTTCCCTGCCCCCGGTGCGCCGGTCCCTCGTTGCCGGTGCGCTGCTGGTGGCGCTCGTGGCCAGCGGCTGCTCGGGTTCCAAGGGCGGCAGCGTGAGCTCGGGCGGTTCGTCCACGGTCCCGCCCACCGAGGCGGCCACCACGGTCGAGGCGACGACCACGACCACGGCCGCCCCGACCACCACCACCGAGGCGCCCACCACGACCACCACGACGCCCATCGACCCCACCACGGTGGCCGAGCCGGCGGGCGAGCTGCTCCGGTCGGGTTCGGTGGGAACGCGCTCCAAGGCCGTCCAGCAGGCGCTGAAGGACCAGCACTACGACCCGGGCGAGCCCGACGGGAAGTTCGGACTCAAGACCACGATGGCGGTCTGGGCGTTCCAGCAGCTCCACGGCCTGTCGCCCGACGGCGTGGTCGGGCCGCAGACCGAGGCGCTCATCCTCGCCAAGCCGGCCCAGGGGATGCTCCGAGCCAACCTCGGCCCCACCCACACCGAGGTCGACCTCACCCGTCAGGTGATGATCGTCTGGCGCGACGGCCAGCCCACCCTCATCACCCACGTCTCCACCGGCAGCGGCGTCGCCTACTGCGAGGACACGAAGGTGGGGGAGAACTGCGGCGACGCCCTCACCCCCGAAGGCGTCTACTCGTTCAACCGGCGGGTCGAGGGCTGGCGCGAGGCGCCCCTCGGCAAGCTCTACAACCCGGTGTACTTCAACGGCGGCATCGCCGTGCACGGTGCGGCGTCGGTGCCGGACCACCCCGCCAGCCACGGCTGCGTGCGCATCCCGATGAGCATCGCCGAGTACTTCCCGTCGCTGGTCAACACCGGCGAGCCCATCGAGGTCTTCCGCTCCTAGCGGTCCGCCCCGGCGTCCGGCCTGCCGGTCAGGAGGCCGGCGCGATGACGCGCTCGGCGAAGGCGGCGTAGGCGTCGGGTGCGGAGTCGGCGTCGAAGGCGAGGGGCGGCGTGATGAGGCGGTGGACGCCGAGCGCCGCCATCTCCTCGACGACACCCCGGGGGTCGCCGCCACCGAGGGCGGGCGTCCCGGCGGTGACCTCGATCGCATCGGGATCGCGCCCGTGCTCCTCGGCGGTCCGGCGCATGAGGGCGATGAGGTGGGCCAGGGTCTCGTTGCTGCCCTTGCCCGGGAAGAACCCGTCGCCGAGGCGGCCAGCGCGCCGGGCAGCGGCCTCGGAGTGGCCTCCGATGACGATGGGGACGGTGCCGTTCGCCGGCGTGGGCAGGCTGATGGCGCGCTTCCAGGTCTGGTAGCCGTCGTCGAGGTCGACCTCCTCGCCGGTCCACAGCGCGCGCATGGCGGCGATGGAGGCGTCGGTGCGGGCCCCGCGGCCGGCGAACGGGACTCCGAGGGCGTCGAACTCCTCCTCGAGCCAGCCCACCCCGACGCCGAGCAGGAGACGGCCGCCGGAGAGCCGGTCGAGCGTGGCGCACTCCTTGGCGGTGACGGCCGGGTTGCGCTGCGGGAGGATCAAGATGCCCGTGCCGAGCTTGAGGGTCTCGGTGGCGGCGGCGACGTACGCGAGCCAGACCAGCGGATCGGGGATGGCCCACGTCTCGCCGCCGGGCATCTTCCCGCTCCGGGCGTAGGGATAGGTGGACTCGTACCCGGCGGGCACCAGCACGTGCTCCACGGTCCATACCGATTCGAAGCCGGCGGCCTCGATGGCGCGGGCGCAGGCGGCGGCGGTGGGCCCCTCGGCGAGCGGACCGGTGTTGGCGAAGGCGACCCCGAAGTGCATCGCGCCGACGGTACCCGCCGCAGGTCTGGGGCGTTCGTGGCGCGCCGACTGGTGGCGCACCGGGCACCGGGTCTAACGTGACCCCCGTCACGACCGGTGCGCTTCTTGATCGCTGGTTGGACGGCTCGGCCCGATCGCAGGCTGCCTCCAAGGGGGAAGGCGCCGCGTCGGGCCGAGCCGCGTCCGGACGGTGGTGCGGCGGTCGGAGCCGTGTGAGAAGGTGCGGCCGTGAACCCCGACGTTCCTTCCGGCGGCCAGCGACCTGGGTGGGTGCCGCCCCCCGACCCGTCCGCACCGCAAGCGGGCGGGTGGCCGATGCCCGGCGCCTGGCCGCAGCCCCAGGGCACCGCGCCACCGGTCCACCCGCCGGCGTACCCGCCGCCGGGCGCCTGGACCCCGCCGCCCCAGAACTGGGCGCCGCAGGGCAAGCGCAAGCGCTTCGGCTGGGGCGCCGTCATCGTGGCGTTCCTCATCGGTGGGTTCATCAGCTTCGCCATCACCCTCGGCGGCCTGATCATCATCGGCCTGGCCCTGGGCACGCCCGACGCCATCGCCGGCACCCACTCCGCCGCTGCGGAGGGCGCCGACCCGGTGGCGGTCGGCGACTGCCTGTCCGAGGAGCCCAGCTTCGCTGCCGTCGTCGACCAGAGCGATGTCGTCGCCTGCGATGAGGCCCACGATGCCGAGGTGGCGGCGGTGATCGAGGTCCCCGGCGGCCGGACGATCCCCGGCGAGGACGACCTGCAGACCTTCGTCGACGACGCCTGCTCCCTCGCGTTCAAGGGCTATGTGGGCTCCGACCCCGATGTCTCGCAGTACGGCTACGGCGTCATCGTGCCCAGCGACGATGCCTGGTCGAAGGGCGACAAGACCGCGTTCTGCTTGGTCGACACGGTCGGCCAGCCCGCGGGTGAGGGCACGGTGCGCGGCTCGGGCGACTGAGGAAAATCGCCCGCTCCGGCCGGGCGCGGACTGGCAGCATCGTCCGCCATGAGCGATCCGCTGGCCCAGACCGACCGCACCAAGGTGCGCCGCATCGCCGAGCGCGGCTCGTTCGACCGGGATCTCGTCAACTCCATCATCGACGAGGCCTACCTCGCCCACGTCGGGTTCGTGATCGACGGAGCGCCCAAGGTGCTGCCGATGACCTACGGACGCGACGGCGACGTGATCTACCTCCACGGTGCGGTCGGCAACGCCATGCTCCGTGCCTCCACCGACGCGGAGGTGTGCGTGACCATCACCCTGCTGGACGGCCTGGTGATGGCCCGCTCGGCCTTCCACCACTCGATGAACTACCGCTCGGTGGTGCTGCTGGGCGAGGCCGTCAAGGTGGACGACGAGGACGAGAAGCGCCGGGCGTTCGACGTGATCGTCGACCACGTCCTCCCCGGTCGCACCGAGACGGCCCGGGCGACGAACCCGTCGGAGCTGCGCAGCACGCTCGTGCTCAAGCTGCCCATCGACGAGGGCTCGGCCAAGATCCGCACCGGGGGCGCCGTCGACGACGAGGAGGACCACGGTCTCCCGGTCTGGGCGGGGGTCATCCCGCTGGCGCTGGTGGCCGGAGAGCCGGAGCAGGACGCGCTCCAGCTCGACGTGCCCGAGCTGGCCGGGCTGACGCCGCCCGTACCGGCTCGGCCCACATCGGCCCGACGCTGACGGCGGTCAGTTGACCTGGCGGTCCTGGCCGTCCCAGTACGGCGCGCGCAGCTTGAACTTCTGGAGCTTGCCGGTCGCGGTGCGGGCCAGCTCGTCGCGGAACTCGATGCGCTTGGGGACCTTGTAGCCGGCGAGCTTGGTGCGGCAGTGGTCTCGGAGCTCATCTTCGGTGGCGGTGGCGCCCGGAGCCAGCACCACCAGGGCGAGGATCAGCTCCCCCCACTTCTCGTCGGGCACGCCGATGACCGCCACCTCGGCGACAGCGGGGTGGGAGAACAGCGCGTCCTCCGTCTCGATCGACGACACGTTCTCGCCGCCGGAGATGATCACGTCCTTCTTGCGGTCCGAGATCGTGAGGTAGCCCTCGTCGTCGATGGCCCCGCCGTCGCCGGTGTGGAACCACCCGTCGACGATGGCGTCCGCGGTGGCCTCGGGCTGCTCCCAGTAGCTCTTGAGCACGTTGTTGCCCCGAGCGAGGATCTCGCCCTGAGCATCGATGTCCATCCGCATGCCGATGGCGATGGCTCCGGCCCGGCCGAGCTTGGCGGCCCGGTCAGCGGGGGAGAGGTGGTCCCACTCGGCCCGGCTCCGGTTCATGGTGATGAGCGGAGCGGTCTCGGTGAGCCCGTAGATCTGGATGAACTCCCAGCCCAGCTCGGTCTCGACCCGCTCGATGGTCCGGGTGGGCGGCGGTGCGCCCGCCACCACGATCCGGGTGCGTCCCGCACCGGGCACCGGGCCGTCCCAGGTGGCGGCGGCGTCGAGGATCATGGCGACCACCGCGGGCGCGCCGCACATCAGGGTCACGCCGTGCTCGTCGACCCGGCGCAGGATCTCCGCGCCGTCGATCTTGCGGATCACCACCTGCTTGGTCCCCATGCCCGTGTTGGCGTAGGGCATGCCCCAGCCGTTGCAGTGGAACATCGGCAGCGTGTGCAGGAACACGTCCCGGTCGCTCACGCCGGCCTGCCAGCCGAAGGTGGTGGCGTTGAGCCACAGCGACCGGTGGGTCTGCTCGACGCCCTTGGGCCGTGCCGTGGTCCCGCTGGTGTAGTTGATGACCGCCGTGGCGTTCTCGTCGGGCTCCCACACCGCCGGCTCGACGCCGTCGAGGGAGCCGTCGAGCCCGAACAGCGCGGCGTCGGCCTCGTCGCCGATCGTGAAGCGGTGGGCGGCCGTGACGCCCGACAGCGCGTCCTCCAGCTCCGGGTCCACGAGCAGGACCGAGGCACCGGAGTGCTCGACGATGTAGCGGACCTCCTCGGCGGCGAGCCGGAAGTTGACCGGCACGAGGACGCGTCCGGATCCGCTCACGCCGAAGAACGACGTCAGCAACCGGGCCGAGTTGTGCGACACCAGCGCCACGCGCTCGCCCGGCCCGACGCCGAGCCGATCGAGCGCCGCCGCCTGCGCCCGCGCCCGGCGGGCCATCTCGCCGTAGGTCACCGCCCCCCAGGAGGGGCCGGGCTGATCGGGCTCGTCGACGAAAGCGGTTCGATCGGGGTAGACGGCCTCGGCGCGGTCGAGGAAGTCGCGGATGGTCAGCGGTACCTGCATTTGCCGCACCCTAGGCACGACATCAGGGGTCCCGCTTCCGATAAGAACGGCGCTATGCGCATCGGTATCTTCGCCAGCGACGACAACCTCAACACCCTCGTGGAGCGAGCCAGCCAGGCCGAGGCCGATGGCTTCGACTCGTTCTGGCTGCCTCAGATCTTCGGGGTCGACGCCCTCAGCGCGCACACGCTGATCGGCGCGACGGTGCCGCGGATCGAGCTCGGCACCGCCGTGGTCCCCACCTATCCCCGCCACCCCATGGCCCTGGCCGGCCAGGCCCGGACGGTGTCGGCGGCCAGCGGCGGACGGCTCACGCTCGGCGTCGGGCTCTCGCACCAGATGGTGGTCGAGGGGATGTGGGGCTACTCGTTCGACAAGCCGGTCCGCCACATGCGGGAGTACCTGAGCGCGCTCGTGCCGCTGTGTGCCGGGCAGAGCGTTGCGTTCACCGGCGAGACGTTGACGGCCAACGGGGCGATCTCCGTCGACGACGCCCCGCCCGTCCCGGTCATGGTGGCGGCGCTCGGGCCGGCGATGCTCAAGGTGGCGGCGGAGCTCACCGCCGGGACCATCACGTGGATGACCGGTCCGCGGACCCTCGGCGACCACACGGTGCCGACGCTGGTCGCCGCAGCCGAGGCCGCCGGCACGGGGGAGATGCGCGTGGTGACCTCGCTGCCGGTCGCGGTGACCGACGACGTCGAGGGGGCGCGGGCGCGCGCCGCCCGGGTCTTCTCCGTCTACAACCAGCTGCCGAGCTACCGGGCCATGCTCGACCGCGAGGGCGCGGACGGGCCGGCGGACGTGGCCATCGTGGGGAGCGAGGCCGAGGTCCGCGCCGGCATCGAGCGCCTCCGCAGCGCCGGGGTGACGGACTTCGTGGCCAGCGAGTTCTCGACCGACCCGGTGGTGATCACCGAGACGCGGGAGCTGCTGAAGTCGCTGCTCTGACCGCGGCGGCGATCAGGCGTCGGGAGCCCCGGCGTCGAGGAAGCCGGCTTCGACGAACGCCTCGCGGGCCCGGTCGGCCTCCTCGGCCTTCACCAGCACCTTGCACTGGGCGGGGTAGAGCGGGGTGGTGTCGCCGAGGTCGCCGGCGTCGAGCAGGTGGAGCGTGAGCCCCTC
Organism: Ilumatobacteraceae bacterium; assembly: GCA_025463265.1. GTDB lineage: Bacteria > Actinomycetota > Acidimicrobiia > Acidimicrobiales > Iamiaceae > Aquihabitans. The sequence continues at coordinate 45,257 of JAOBWH010000007.1, forward strand.
ATCGATGAGGGCGCTGACCACGAGCTGGACGTCCATCGCCTGCTGGACGCCGAGGTCGATGGTGACGGGCTCGGGGTGGGCTGCCAGCTCGGTCTCGGCGGCGGCCGCCCGGGCGGCTTCGTCTTCGTGCTTGAACAGGCCCATCGCAGTGCTCCTCGGTGCTGGCTGGGACGACAGCGTAGGCGCCAGACTATTGACATCATGACTGCCACTACTTACGGTGCGGTCATGAGCAGCGCTGCCGCCGATCCCGTCGCGCCCCCGGTCGCGCCCGCCGACGAGCCCTGCGCCGACCGCAACCGGACGACGTCGTCGGATGCCTGAGCCCTTCGACCGCCCCGCAGTCGTCGAGGCCGCGGAGGCCTGGGTCCGTCAGGGCACCTGGGTCGACTCGCCCAACGGTGCGATCTGGTGCGCCCGCTTCGCCGGGGACCGGGACGCGGGGAACCCGCCGCTCCTGGTGCTCCACGGGTTCCCGACCTGCGCCTACGACTGGAGGGCGGTGCTGCCGGCGCTGCGGGCCGAGCGCGACGTGGTCGTGCTCGACGTGCACGGCTTCGGGCTGTCGGACAAGCCGGACCACCGCTACTCCATCCGTGGGTACGCGGACGATGTCGAGGCGGTGATCGCCGCGTTCGGCCTCACCGAGGTGGACCTGATCACCCACGACATGGGCGACACCGTCGGGGGCGAGCTCCTGGCGCGGATGCTGGAGGGGGCGCTGTACCTGACGGTCCGCCGCCGCGTGGTCACCAACGGCTCCATCTACATCGACATGGCCCAGCTCACCTTGGGCCAGCAGGTGCTGCTCGGCCTGCCCGACGAGGCCAACGAGGTGGTCGCCACCGACGGCGGCACCGCCTACCGGGCCGGCGTGGTGGGCACGTTCGCACCCGACACCGCCATCGATGACGCCACCGACCTCGACCTCGACGTGGCCACCCACCTCGCGGTCCGCGCCGGTGGGTTGGCGATGCTCCCGCGGACCATCCGCTACGTCGAGGACCGGCGGGCCGAGGAGGCCCGCTTCACCGGCGCCATCGAGTCGCACCCGTCACCGGTCGGTGTCGTGTGGGGTGGACTCGATCCGGTCGCCGTCCATGCGATGGCGGAGCGCTTCGTCGCCGCCCGGCCGGCCACGCCGCTCACCACGCTCGAAGGGGTCGGCCACTACCCGATGATCGAGGCGCCGGAGCGCTTCGCCACCGCCGTGCTCGACCTGCTCGACCAGCTCGACAGCCCGCACCCGGGTGATCTCGCGTGACCATCGAGATCACCCTGCTCGGCACGGGCAGCCCGCTGCCGGACCCGAACCGGGCCGGGCCTTCCACACTGGTGCGAGCCGGCGGACGGACGTTCCTCTTCGACGCCGGCCGGGCGGTCGGGCTCCGGCTGGCTGCTGCGGGCGCCGCCTCCTCGACGCTGACGGCCGTGCTGCTCACGCACCTGCACAGCGACCACATCACCGATCTCAACGACGTGATCACCGGGCGTTGGGTCACGAGCCTGACCCCGAACCCGCTGCCGATCACCGGGCCGGGGCGGACCCGAGAGGTGGTCGACGGGATCCTGGCCATGCTCGGTCCCGACATCGGGTACCGGATCGCGCACCACGCCGACATGACCGATGGTCCCCAGCCCGTGGTCACCGAGTCCGCTGGCGGCACGGTGTTCGAGGACGCAGCGGCCGACGTGCGCATCATCGCCGTCCCCACCGACCACAAGCCGGTCGAGCCCACCCTCGGCTACCGCATCGAGCACGACGGCGCGGCGGTGGTGATCGGCGGCGACGGGGTCCCCTGCGCCGGGCTCGACGAGCTGTGCGCCGGCGCCGACGCCTACGTGCAGACGGTGCTGCGGGAGGACCTGGTGAGCCAGATCCCGGTCCAGCGCTTCCTCGACACGATCGACTACCACTCGACGGTGCGCCAGGCGGGGGAGACGGCGGAGCGGGCGGGGGTCGGCACCCTGGTCCTCACGCACCAGGTCCCGACGCCCGCCCCCGGCTCCGATGCGGAGTGGGTGGCGCTCGCCGCCGAGGTCTTCTCCGGCGAGGTGGTCTTCGGGACCGACCTCACGGTCGTGACGGTGGAGGGCACCGCCACCTAGCGTCCCCCCGGATGGGGGACCGGTTGACACTGCTGCTGCCGCGCGTCGGGTTCGGCGCGCTGGTCGTTGCGGCGTTCCTGGTGCCGATCGTCTGCGTGCCCCCGCTGGCGGATGCGTTCGTGCTGCCGAAGGCGTTCGTCTCGTGGGTGGCGGTCCTGCTCGCGGTCGTGGGCGTGGTGGCCGGATCGCTCTCGCTCCGGCAGGCACCGTTCGGTCGGCTCCGGATCCTGCTGCCGCTCGGGCTGCTCGTGGCGTGGACCGCCCTGGCGACGGTGATGAGCCCGCAGCCGCTCGTCTCCCTGCTGGGCGGGTACGGGCGCTACGACGGCCTGGCCGCCCTGCTGACCGGGGCCGGCGCAGCGCTGGCCGTGGTGGCCTGCACCGCCGGCGATCCCGGGCGCCTGGCCCGGCTGGCGGTGGCGCTGGTGGCGGGCGGGGCGGTGGGTCTGCTGGTCGTCGTGCTGCAGTGGCTGGGCTGGGCCTTCGGCGGGTGGCGGGTCCCGGGGCTGGCCTCGCTCGACGTGGTGGGCCTGGGCGGCAACCCGAACTTCACCGGCGCCCTGCTGGCGCTGGTGATCCCGTTCGCCCTCGGTCTGCGGTCCTCCACGTCGCGGCGCGAGGTCCGGATCGGTGCCCCCGTGCTGGCGGTCGCACTGGCGGGCGGCGTGGCGATGACCGGCACCCGCGGCGGGTTCATCGCCGTGGCGGGCGGCGTCGCCGCGTTCGCCTGGGTGGCCCCGGAGCTCCTGCCCAAGGCCGTGCGCTGGGGGGCGACGGTGGTGCTGGTGGCGGCCCTCGGTGCGGTGGCGGTGTCGTCGGCCTCCGATGTGCTTCCGAGCACGACCCGGGGCGACGACCAGTCGGTGCTCGACACCTCCGGTCTCGGGCAGCGCGAGTACGTGTGGGCGGGCGCGGCCCGGAGCGTGGTGGCGCACCCGGTCGTCGGCGTCGGTCCCGATGCGCTGGCGCTGGCCTTCCCGTACGAGCGACCGCCTCGCGGCGGTCGTCCGCTGATCGACGCCGATGAGGCCCACGACGTCTACCTGGACCGGGCGGCCACGGCCGGCCTGCCCGCCCTCGCCTGCTACCTCTGGCTCGTCGGCACCGTCGCCGTGGTGGCGTGGCGCGGGCGCCGGCGCGTGGCAGCCGAGCACCGCTGGCTCCTGGCTGCGTTCGCCGGCGGCTTCGCGGCCTACCTGCTGCAGGGGGCCTTGAGCATCGACATGGTCCCCCTCGCCTTCTGCTCGTGGCTCTTCGTCGGCGCGCTCGTGAGCCTGACGGACCCCGCGGTCCGTCCCGCAGGGCGAGCAGCTTCCGCCGCCGCCTCCCGGCCGCTCCCGCTTCCGGTGCTCACGGGCCTGGTGCTCGTGGTCGTGGTGGGAACCGCCGCCGCCATCCGACCCGTGATGGCCGACCGCCACGTACGGCTGGGTTCGGCCGCCCTCGCCGCCGGTGAGCCCCTCGAGGCCTACGGCGAGTACGCCGCGGCCTCGAGCTGGCTGGGCCACGAGCCGAGCTACCACCAGCGCCAGTCCGCCGCCCTGGTGGCGGCCGCGGCAGCGCCGTCGACGGACCCGGCGCTGCGCGAGACCCTGCTCGACGAGGCGATCATCGCGTCCGGTCAGGCGCTCGACCGGGCCCCTGGTGACCTGCTGACGCTGATGGCGCTGGCCGACAGCCACGTGCTGGCCGCCGAGGCCGCGTCGAGCACCGACGACGCGGACGCCCACCTCGCCGAGGCGCTCGCGATCCTGGAGGACCTGGAAGTCGACGTCCGCGCCGACGACGTCCTCCACCTCCGCCTCGGTCGGCTCCACGAGACCCGCGCCCGCCTCGGCTCGGGCGATGCCGAGCGCGACCAGGCGCGGGCGGCCGAGCAGTACGAGCTCGCCCGCCGCTACCGGGTCGACGAGCTCGCCGCCCTCGAGGGGCTCGCCCGCCTGGCCATCGGAGACGACCGGCTCACCGACGCCAGGCGCTACCTGGTCCGGGCGCAGAAGATCGCGCCGGACGACGAGGACCTGGAAGCGGCGGCCGACGAGGTCGACCGCCGCATCCGCGACGAGCACTGAGGACCGAGGACCGAGGACCGAGGACCGAGGACCGGGGCCGTCCGGCCCCGTGATCAGCCGGCCCGGGCGTCGAAGGTCGGCTGGTGGATCCAGGTCCGCACCACCTGGGCGATGGTCTGGGTGCCGAGCAGCGTCTGGAGGTCCGTCACCTGCGTCGGGGTGGGGGACTTGCCGAGGAACTGGATGTACAGCGACACCGCGTCGACGTAGGTGGCCCGCTTGGTCTTGTACTCGTTGGAGTCCGAGAAGTTCAACATGACCTGGCCACGGGACTTCTTCTTGGCGTTGAGCTGACCGGTCCAGTAGTTGAGGCCGGCCGTGTCGGGGGCGCGGTCGAGCACGTTGTCGTACACGAGCTTCACGTAGTCGCTGTTCGACAGCTGGCCGTATCGGTTCTTGAACTCCGACGAGCCGGCGAAGTTGTCCGAGATCCTCGACAGCGTCCATCCGGCCCGGCGGCGGTTGAGCCAGAAGTTCAGGCCGCTCGAGTCCGGGGTGCGGAGGAAGTACGCCGAGTAGAGCCGGATCACCGGGTCGACGTTGGTGGTGGCGTCGGTGCCGTCGCGCAGCTCGCTCACGAGATCGCCCGGGAGCTTGGTGCCGGCGTTCGCCGCGGCCGTGAACGCGCTGAGCTGGCTGGCGGTGGGCGCCTTGCCGGTGAGCCAGGTGGAGATCTCGGTCACCGCCTTGGTGCCCGAGGTCCACGGCCGCCACCACTGGGGCACGACCGTGTTCGACTGGGCGATGGTCCCGTCACCGGCGCCGGTGGTGGCGGCCACGTCGAAGCGGTACGTGTGGCCGTTGGTGAGCGCCGGGAAGTCGTAGGACAGCATGCTGGCTCCCACGGTGATCGGCGTGCCGGGCGTGCCGTTGTCGACGGGCGTGATGCGGTAGCCGGTGATGACCTGGCCGCCGTTGGAGCTGGGTGCCTTCCAGGTGAGCCTGCCGGTGCCCTCGCCCACGGTGGCGACGGCCGGGGTGGGAGCGGTGGGCCCGTCGATGATGGTCACCTTCGCCTGGGCGGAGGCATCGTCGCTCTGGACGCCGTCGGTCGCGGTCCAGGTGCCGACGTTGACGACCACGGAACCCTGGCCGGCGAGGCTGGCGGCGGCGGTGGCGAAGGTCGACGCCCCCGGGGCGAGGTTGTAGGCGAAGCCCGACAGCAGCGTGCCGAGGCGGTCGTCCACGAGGGTGTGGGAGGTGGCGGGCAGCGTGCCGGTGTTGGTCACCTTGTAGCAGTAGATGACGTCGGTGTTGGCCGAGGTCACCGTGATCTCGGTGGTCACGGCGCAGCTCTCGACGTCGAAGCCCACCGTCTTGGCCAGGGAGATGGTGAGCCCGTTGTCAGACTCGGCGACGGGTGCTGCCGCCGTGGCATCGCCGCAGCTGGATGCTGTGGCCCCCGACGGGAGCCGCACCTCGTGGGCGTCGAAGCCATCGGCGCAGCTCGAAGAGCCAGAGGCAGGGCTGAAGCCGGCGCCGTCCTGGGCGCCTGCGGTGCCGCTCCAGGTGAGGAGCCCCACCAGGAGTCCGGCGATCAGGAGCCAGGCCCTGTTCCCCCGTGTCGAGGCAAACGTGTCCCGCATGTCTTTCCCCCCGCGTTGCTGAGGGGCGAACGCTAGTAAGGATCGGCGCGTCGCGCTCGGCTCTTGCCGGCGCCGAAGTCAGACGACGGTCCAGCCGCCGTCCACCGCCAGGGTCTGGCCGACCACGTAGGTGCTCGCGTCCGAGGCCAGGAACAGCAGCGCGCCGTCGAGCTCGTGCTCCGCCCCCTCCCGTCCGATGGGCGCGCCCCGGCGCACGTACGCCTCCGACGCCTCGTCGCCCCACATCACCTCGGTCATCTCGCTGGGGAACCAGCCCGGCGCGATGCCGTTCACCCGCACCCCCTTCCGGGCCCACTGCGCACCCAGCTCGCGGGTCAGGTTCACCAGACCGCCCTTCGACGCGCAGTACCCCGCCTGCTTGACCGGCGTGCCCCCCACGAGGCCGAGGATGGAGGAGACGTTGACGATCGAGCCGCCCCCGCTCGCCGTCATCGGCTCGAACGCCAGCTGGCACAGCTGGAACGGGCCGGTGAGGTTCACGGCCAGGGTCCGGTCCCAGCTCTCGGCGGTCTCCTGCTCGGCGGGACCGATCCACGAGATCCCGGCGTTGTTCACCAGCACGTCCAACCGGCCGTCGCCTGCAGCGACCGCTGCGTCCACCAGGCGCCGGCAGTCGCCGGGTTCAGCGACGTCGGTGGGGACGGGCACGATGCGGTCGCCGAGCTCCGCCGCCAGCTCCTCGAGCGCCTCGCCCCGCCGGGCGGCCACGACCACGGTCGCTCCGGCGGCGTGGAGCACCCGGGCGAAGCGCCGGCCGAGCCCGGCCGACGCCCCGGTGACGATCGCGACCCTGCCGTCGAGGCGGAAGGCGGCGAGGGGGTCGAGCTGAGCGGGGGAGGTGGAGGGCACGTCGGCGGACATGGCGGCGACCCTAGGACGGGCGGTGCCGGGCCGGGTCCGGCACTGGCAGGCTGGGCCGATGAAGATCCGCATCGGCTTCGGTCTCGGCACCCACACGTCTGCCAACGACGCCCGGTCCTTCGGGGACCTGGTCGATGCGCTGGAGGACCTCCGCTACGACTCCCTCTGGCTCTCCGAGCGGCTCACCGGCGACGGGCCCGATCCGCTGACGGCCCTGGCGTTCGCCGCCGGTCGGACGCGCCAGCTCAAGCTGGGCACCAGCGTGCTCGTGGTGCCGGGTCGCAACCCGGTGGTGCTCGCCAAGGAGATGGCCTCCCTCGACCGCCTGTCGGGCGGACGGTTCCTGCCCGCCGTCGGCCTGGGCGCCCCGACCCCGGTGGAGCACCAGGCCTTCGGCGTCGAGCGCAAGGATCGGGCGGCATGGTTCGACGAGGCGCTCGGGCTCATGCGGCGGTTGTGGACCGAGGACGGCGTCACCCACCACGGTGAGCGCTTCCGCATCGACGACGTGACCCTGCGGCCGAGGCCGGTCCAGCAGCCCATCGACGTGTGGCTCGGCGGCCAGGCGCCGTCCGAGCTCCGTCGGGTGGGCCGGTTGGGCGACGGCTGGCTGCCGTCGTTCTGCACGGCCGACGACGTGGCCGAGGGGTGGGCGGCGGTCACGGCGAGCGCAGCGGAGCACGGTCGGGCGATCG
>JAOBWH010000066.1 GCA_025463265.1 Ilumatobacteraceae bacterium
GTCCGAGCGGGAGCTGCTGGTGCCGCTCGTCGTCCCCGTGGACGACGACGTCGCCGAGGAGCTCTGGGCGTGAGCGACGGCCGTGACGGCGACCGTCCCGCCGACGCTCAGGGCCACCAGGGCGCCGGTTGCGGCGGCGACCCGGCGGCGGCCCCGGACCTTGCGGTTCGATGCGTTCGATGCGTTCGATGCGTTCGATGCGCTCGCTGCGGTGATGCGCAGCAGCTCCGCACCCTGGGCGACCGCCTGGCCCTGGACCACGGCGACGTCGGACACGGTTCCGTCGAGGAAGACCTGGAGCGGGTGCTCCATCTTCATGACCTCCAGGACGATCACGGTCTGCCCGTCGCGCACGTGGTCGCCGTCGGCCACATCCACCGAGGCGACGGTGGCCGCCATGGGGGCGACGAGGCGGTGCACGACGGGATCTGGCGCTGGCATGGGCAAGGACTACCACGATGGGGAATCTGCCGGGGCCTGTCCGATCCGGCCTCCGCTGTTCGTCGGAAGGGTGGAACGGGCGAAGGCCGCCCGGCCGAGGAAGGATGAACCCATGCACTACATGGTTCTGCTGTACGACAACGAAGCGAACGCCACCATGCCCGGCGATCCCGAGTTCGAGGCCCTGATGGCCGGCTACACGGCGTTCGGCGAGCTGGGCGGAACCGCCATCGTGGGCGGCGACGCGCTCGTGCCGGCGGAGGCGAGCCGGGCGATCCGCGTCACCGGCGGGCAGGTCTCGGTGACCGACGGGCCCTACGCCGAGTCGTCCGAGGTGCTGGGCGGCTACTACGTCCTCGACGTCCCGACCCTCGACGATGCCATCGAGCTGGTCCGCCACATCCCGGCGACCGCCACGGGCTCCAGCGAGATCCGCCCGATCGCGATGCTGATGCCGCCGTCCACCGACCCCGTCCCAGCGGGGGCGGTGCGCTACGTCGCCACCATCCACGGCCCCACGAGCGAAGCCGACGTTCCCGGCACCGCTGCCTGGGACGAGCGCTCCGCCGCACACGGCCGCTTCGCGTCGGAGGCCGGGTCCGCCGTCGCCGGCGGCGCGGCGATCCAGCCGTCGTCGACCGCCTCGACGGTGCGGGTCCGCGACGGCGAGCTGCTCGTGACCGACGGCCCGTTCGCCGAGGGCGCCGAGGTCGTCGGCGGCGTCTACCTGTTGACCGCCGCGCCCGACGCCGTGGTCGACATCGCCGCCCGGATCCCGGTGCCCGACGGTGGCGGGGTCGACCTCAGGCCCATCTTGGAGCTCGGTGGCTGACGATCCAGGGGTCTCCGCTGCCGTCGAGGCGGCGTTCCGTCAGGAGGCGGCGGTGGCGCTCGCCACCGTCGCCCGCCTGACCGGTGACCTGCAGCTCGCCGAGGACGCCATCGCCGAAGCCCACGCCGCGGCGCTCGAGACGTGGCCGGCGGCGGGCATCCCGGATCGGCCCGGCGCCTGGATCACCACCGTGGCCCGCAACCGGGCGCTCGACGTGCTGCGCCGCGAGGCCCGGCGCGGCGACCTCGAACGGGCGGCGACGGCCGCTCTGACGGCGTTGGAGTCATCGCCCACCGTGGTCCAGCCGATCGAGGACGACCAGCTCCAGCTGCTCTTCACCTGCTGCCACCCGGCGTTCGCCCCCGAGGTGCGGGTGGCGCTCGCCCTGCGCTTCGTGTGCGGGCTGCGGGTGCCCGAGATCGCTCGGGTCCTGCTCGAAGGCGACGAGGCCGTCGCCAAGCGCATCCAGCGGGCGAAGGCCAAGCTGCGCGCCGCGTCGATCCCGCTGCGCCTGCCGCCCGCCGGCCTCCTGCCCGAGCGGCTCCCCTCGGTCCTCGAGTGCGTCTACCTGCTGTTCACCGAGGGCTACGCCGCCACCGAGGGTGATCAGTGGGTGCGCACCGAGCTGTGCGACGAGGCCGTGCGGCTGGCCGTGCTCCTCGCCCGCACCCTGCCGGAGGAGCCGGGCGCGGCGGCCCTCGCTGCGCTCGTGCTGCTCCAGGACAGTCGACGCGGGACTCGCGTCGACGATGCCGGCCGGCCCGTGCTGCTGCCGGACCAGGACCGGTCCCGGTGGGACCACGGACGGATCGCCGAGGGGATCCGGTGGCTGGCCGCGGCGCGCGCCCACCCCGACATGTCGGCCGGGTCCGCCGCCTACCTGCTCCAGGCGGCCATCGCCGCCGAGCATGCGCAGGCTCCCACCTGGGAGCGCACCGACTGGCCGGCGATCGTCGCGGCCTACGACCAGCTCGCCCAGCTCACGTCCTCGCCCGTCGTCCTCCTCAACCGGGCGATCGCCGTGTCCCATGCGGACGGGCCGGCGGTGGCGCAGCCGATCCTGCTGGCCCTCGCCGAGGACCCCCGGCTCGCCCGCTCGACCGCGCTCGCCCTCGCACTGGCCGACGTGGCCGAGCGCAGCGGCGACCTGACCGCGGCCCGACGCCACCTCACCGCCGCCGAAGCGCGGGCGTCCACGGTGGCGGAGCGCTCCCATGTGCGCCGCATCGAAGAGCGCCTCGACGGGCTGGCCTCCGGCTGACGGAGGGGTGCTACGCGAGGACCTTCGCCAGGGTCTCGCCGAGCAGCGACACCCGGCCCTCGATGAACCCGTTGGCAGGGGCGCTCACGGTGAAGCCGTCGATCCCGTCGATGAGGAACTGCGAGAAGTGCTCGCCGATCTCGTCGGGGTCGCCGTGCGGGACCGCAGCGCGCACGAAGCCCGCGTCCTCCTGGGACAGCGACGCCACGTCGAGGCCGCGCGACGCGAGGAAGGCGTCGAGGTCCGCCACCGCCTCATCGTGGGTGGGGGCGATGCACGCCCGGCCCTGGTACGAGACCGTGATCTCGGAGCGGTCTCGGCCGAGGGTCTCGCAGTGGCCGGCGAGCGCCTCGAGCTTGCGGGGCAGCTCCTCGGGGGCACAGATCAGGTTGGACTCGTCCGCGTACTGGGCGACGAGGCGCAGCGTCTTCTTCTCGCCCCCGCCGCCGATCATCACCGGGATGTGGCCGAGCGGCGCCGGCACGTTGAGCGCCTCGGACACCTGGTACCACCTCCCGTCGAGTGACGGCTTCTCACCCTTGAACATGCCGATGATGATCTGGAGGGCTTCCTCCAGCTTCTCGAAGCGCTCGGTGAACGTGCCGAACTCGAAGCCGAGCGAGTCGTGCTCGAGCTCGAACCAGCCGGCGCCGATGCCCAGCTGCGCCCGCCCGCCCGAGACCAGGTCGAGCGCGGTCACCGTCTTCGCCAACAGGGCCGGGTTCCGGTACGTGTTGCCGGTGACGAGGGCGGACAACCGCACCGTCGCCGTGTGCTGGGCCAGTGCCGACAGCAGCGTGTAGCACTCGATCATGTCGAGCTCGGGCGGACCGAGCATGGGCAGCTGGTAGAAGTGATCCATCACCATCACGGTGTCGAAGCCGCTCGTGTCGGCCTCCACCGCCTGCTGCTTGATCGTGCCGAAGAGGTCCTCGGGCGCGACGCCGGGGTAGGTGAAGTTGGGGATCTGGTATCCGAGCTTGGTCACGTCCGCTGACGATACGGAACCGAACCGCGCTTCGCTCGTACGCCCGGGCGCGCTCGAAGGCGACCTCGTGCGGCCGCGTAGCCTTTGGCCTCGTGGAGCGATACGGGTCCGAGCGCTCCGAACGCTGGGACGCCTTCGAGCACCGGCCGGGCGACATCGTGGTGAGCACCCGATCGAAGTGCGGCACGACCTGGATGCAGATGATCTGCCTCCTGCTCATCCACGGCGCTCCGCTTCCCGGACCGCTCTCGTTGCTGTCGCCATGGCTGGACTGGGACGTCGAGCCAGAGGATGTCGTGCACGCCCGTCTCGCAGCGCAGCGCCACCGTCGGGTGATCAAGACCCACACGCCGCTCGACGGCATCCCGCTCGATCCGGATGTGCGGTACATCGTGGTGGGCCGGCACTCCCTCGACGTCGCCCTCTCGCTGTACCACCACGTCGGCAACATCGACCAGGAGCGGAGCAGCGACCTCCGCAACCGCGCACCGGTGGCTGCTCGACCCCGCGCCACGGTGGACGAGTGGATGAGTGCGTGGATCGATGATCGGCGCGCTCCGACCGAGGAGCTCGACACCCTCGCCGGCAACGTGCACCACATCGCGGACGCCTGGAACCGCACGGGTTCCGGCAACGTGCTCCTCGTGCACTACGCCGATCTGCTCGACGATGGCGAAGCGGCCATGCGCCAGATCGCACGCTGGCTCGACATCGAGGTGCCCGACCACTCGTGGACCTCGTTGGCGGACGCCGCCTCGTTCGATTCGATGCGCGTTCGTGCGAACGAGACGGCTCCCGACCACCTCGGGGTCCTCAAGGACCGAGGAGCCTTCTTCCGTTCCGGGACCTCAGGCGAAGGACTCCGCGCCTGCTCCACCTCGCAGCGTCGCCGTTGCGACGAACGCGTCTCGGACCTGACGGCCCCACCGATCGCCAGCTGGCTCGGTCGCTGCTGACAGGCGCTCCCGAGCGCTGGACCGGGCCGACGCAGGCGCCTTGGCCCGACGGTGGCGGGTGCGGAGATCAGCTGGGCCAGCGCAGACCGAGCCGCTCCGAAGCGGCCTCGACCGAGGCGGTGAGCGCGTCGGGTGAGGAGCCGCACGCATCGAGCTCCTCGGGTCCCAGCAGCAGCGCCCAGCCGTCGTCGGTCTCGGCAGCCACGGCCGGGTACCGGCCGTTCAGCAGGGCCCGGACCGGTGCGGGCTGATCGTTGCGGTGGAACGTCTCGAACGGAACCGGCAGGGCGGCCCGGCACGTGCGCCACGCCGCTCGCTCGCTGACCGCTCCGTGCGTGATGTCGCACAGCGCGCAGTGCCTCCGGCCGAGCCGGGCGCCGACGAAGTAGGCAAGCTCACCGCGGATGGTGCCGTCCGCGTCGTACACGCCCACGAGACGGCGGATCGCTGCGGTGGGCACCCGGCGAAGCTACCGCCGCGAGGACCACGAGGCCCGACGCCCTCCGGTCAGGACGGTTCGTGACCGGACTGCTTTCGGACGGTCTCGAGGAAGCGGTGGACGGCGCCGGCGCTGGAGATGGTGCGGGGCGAGTCGAACACCTCGAAGGCGTGCTGGGCACCGGGCAGCTCGGCGAAGGCGACCGGCTTCTTGGACTCGGCGCGCAGCATGGCGACGAAGGAGCGGGCCTGCTCGGCGGGCACCAGCGAGTCGTTGCTGCCGTGGATGACGAAGAACGGCGGCGCGTCCGGGCTGACCCACGTCATGGTCGACGCATCGTTCCAGACCTCCGGCGATTCGTCCCGGGTGGTCTTCAAGATGATGCGGGCGAGCATGTCGTCCATGTCGCTGCGGCCGGTCCCGTCGCGGTTGGTCCAGTCGTACACGCCGTAGAACGGCACCGCAGCCACCACCGAGGTGTCCGCATCCTCGAAGCCGGGCTGGAACATGGGCTCGTTGGGGGTGAGCGCGGCGAGCGACGAGAGGTGGCCCCCGGCCGAGCCACCGGTGATCGCCACGAAGTCCGGGTCGCCGCCGTGGTCGGCGATGTTCGCCTTGATCCAGGCCAGGGCCCGCTTCACGTCGACAATGTGGTCCGGCCAGGTGGCACGGGGGCTCAGGCGGTAGTTGATGGACACGCACACCCAGCCGTTCTCGGCCATGTGGGCCAGCAGCGGCAGGGCCTGCTGCTCCTTGTTCCCGATGATCCAGGCGCCGCCGTGGACCTGGAGGAGCACAGGCGCCCTGCCGTCGAGCGGCAGGTCGGCGCAGCGCCAGATGTCGAGCTGGTTGCGTCGGCCGGCATCGCCGTACGAGAGGTTCCGCGACTGCACGTAGCGGGTCTTCCACCGGGCGACGGGGCCGGCGATGATCCGGCGCCGTTCGATGTGGAGGTCGCTGTGGTCGACGTCGGGGACCGAGCCGGCGACGAGATCGTCGCCGAGGCCCTCGACCAGGGCGTCGTCGAGGATCGCACTGGCCTCCGTGCTCTGCCGCCAGATCGTGGAGAGCGTGGCCCACGACCAGGCGCTGAGCCCGAGCGCCGCCCAGCCCTTCCAGGAGCGCAGGGCGCCGCGCCAGGCGAGGACCAGCGTGGCCAGCGCCTGCCAGGCGACGGCGTGCAGGGGCAGTTCCGACGTCAGCCAGCCCGGGAAGAAGCACAGGACGCTCGCCCGGCCGGTCCTCGAGAGCGGCTTGCGGGCATTGGCGGTGTTGAGGGCACCGAGCGCGGAGGACACGAGGAGGACGTGACCGGCCCGATCGTCGGGCACAGGGGTGGATCGACGCGACATCGCACCAGTCTGGCGCCTCGCGGGGCCACGATCACGCTCCGGCGCCATCCGATCGTGCGGGGGAGTCCGTATCACCCGGCAGGGCCAGCACGCCGGGCCTCACCCTTCCGTCAGCGCTGCCGACGGTAGGAGGACTTCGGGAGGGAAGTCTGTGCCCATCTCCAGGAACCGAACCAGTTCGACCGTGCGCCCCGGCGTGGTCCCGTGGACCATCGCAGCGGCGTCGCTGATCCTCGCGGCGCAGTCCTTCCGCTGCACCGTCGCCACGGCGGGGTCGGTCGGAGTCTTCGCAGCCACGCTCGCGGGCCTGGCCATGATCGGGGCCGGTGTGGTGTGGCGGCGACCCGCCACCGCCCGCGCCTGGCTGTACATCGCGGCCGGCCGCGGCGCGTTGGCTGCGTCGGTCATCGGCGGCACCCTCGCGCCGATCGCCGGGCTCGTGGGCTACGCCTGCTCCGTCTACGGGCTCGTGCTGATCGCCCGTCAGGTCACCCGCGTCTGGGACTCCACCCGCTGGATCGACTCCACCGTGGTCGCCATGGCGGCAGGCGTGGCGGCGACGGCGAGCACGGTCGCCTCCGATGCGACCGCCGGCGGGGCGTGGTCCGGCCGGTGGCTGGACCCCGCGCTCCCCGCCCTCGACCTGTTGCTGGTCCTGCTCGCCACCCGCTCGCTGCTCGCCGTGCGGCCGCGCAGCACCTCGCTGCGGCTCGTGACCGCCGGGCTCCTGCTCCAGTTCGCCGGTGACGCAGCCACCCGGTGGGGGTCGGCTCCGGAGCCCACCGTGGTCTGGACGACCGCCATCGCCACGCTGGTGATCGCGGCGGCGGCCGTGCACCCGAGCGTGGCCCGCACGCCGCAGCAGGTCCTCCCCTGGCGGAGGCTGGGCTGGGTCCGCTTCACCGTGCTCGTGCTGTCGCTGGCGACGCCGCTGCTCACCCTGGTGGCGCTCGACGCGTCCGGCGACGCGCCGGCCTCGACCGTCGTCTACCTCGCCGCCGCCACAGCGCTCATCGGGCTCCTCGTGCTCGTGCGGGTCAGCAGCATGGTCGCCTACGCCGACGACCTCGCCGACGAACGGCACCGCTCGCGGTTCGAGGCCCTCGCCGACCACTCGCACGACGCCACGGTCATCGTCGGCACCGCCGGGACCATCACGTGGGCGTCCCCCGCGGTGCAGACGGTGCTCGGGCCCTCCCCCGCCACCGTCATCGGCCGCCCGCTCGACGCGCTGGTCGGTGCGTCGACCGCCCGCGGCCTGGACCAGCCCCTCAGCCAGCTGGCGACCCTCGCGCCCGGGACGTCGATGGAGCTCCACGCGACGATCACCGACGACGACGGCCGGGATCGCTCGGTGGAGGGCACGGCCACCAACCTGCTCGACGACCCGGCCGTCGAGGGCCTCGTGCTCGTCCTCCGCGACATCACCGAGCGGACCGAGATGCAGCGGCAGCTGATCGAGCAGGCCCTGGTGGACCCGTTGACCGGCCTGGCCAACCGGGCGCTCTTCGCCGACCGGATCGATCATGCGCTCGCCCAGCCCCGCGTCGGCGCCCTCCACCAGCTCGCCGTGCTGTTCATCGACCTCGACGACTTCAAGGCCGTCAACGACAGCCTCGGGCACGGGTGCGGTGACGATCTCCTCGTCGCGGTCGGTCGCCGCATCGCCGACGCCATCGGACCCGGCGACACCGCGGCCCGCTTCGGCGGCGACGAGTTCGCGGTCCTGATCGAGCGGGTCGACGCCGCCCAGGCCCGGGCGACCGCCGAACAGGTCCTCGGGCTCCTCGCCGTCCCGCTGACCGTCGGCGACCTCCCGATCTCGGTGACCGCGAGCATCGGCATCGCCCACACCGAGGACGGGTCGCCGACCGCGGTGGATCTCCTCCGCAACGCCGACCTGGCCATGTACGAGGCCAAGCGCGAGGGGAAGAACCAGGTCTGCCTGTTCCGGAGCGAGATGCACGAGCGGGAGCTGCGCCGCTTCACGTTCCGCTCTGAGGTCGGCGCTGCGCTCGAACGGGAGCAGCTCCACCTCCTCTACCAGCCGATCGTCGACATGGACACCGAGCAGGTGACGGGTGCCGAGGCCCTGATCCGGTGGGAGCACCCCGACCACGGCCTGGTGAACCCGCTCGACTTCATCCCGGTGGCGGAGGCGACGGGCGCGATCGTCCCGATCGGCCGCTGGGTCCTGCGGACCGCATGCGAGCAGCTGGCCCGGTGGACCGAGGACATCGGTCCGCTCACGATGGATGTCAACGTCTCCGCCGTCCAGCTGCTGGACCCCGCCTTCGTGGACGACGTCGCCGCGATCCTGGCCGACACCGGCGTCGACGCAGGTCGGGTGGTGCTCGAGCTGACCGAATCCATCCTGGTCCACGACGCCGATGACGCCCGCCGCATCCTGGAGGCGCTGCGCCGGCTCGGGGTCCGCCTGGCCATCGACGACTTCGGCACCGGCTACTCGTCGCTCGCCTACCTCCAGAACTTCCCGATCGACATCGTGAAGATCGACCGGGCGTTCGTGAACCAGCTCGGTCAGGCCGTGCGGGGCCGCTCGCTCGCCCACAGCATCATCGCCATCGCCGGGAGCCTCGGGATCGACACCATCGCCGAGGGCATCGAGACGCCCGCTCAGGCCGCCGACCTCACCGCGCTCGAGTGCCTCCACGGGCAGGGCTACCACTACAGCCGCCCGATCCCGGCCCCGGCCTTCACGGATCTCGTGGCCGATCGGGCCGCGGCGCCGGCGGGGACGCCCAGCCCGCCCCGGCAGCTCCTCGCGTCGGGCCCCTGCCCCTGACGCCGACGGCTGTCCCGATCCGCTACTCGACGAGGCGGAGGCCGCTCGGGCCGATGCTGGCCTCGGGGTGGGCCAGGTCCACGGTGAACTCCGTGCGGTGCGCCGGGAACACGTACTCGCCGATGAGGACCGGGGTGCCGGCGGCGTCGGCGGTGACCCGCTCGCACACGAGGACCGGCGAGCCCACGGGCACCTGGAGCAGCTCGGCGTCCTCGGCCCCCGCGGCGTCGGCGCCGATGGTCTGGGTCGCACCGCCGAAGTCCACCGGCAGCAGCTCGTAGAAGGACCGCTCCTGGACCTGCGCCCGGCTGAGGTCAGCGCCCAGCTCCTCGGGGCACCACACCGTGACGCGGGCGAACGGCTCCCCGTCGGCCAGGTTGATCCGCTTCACCCGCAGCGCCTTGTCGACGCCGAGGACCGAGCGCACGCGAGCCGGCGGGCGGACGAACGCGAAGTCCAGGATCTGGCGCTGCGACGCACGCCCCTCGGCTTCCAGCTGGGCCTCGATGGTGGCGAGGTGGGCCAGCGGCTGGCGCACCGTCCGGCCTGCCACGAACCACCCGAATCCCTGGCGGGAGTCGACCAGGCCCTCGTTGCGGAGGAACTCCAGGGCCTTGCGGATGGTCACCCGGGAGGCGCTGTAGGTTGCCGACAGCGCCGACTCCGAAGGCAGGAGCCGCCCTGCGGTGAACTCGCCGACCTCCACCCGCGTGCGGAGGTCGGCGGCGATGTCTCGGTACCGGATCGCTCGCACTTGTCTCATAGTTGTATGCTTTGCTCGGTGGCGCAAGCAGCGCCCCGAGGAACCGGAACCCGAGGTGACCCCATGGCCGTGAGCGCTACCACTCCGATCGAGCTCGTCGAAGCGGTGTACGGCCGCCTCGGCGAACGGGTCGCCACCGGCCGCCGACGCCTCGGCAAGCCGCTGACGCTCACCGAGAAGATCCTGGTCAACCACCTCCGGGACCCCGAGGATGGCGGCCTCGAGCGATCGGTCAGCTACACCGACTTCGACCCGGACCGCATCGCCATGCAGGACGCCACCGCCCAGATGGCGCTCCTCCAGTTCATGACCGCCGGGCTCCCCGAGGTCGCTGCGCCCACCACGGTGCACTGCGACCACCTGATCCAGGCGAAGGTCGGCGCCAGCATCGACCTCGGCGTCGCCATCGACACCAACAAGGAGGTCTACGACTTCCTCGAGAGCGTGTCGGCCAAGTACGGCATCGGGTTCTGGGGCCCGGGCTCGGGCATCATCCACCAGGTCGTGCTCGAGCAGTACGCCTTCCCCGGCGGGATGATGATCGGCACCGACAGCCACACGCCCAACGCCGGCGGCCTCGGCATGGTCGCCATCGGCGTGGGTGGCGCCGACGCCGTCGACGTGATGACCGGCTTCCCGTTCAACGTGCGCTTCCCGAAGGTCATCGGCGTGCACCTCACGGGCTCGCTCAGCGGCTGGAGCTCGCCGAAGGACGTGATCCTCGAGGTCGCCCGCATCCTCACCGTGAAGGGCGGCACCGGCGCCATCGTCGAGTACTTCGGCCCCGGCGCCGAGTCCATCTCCGCCACCGGCAAGGCCACCATCTGCAACATGGGCGCCGAGATCGGGGCCACCACGTCGGTGTTCGCCTACGACGACAGCCACGACGCCTACCTGCGGGCCACCCGGCGCGAGGCCATCGCCGACGCCGCCCGGGCCGTCGCCGCCGACCTGCGTCCGGACCCCGAGGTCTACGCCGATCCGCAGGCCTTCTACGACCAGGTCATCGAGATCGACCTCGACACCCTGGCCCCGCTGATCAACGGCCCCCACTCCCCCGACTACGCCCACAAGGTGTCCGAGATCGGCGCCACCGCCATCGAGAAGGACTGGCCCGTCGACATCAGCGCCGCCCTCATCGGCAGCTGCACCAACTCGTCCTACGAGGACATCACCCGGGCGGCATCCATCGCCCGCCAGGCTTCGGCCAAGGGGTTGAAGGCCAAGACCAAGCTGCTCATCACCCCTGGCTCCGAGCAGGTCCGCGCCACCATCGAGCGCGACGGCCTCCTGGCGGACCTGGAGGCCATCGGCGGCGAGGTCCTGGCCAACGCCTGCGGGCCGTGCATCGGACAGTGGGCCCGGCCCGACATGGATCCCGAGACCAAGAACACGATCGTCAATAGCTACAACCGCAACTTCCCGAAGCGCAACGACGGCTCGCCCAACACGCTCAGCTTCGTGACCTCGCCCGACACGGTCATCGCCCTCGCCCTGGCCGGCCGGCTGGACTTCAACCCGGCCACCGACTCGCTCACCACCGCCGACGGCGAGCAGGTGAAGCTCGATGAGCCCGTGGGCATCACGCTCCCCGAGGCCGGGTTCGACCCCGGCGAGAACACCTTCACCGCTCCGCCCGACGACCGATCAGGCATCGACGTCAAGGTGTCGCCGGAGTCGGATCGCCTCCAGCTGCTCACCGCGTTCGAACCGTGGGACGGCCGGGACTTCGTCGAGCTGCCGATCCTGATGAAGGCGCTGGGCAAGTGCACCACGGACCACATCTCGATGGCCGGGCCGTGGCTGAAGTACCGGGGCCACCTCGAGAACATCTCGGGCAACCTGTTCCTCGGCGTCATCAACGCCTTCACCGAGTCCGACGGCTTCGGCAAGGACCCGAGCGACGGCGAGACCAAGCGCTTCCCGGAGATCGCCAAGCACCTCCACGAGCAGGGCATCGCCTGGGTCGCCATCGGCGACGAGAACTACGGCGAGGGCAGCTCCCGCGAGCACGCCGCCATGGAGCCCCGGTTCCGGGGGGCCAAGGTCATCCTCGTCCGCAGCTTCGCCCGCATCCACGAGACGAACCTCAAGAAGCAGGGCGTCCTGCCGCTCACCTTCGCCGACCCGACGGTGTACGACCAGATCGGCGAGGACGACAAGCTCTCGTTCCTCGGCCTCGATGAGCTCGCCCCCGGCAAGCCCGTCTACGCCGAGATCGTGAAGCCCGACGGGACCAAGGTCGCGTTCGAGGCGCTGCACACCATGAACGACGAGCAGATCGAGTGGTTCCGAGCCGGCGGCGCCCTGAACATCATCCGCCAGAAGATGGGAGCCAACCGATGACCTCCGATCTCGAACTGTTCGCCTCGTTCGTCCGCTCCGAGGAGCAGAAGGAGCGCGACGCCAAGAAGGCGGCCCGCGACGAGCGGCGCCAGGCCGATGGGCACGCCAAGCTCGTCAAGGCCAAGGAGGACGCCGCCGCGCTGGTGAAGCGCCTCCGCGGCAGCGACCGAGCGACGGCGGAGCAGAAGGCCGAGGCCGACGCCGCCTACAAGGCGGCCCTGGCGGCGGTCGTCGCCGCCGAGACCGGCGAAGCCCCCGCCTGGGCCCCACCCGAACCCGAACCCGAGGCCGAGCCCGAGGCCGAGACTGCGACGGATCCCGAGGCCGAAGCGGATCCCGGAGCGGAAGCTCCGGCGGACGATGCCCCCGTGGCGGACGCGCCCGCCGGAGACGCGTCCACCGACGCGGGCGCCCCCGAAGGCGGAGCCGCCCCCGAACCGGACGCAGGCGACCAGTAGCCTCAGGCGCATGCTCCGCACGCGCCGCCCCCTCGCGATCCTCGGCTCGGCCGCGGCCGCGGTCGCGCTCGTCCTCGTGTCCTGTGGCGTCGAAGCGGGCGACAGCGCCGCCACGACGCCCTCCACCGCCACCACCGCCACCACGGCGCCGGCCAAGGACCTGACGCCCGAGCAGCAGCAGCTCGCCGACACGATGACCGAGGCCTACACCGGCCTGGGGTTCACCGATGAGGAGGCGACGTGCCTGTCACAGGGCATCGCCGGCACGCTCGGCCCGGGTGCGGCCACGCCGGACCTCACCGCGATGATGGACGTCCTCAACCAGTGCGACATCCCCATGGACCGGCTCATGGACATCCAGGGCGACATGGGTGACGGCACCCCCGAGGGCGCCATGCGGGAGAGCCTCGCCGCCGGCTTCAAGGCCAACGGCATGACCCAGGAGGAGGCCGACTGCGTGGCCGGCGCCTTCATCGACGAGTACGGGGTCGACGTCAACGCGATGATGGACCCCGACAAGATGGTCCCGCTCGCCGACCAGTGCGGCGTCGACGTGGCGAGCATCCGCCCCGGCGGCTGACGATCCGCGCCTCCGCCTGCTCGCTCAATCAGCGCCGGGCCGGCGGTCGACCTCGGCGTCGGGGTCGCCCTTGTAGCTGGCGGGCAGCGACCGGGCCAGCTCCTCCGGGGTGGGCTCGCGCTCGATGCGGGCCTCCTCGGGGAGCAGGTCGACCAGCGCGGCCATGATCGCCTTGGTGTCCGTGTCGGCATCATCGAGGCCGAGCTCGACCGGAGGGCCGACCCGGATCCGGATGGTGGGCGGGTGGCCGACCGCCAGCACGTCGGGTGTGCGGGCGTTGCGGGGCCACGCCTTCTCGGTGCCCCACAGCCCGACGGGGATCACCGGCGCCCCGCTCAGGGCGGCCAGCTTGGCCGCGCCCCAGCGGCCCTTGAGCTCCGGGTCGAAGAACGCCCGGCCCCGCGGGATGGTGCCCTGCGGCATGATCGCCACGGCCTCGCCGGCGGCGAGCGCCTCGGCGGCGGCGGTGAGCGGCTCGTCGGACCCGGACCCCCGCTCGACGCGGATGCCGCCGAGCGCGGTCACGATCTGGCCGACGACGGGTGCGTCGAACACCTCCTTCTTGCCGAGGAAGCGGACCGGGCGGCCGGCCTGGGCCATGGCGTAGCCGATGACGAGCGGATCGAGGTACGAGCGGTGGTTGCCGACGATGATCGCCGGGCCGTCGGTCGGGATGTGCTCGATGCCGCCGACGTCGAGGCGGATCCAGGGGAACATCTGGGGCCGCGCCAGCATCTGGACGGCGCGCTGCGGCTCGAGCCCCAGGAACTTCGGGACGCCCGCCGGCACGTCGAAGTACTGGGTGGGCCAGCGCCGGATGGCGGCGACGATCATCAGCCGGGGATCCGGGTTCACCGCGGTGGGGTGGGCGACGGCGGACAGCAGCGGCAGGTCGTACACGGAGTCCGAGTAGGCGTAGCTCTCGGCCACGTCGACGTGGTTGCGCCGGGCCCAGGCCCGGACCGCGGCGAGCTTGCCGGGTCCCCACACGAAGAACCCGTCGACCGAACCGTCGTAGCGGCCGTCGGCCACGCCGTACCGGGTGGCGATGACGTCGTCGAGGCCCAGTGCGGCCGCCAGTGGCTCGACGAGGTCGTGGGGGGAGGTGGTGGCCATGACCACCCGACGGCCCTCGGCCTGGTGCTCGGCGATGAGCGCCTTGGCGAACCCCGGCACCTCGTCCACCAGCTGCTCGGCGGCGAGCTGTCCCGCCTCCTCGACCAGCGAGCGGTCCCACCCCGACGCGGCCCGCGCCATCTGGCGGGTGGCCAGCATCGACGGCAGGGTCTCGCCCACCACGTCGAAGAACTTGAAGACGAGGCCCTCCCCCGGGATGCTCCGGTCCGGCAGCAGGCCCACCCGCTTGAGCATGGTGCTGAACACCGGCCCGCTCGCCCCGGTGAGCAGGGTCCGGTCCAGGTCGAAGAACGCCGCGGGTTCGGTGGTGCCAGCCATGGCGGGAGCCTACGACCGCCTCGCGGGGCATGGTTCCCGACCCAGTTGACGACCCGTCAGATCCAGGCGAGGGTGCCGCCATGGTTCACCCCCTCGACGAGTTCCCGATCCACCAGGCCCCGCTCTCGCTGGCGCACATGGTGTCGTCGGACCGCAACGCGTACGACCGCTGCTACTTCAACGCCCACGGTCGCACCGGTGAGCCGTTCCTGATCACCGGGCTCGGCATCTACCCGAACCTGGGCGTGATCGACGCCTACGCCACCGTGCGGGTGGGCGACCGCCAGCTCAGCCTCCGGGCCTCCGACGCACTGGACGGCCACGATCGCCTGAACCCGTCGGTCGGACCGTTCCGCATCGAGGTCATCGAGCCGCTCGAGCGGCTCCGCTTCGTGTGCGACGGCGATGACCACGGCGTCGGCTTCGACCTGACGTGGCAGGGCTCGCACCCGGCGGTCGACGAGGTGGCGCACGTGTGGCGCTCCGGACCGGCGGCCAAGGTGGCGCTCCACGCCCAGCGCTTCGCCCAGATGGGCTCCTGGGAGGGCGAGCTGCGCGTCGACGGGACCACCCACGCCGTGGATCCCGACGTGTGGCTCGGGAGCCGCGACCGCTCCTGGGGCATCCGGCCCACCGGCGAGCCCGAGCCGCCCGCCCGCGCCGGCGACGAGCCCATCGAGGGCTTCTGGTGGCTGTACGTGCCGCTGCGCTTCGACGACTTCACGATCGTCGTCATCATCCAGGAGGACCCCGACGGCCACCGCGTGCTCAACGACGCCACCCGGGTCTGGCCGGCGTCGGCGAACCGGCGCCCGGAGCAGCTGGGCTGGCCCCGCGCGGAGATCCGCTACCGGTCCGGCACCCGGATCCCCACCGGCGCCACGATCCACCTGACCGAGGCCGACGGCACCCCGCTGGTGCTCGAGGTCGAGTCTCTGGGCTTCGTCGCCCTCAACGCCGGGACCGGCTACGGCGGCGACATCACCGGCTGGACCCACGGCACCTGGAAGGGCCGCGACTGGGTCGACGGCGTCGATCTCGACATGAACGCGCCGGAGGTCGCCGGCATGACCCCGTTCGGGCTGCTCGACCACGTGGCCCGGGCCCGCATCGGCGACGCCGAGGGCTGGGGGCTGTTCGAGCACGGCACGTTCGGCCGCCACGACCCGAGCGGGTTCGCCGACTTCGGGTCCGTCGCCCCGTAGGGTCGGCCCGATGCGGGCCGGACGCAACCCAACCAAGACCACCGAGCTCGGCGCCCACTCCGTGGACCCGCCGCCGCCGATCTCGGTGGCGCTGCTCACCCACGTCCCCTACCTGGCGGGCTTCCACGCCGACCAGCTCGACGTGATCCGCCTCGCGGTGCTCTCGGCGCGCCACCACGCCGGCCGGCCGGTCCACCTCGTGGTGGTCGACAACGGCTCGTGCCAGGAGGTGGTCGACTGGCTCACCGGGGCGCTCGAGCGCGGCGACATCGACCAGCTGGTCCGCAACCGTCGGAACCTGGGCAAGGTCACCGCCCTGTCGCAGGCGCTCCTCGGCTCTCCCGGCCCGGACGTCGTGTTCGCCGACGGCGACCTGCGCTTCACGCCGGGCTGGCTCGATGCCCTCCTCGAGATCCGTGACGCCTTCCCGACGGCGGGGCTGATCGGCGGGCGGCCCCTGGCGTTCGAGATCCAGCAGGAGCCAGTGCCCGCCCCGCCGGGCGGGACGGCCACCCAGGGCCGTTTCATCGCGACCGAGACCCTGCGCGAGCAGCTCACCGACACCGGGGTGACCGGTGGCGAGCTCGAGACCCGGTTGGCCGGCATGGCGGAGATCGAGCAGACCCTCCTCGAGCGCGACGGCGTCCAGGCCCTCGCCGGGGCCTACCACTGCCAGTTCCTGCTGACGGCGGCCGCCCGGGCCCGTCTCCAGCCCCTGGTGGGCAGCGAGGCGCTGAGCGCCACCGAGGACGAGTCGTTCGATGCAGCGGTCGACGCCCTGGGCCTGCTCCGCCTCAGCACCACCGGCTCCCACTACCGGCACGTGGGCAACCGCATGAGCGACGACGACCGCGCCGAGCTCGCGCGCCTCGGGGAGCAGGCCACCTCCCGGGCCGCTCGCCCCCTGCACTCCCCGAACTGGCGGCGCTTCGCGATCCGCCGCCTGGCGTTCCACGTGCACAACATCACCTTCCGCATCCTCTACGACTCCTGAGGCTCACAGGGCGGTGCGCGGCCTCGGGGCGAAAACGAGACCGACCGGCCAGGGGAGGCCGGTCGGTCTATCGATCGGAACGGCAGGGGAACCGTTCTCGATCCGTCGCTCGAGGTTCGGGAGGGGGACCCGGTCACCTCGGCGGTCTTGAGTGTGCCAAGTGTGCAACAGTTGCAAGCAATCTGTCCAACAGTTGTTTCTGATGTGTGCCATCATGACCGGCGATGGACCTTCGCCAGCTCTCCGCCCTCACCGCCGTCGCCGATCACCGCAGCTTCTCGGCTGCGGCGCGGGCCCTCCACACCGTGCAGTCGAACGTCTCGGCCCACATCGCCAACCTGGAGCGGGAGCTGGGCACGCCCCTCGTCGACCGCACCACCGGCCTGCTGACGGAGGCCGGTGAGCTGGTGGTCGTGAGGGCCCGACGGGTGCAGGCGGAGCTGGAGGCGCTGGCGGCCGATGTGGCGTCATCGCTGGGAGAGATCTCGGGCGTGGTGCGCCTCGGCGTCATCGGTACCACGGGCCGATGGCTGATCCCCCGCCTGCTCAGCGAGCTGGCGGACGCTCACCCCAAGGTGCGCCTCGTCGTGATCGACGCCACCACCACCTCGCTCCTCCCCCAGCTCGCCGCCGGCAGCCTCGACCTCGCCGTGGTCAACCTGCCCGCGGTCGACCCCGACGTGGACACCGAGGACCTGTTCGAGGAGGAGCACGTGCTGCTGCTCACCGACGCCCACCCGCTGGCCGGTCGCCGCAGCGTGAACCTGACCGATCTGGCCGGCGTGCCGCTCCTCCTGGAGCCCGCGGGGACCGGCTTCCGCGACGATCTCGACGCCGATGCGGCCCGGGCGGGGGTCACCCTCACCGCCCAGGCCGAGGTCGACGGCATGCGACTGCTCGCCTCGCTCGCCTACCAGGGCTACGGCGCGGCGATCCTGCCGGCCAGCGCCATCGTCGAGTGGTCCGACGGCACCTGGTCCACCGTGGCGGTGGAGGGCACCACGCCCCGTGGCGTCGGCCTCGCCACCCCCCGCCGCGGCCGCCTGTCGGCACCCACGCGCTCCACCATCGAGGTGCTGCGCCGGGTCATCGCAGACGAGGTGCCGGCCCGTCCGCTGCTGCACCTGCGACCGGCTGAGCGCTCCTGACCCGTCTGGTACCCCTCGGTCGCACGGGCCGGTACCATCGGCCCTGGAAGCACGGCCGGCGGTTCACCGGAGACGACCCGGCCAATGCTGACTTGGAACTCACAGAGGCAGGAAACGCGTGAACGAGAGTGTGACCCTTACCGACAACCGCACCGGCGACTCGGTCGAGATCCCCATCGTCAACGGGGGCGTCGACGCCGGAGCATGGAAGAAGCTCCTCGGCAACATCTGGTTCGCCGACCCCGGATTCACCCAGACGGCCGCCACGGAGTCGGCCATCACCGAGCTCGACGGCGACAACGGCATCCTCCGGTACCGGGGCTACCCCATCGAGCAGCTGGCCGAGCAGTCGACCTACCTGGAGGTCGCGTACCTCCTCATCTACGGCGAGCTCCCCAACGAGGAGGAGTACGCCGCCTGGAAGCACGAGATCACCTACCACACGTTCATCCACGAGAACGTGCGCAAGCGCTTCATGGAGGGCTTCCACCACG
The DNA here is from genome assembly GCA_025463265.1 of Ilumatobacteraceae bacterium. Classification (GTDB taxonomy): domain Bacteria; phylum Actinomycetota; class Acidimicrobiia; order Acidimicrobiales; family Iamiaceae; genus Aquihabitans. The sequence goes on from JAOBWH010000066.1 coordinate 18,519, forward strand.
ACGCCCACCCCATGGGCATGCTGGTCTCCGCCGTCGCCGCCCTGTCGACCTTCTACCCGGAGTCGAAGGCCATCGGTGACCCCGACGTCCGCAACAAGCAGATCGTCCGGCTGATCGCCAAGATGCCCACGCTGGCCGCAGGCGCCCACCGCTTCAGCGTCGGCATGCCGTTCGTGTACCCGGACAACCGGCTGGACTTCGCCGAGAACTTCCTGTCGATGATGTGGAAGATCGCCGAGCCCGAGTACCAGCCCGATCCGGTGCTGGCTCGAGCGCTCGACGTGTTGTTCATCCTCCACGCCGACCACGAGCAGAACTGCGGCACCACGGCGATGCGCGTCGCCGGGTCCTCGCACTCGGACCCGTACTCCGCCACCGCTGCGGCCACCGCGGCCCTCTACGGGCCTCGGCACGGCGGCGCCAACGAGGCCGTCATCAAGATGCTCAACGAGATCGGCCACGTGGACAACGTGCCGGCCTACGTCACGGCGGTGAAGGAGGGCAAGGGCCGGCTCCAGGGCTTCGGCCACCGGGTGTACAAGAACTTCGACCCGCGCGCCACGATCATCAAGAACATCGCCTACGACGTGTTCGAGGTCACCGGGAAGAACCCGCTGCTCGACATCGCCCTGAAGCTCGAGGAGGTGGCGCTCGCCGATGACTACTTCATCAGCCGCAAGCTCTACCCGAACGTCGACTTCTACTCGGGCCTGATCTACCAGGCGATGGGCTTCCCGATCGAGATGTTCACCGTGCTCTTCGCCATCCCCCGCACCGCGGGTTGGCTGGCCCACTGGAAGGAGCTGCTGGAGCAGGATCAGAAGATCGCCCGCCCCCGCCAGCTCTACACCGGTTCGGCCGAGCGCGACTACCTGGCCATGGGCGCCCGCTGACCCAGTACCTCCCGCCCTCCTATCCGCAGGGCTGGGGCTACGGCTGGCCGCCGCCGGTTCCGCCGCGCCCGGTCGGGCCCGTGGCCAGCAAGGGCCTGCGCTCGGCGGCCCGGGCCATCGACAGCATCGCCGAGCTCGTGCTGGTGATCGTCGCCTGGTACGCCTTCGGCGACCTCCAGAAGCTGTTCACCGACCTGTTCCTCGCCGCGGCGGTCATCACCGCCTACGAGGCCCTCTCGTGCCTCTGGTTCGGCGGGACACCGGGCATGCGCCTGCTCGGCCTGCGGGTGGCGGAGCTCGATCTCGCCGGCCGACCGACCGGGGCGACGGCCGTGCGCCGGGGGATGGTGGTCTCGGTGCTGACCGTCATCCCGTTCATCGGATGGGCGTTGTGGGCGGCCAGCATGTTCGGCGACGCGCTGGGGCGCGGGTTCCCGGACCGCGTCTCCAACTCCATGGTGGTGCCCGACGACTTCCGCGGGGCGGTGGCCACCACGGACCTGGCCGGGTTCGCCGACGGCATCCGCCCCCCGAGGCTCACGCCGCTCGGCCGCGTGGGCGACCTCGACGTGCGCTTCCGGGCCCGCCTGCGCCGGCTCCAGGACTCCCGCCTGCTGGCGGCGTCCCTGGGCCTGCTCGCGCTGGCCGTCTCCCTGGAGTTCACCACCCTCGGCATCATCCTCGTCAGCTCCGCGCTGTGGATCGTGATCTTCGTGGCGCACGAGACCTGGCTCGTCCACCGGACCGGGAGGACCCCCGGCCACGTCATGGCCGGACTGGTGATCGTCTCGCAGCGCACGGGGCTGCCGCCGTCGGGCACCCGCTCGTTCTTCCGGGCCCTCGTGCTGGGGCTGCTGCTCTACATCCCGCTGCTCTGGTGGCTCCTCGCCATCTCGATGTTGATGATGCGCCACAACGACACCGGCCGGGGTCTCCACGACCTGGCGGGCGGCACCCTCGTGGTCGCCGACCCGCGGCTCGACCCGGAGACCCAGCGCCAGCGGGCGATGCGGATGCGGCTCGGACGGGCGGGCTGACGTGGCCCTCCCCATCCGCGACGACGAGCCCACCCGCCGCGTGCCGTGGATCACGCTGACGCTCATCGCGCTCAACGTGTTCGTGTTCCTGTTCCTCCAGCCCTCGGCGTTCCAGGGCGGCGGGATCGATCGGCCCGAGAGCCAGGGCCGCTACTGGCGGGCCCAGGAGCAGGAGGACTTCTTGTACCGGTGGGGGACGGTGGCGTGCGAGGTCACCACCGGCGAGACGCTGGCCAGCCGCCCCGAGGGCTGCCACGACCGGAAGGACCAGCCCGACCAGCCGCCGCAGGGCAAGTCCATCGCCCTCGCCCTGCTCACCGCCATGTTCCTCCACGGGAGCATCGACCACCTCGCCGGCAACATGCTCTTCCTCTGGGTGTTCGGCAGCGCGGTGGAGGACCGCCTCGGGCGGCTGAACTACCTCGGCCTCTACCTGCTCGGGGGGATGGTCGCCACCTTGGGCTACGTGGCGTTGAACTCCACCTCCCCGGTCCCCCTCCTCGGCGCGTCCGGTGCCATCGCGGTCGCGATGGGGGCGTACCTGGTCCTGCTCCCCCGCGGGCGCATCTTGACCATCGTCGCCACCGCCGCGTTCCAGGTCGTCTACGTGCCGGCCGTGGTGGTGCTGCTGCTGTTCTTCGTGACCCAGTTCATCACCGACCCGTCGGAGAACATCGCGACCGAGGCCCATGCCGCCGGCATGATCGTGGGGTTCCTCGCCACCCTCGTCCTGGCGCGGATCCCGGCCGTGCGCCAGCGGAGGCGCGAGGAGTCCGCCGACGCCGAGCTGCGGGCCGGCGCCGCGTTCTGATCCGTGGCTGCTGACCGCGCCCCCGCGGAGCCGGCTGCGCCGATCGAGACCGACGAGCGCTTCGCCCACCAGCCGGCGCTCGACGGGGTCCGGGCCCTCGCGGTGTCGGCGGTCGTGCTGTTCCACGCCGATGTCCCCGGCTTCGGCGGCGGCTACGTCGGCGTCTCGGTGTTCTTCACCTTGTCCGGGTTCCTGATCACCAGCCTGCTGATCCGGGAGCACCGCCACACCGGCCAGGTCGATGCGTCGGGGTTCTACGCCCGGCGGGCGCGACGGCTGCTCCCCGCCAGCGCGCTGTGCCTCACCGGCGTGGTGGTCCTGGCCGGGCTCGGCGCCTGGCACCAGGTCACCCACCTCCAGCGCGACGTGTGGGCGGCGGCGCTCCAGGTCTTCAACTGGCTGCGGCTCACCGGCGACACCAGCTACGCGGACCTCGTCGCCCGGTCCGGCGGCCAGGTCAGCCCGCTCGAGCACTACTGGTCGCTGGCGATCGAGGAGCAGTTCTACTGGGTGTGGCCGCTGGCCTTCGCCGGACTGGCGGCGCTGGCGCTGCGGACCGGCCGACGCCTCGCCGTGGTGCTCGCCGTGCCGACCGCCCTGGCGATCGTGGCCGCCCCCGCGATCGGTGCGGTCTGGGGTCCGGAGGCCGCCTACTGGTCGACGTTCGCCCGGGTGGGCGAGATCCTGACCGGCGCCGTCGCCGCAGCGGTGGTGGCCGAGCGCGGTGCGCCGCGCTGGGCGCGGCCGCTCGCCCCGGTGTGCCTGGTGCTGATCGCCGGGGCCGTCGTGTGGTTCCCGACGGCCAACGGCCCCGCGTATGCAGGCTGGCTCCCGGCCCTCTCGATCGTCACCGTGGGCCTGCTCCTCGGCCTCCAGGGCGAGGGCGCGCTGCGCAGGGGCCTGGCCGTCCGCCCGCTCGTGGCGCTGGGGGCCATCAGCTACGGCGTCTACCTGTTCCACTGGCCGATCTTCACCCTGGTCGACGAGGCCCGCCTCGGACGGGGCGGCGCCGCCCTCCTCGCCGCCCGGCTCGGTCTCACCCTCGCCGTTGCGGTCGCGTCCTACTTCCTGCTCGAGCGCCCCGTCCGGCTCAGCCGGCGCTCGCCCCGGCCCACCCTGGTCGCCGGCGGCGTCGTCACCCTCGCCGTCCTGCTCATCGCCCTCACCCTGCCCGAGAACGCACCGGTCATCGACACCGCGGGGAGCGCTGCGGCCGAAGCCGCCATCACGGGGAGGCGCATCGGCGACGTCGACGTGGCCGCGAGCGATGAGGCGGTCCCGCCCGAAGGCTGGCGCGTTCCGGTGCTCACGGCACCGAGGACCGACCGGCCCGTGCGCATCCTCGTCGTCGGCGACAGCACGGCGAAGGCCACCGGCGGCGGCCTCGCCCGCTGGGCGGCGGCGAACCCGGACCGGGCGCAGGTCACCATCAAGGGCCAGGCCGGCTGCGGCTTCGTCCAGGGCGGCACCCGGGTGTTCCCCCAGGGCGACCAGGCGATCCCCGACGAGTGCGACGCCTACGTCGACGAGGTCATCCCGGCCAAGGTGGCGGAGCTCCAACCCGATGTGGTGATGGCCATGACCACAGCGTGGGACGTGATCAACCAGCGCTTCGAGGGCACCGGACCGGAGGCACCGATGGACCCGGAGTACCGACACCGCATCGAAGCGGGGCTCGCCGAGGCCACCGACGCCATGCTCGCCGCCGGCGCTCCTCAGGTGGTGTGGATCGCCGAGCCCACCGTGGACCCGATCTGGAACCCCGTGCACTCGCCCCAGGAGGAGCGCGAGCGCCACGCCGTCCTGCACGACACCATGGGCGCGCTCGCCGCCCAGCACCCAGACCAGGTTGCCGTGGCCGACCTCGCCTGGTGGATCGACCAGGCCGGGCTGGCCACCGACCACGGCGCCCGACCCGACGGCGTCCACCTCAGCGCGTCCGCCGCCGAGCGCCTCGCCACCGACTGGCTCGGTCCGGTGCTGGTCAACGCGTCGGTCAGAGGTCGATGAGGACCTTGCCGACGTTGGCGTTGCTCTCGAGGTGGCGGTGGGCTTCGGCGATGTCGGCCAGCGGGAACCGCCGGTCGATCACCGGGCGGATGGCGCCGGACTCGATCGACGGCACGACCTCGGCCACGAACCGGGCGGACGCCGCCGCCTTCTCCTCCAGCGGCCGGGGGCGCAGCACGGTGCCCACCAGGTGCGCCCGCTTGGGCAGCAGCATCCCGAGGTTGATCTCGGTGGCACCACCGCCCATCACGCCCACCTGGACGATGGTGCCGCCCACGCGGATGGCCGCCACGTTGCGCATCAGGTAGTCCCCGCCCACCACGTCGAGCACGGTGTCGACCCCCCGTCGCCCGGTCGCCTCGGCGACGGCTTCGACGAAGTCGGCCGTCTTGTAGTCGACCACCACGTCGGCGCCGAGCGCCCGGACCGCGTCGACCTTGCCGGTGGAGGTGGTGGCGATGGCCCGGGCACCCATGGCCCGCACGATCTGGACCGCCATCGAACCCACACCGGAGGCGCCGGCGTGCACCAGCGCCCACCCGCCCGGCCGGAGGCCTCCCTGGGAGACGAGGGCGTCGTGGGCGGTGATGCCCACCTCGGGGAGGGCGGCAGCGTCGGCCACGTCGATGCCGGCGGGGACGGCCATCAGCTGGCGCTCGTGGACGGCCACCTGTTCGGCGTAGGCACCGCCGGCGACGATGGCCATGACGTCGTCGCCCACCGACCAGCGAGCGACCCGGTCCCCCACGGCCGCCACGCGGCCCGCCAGCTCCATGCCGGGCACCTCGTGCGCCCGCTTGGGCCCGGGCTCGGGGTAGAACCCGCGGCGCTGCAGCAGGTCGGCCCGGTTGAGCGCGGTGGCGACCACGTCGACCAGCACGTCCTCGGGTCCGATGCTGGGCGCCGGGATGTCCGTGAGGTTCAGGACCTCGGGGTCGCCGTAGCTGGTCAAGACGATGGCTCGCATGCGCGCACCCTAGGGTCCGGGCGCTGTGGACTTCGCCCTCTCCCCCGACCTGGTCGCCCTCGCCGCCGAAGCGCGAGCCGTCGGGAGCGCCGGTGCGGATCGGCGCGACATCCGCGAGGACGGCTGGCTGATGGGCCACGACCCCGGCTTCGCGCTCGAGCTGGCCGAGCGGCGCTGGCTGGGGATGACGTGGCCGACCGAGGCGGGCGGCGGCGGTCGTCCGGCGATGGAGCGGTTCGTGGTGTTCGAGGCGCTCATCGGGGAAGGTGCGCCCCTGGCCGCCTGCTACTTCGCCGATCGCCAGATCGGCCCGACGCTCCTCCAGTTCGGGACCCCCGCCCAGCAGGAGCGGTGGCTGCCCGGGATCCTCGCCGGCACCGACGTGTGGAGCATCGGCATGAGCGAGCCCGACGCCGGCTCCGACGTCGCGTCGCTGCGGACCCGGGCCGTGCGGAAGGCCGACGGCTCGGGCACCTGGGTGGTGGACGGGGCGAAGATCTGGACGAGCGGAGCCGCCCACGCCGACTGGTGCTACCTGATCGTCCGCACCGACCCCACCGCCAAGCCGCACGCCGGTCTCTCCGAGCTGGTGGTGGACCTGCGCAGCCCGGGCATCGAGATCCGGCCCATCATCGACGCCACCGGCGACGGCCACTTCTGCGAGGTGCGCTTCGATGGGGTCGAGGTGCCGGCCGCCAACCTCGTCGGCGAGGAGAACGGCAGCTTCCGCCAGGTCATGCGCCAGATGGAGCACGAGCGCGGCGGTATCGACCGCCTCGTCAGCAACCACCGCCTCTACCGCGATGTGCTGCCGTTCGCCGATCGGGGCGACCCCCGGGTCCGCCAGCAGATCGCCGCCATCGAGACGGGCCATCGGCTCGGGCGGCTGTTGGTGATCCAGGAGGTCCTCGGCCAGGCCCCCAAGCAGTTCAGCGCCGCCGCCAAGACGGCGTGCACCGAGCACGAGCAGCACGTGGCGTCGTTCTGCGCCGCCGTGCTGGGAGCCCGGGGCCAGGCCGGCGACCCCACCGACGACCTGGCCCGCCGGGTGGCCCGCAACGTCGCCTACGCGCCGGCCTACACGATCATGGGTGGCACCACCCAGATCCTCCGCACGATCATCGCCGACCGCGTCCTCGGCCTTCCCCGCGCCTGACCCGCCGTGGCTCGGGCGGCGGCGTACGGCCCGAGACGGCTCGGGATCGCCTCCGACCGACTCGGGCCGAGAGCAGGGCTCAGAGGCGGCGGACGCGGGGGCGGGAGTCGATGACCTGGGGGGCGAGGGCGATGCGTGCGTCCGTGATGGCGGCGGAGCCGTCGATGACCAGGACCGGGTTCAGCCGCACCGCCACGATCTCGGGGATGGCGTCGGCGAGCGCAGCGAGCCGGCACAGCAGGTCGATGAGCGCAGCTCGGGCCGCCGGCCCCTGCTCGGCGACCAAGGGGGCCAGGGGCGAGGCATCGACCAGCCGGCCGGCGTCCTCGTCGGTGAGCGGGAGGATCTGCAGGCACTCCTGGGCGACCCGCTCGGCCGCGGCGCCGCCGAGGCCGAGGGTGAGCACGTCGCCGAGCACCTCGTGGCGGAAGATGCCGACCCGGCACTCGACGCCCTCGGGGACCATCACCTGCACGATGGCGGGCGACATGGCGGCACCGAGCAGGACGGACATGCGCTCGTGGGCGTGGCGCACCTCGTCGTCGCCGTGGACGTCGAGCGACACGCCACCGGCCTCGGTCTTGGACAGGCGATCGAGGCCCGACGCCTTGAGCGCCACCGGGAAGCCGAGCTGACGGGCGGCCACGACTGCTTCCTCGGCGTCGTCGACCAGCGCCTGCGGCGCGGGCTCCAGCCCGGCGCAGCGGAGCAGCTGCTCCGACCGGAGCGGGTCGAGCCAGAGCCGGTCGGCGCCGAGCCAGCCGCCGACGAGCGTCCGGGCCCGCACCGCATCGTCTTCGTCCAGCTCGAAGAGGTGGCCGACGGGCCGGGACCGCCAGGCGGCGTAGCGGGCGACGCGTCCCATGGCGAGCGCCGCCTCCTCCGGGAACGGGAACTCCGGGATGCTCACCTCGTCGTCGGCGAGCAGCCCGGGACGGTGCTCGCCCAGCATGCAGGCCACGGTGGTGACGGCGCCGGGGGCCCGGGCCGCGGCGCGGAGCGCCGCACCCACCCGGCGGTAGTGGCCGCGGATCGCCGGGGCGTAGATGACGAGGACGGCGTCGACGTCGCCGCGCTGGTAGATCGCCTCGAGGGCGTCGGTGAACTCCTCGGGCTCGGTCTCGTTGGACAGGTCGATCGGCTCGTGCGGGTCGAGCCCCGCCGCCTTCAGGGCGTCGACGGCGAGCCAGGCCGGACCCCACGAGTTGGTGAGCACCGCCACCCGGTCGCCGGCGGGCAGGGGCTGGCAGCCCAAGACGTGGGCGGTGAAGAGCATCTGGGTCAGGTTGTCGACCCGGACGATGCCGGTCTGCTCGAGCAGCGCAGCCGCGGTGGCGTCGGGCGGCCACCCCTCGGGCTCCTCCCAGTGGTCCGCCTGCGACCCGCCGACCTTCACCGCGACCACGGGCTTGTGCTGGGACAGGGCGCGGGCCGTGCGGGAGAACTTCGACGGGTTGCCGAAGGACTCCAGGTAGCACATGACCACATCGGTGTTCGGGTCGTCCTGCCAGTACCGGAGGAGGTCGTTGCTGGACACGTCGGCCTTGTTGCCCACCGCCACGAACGAGCTGATGCCGAGGCGCTGCTGGCGGGCGGCATCGATGATGGCGGCACCGATCACGCCGGACTGGGCGACGAGGCCGACCCGCCCGGGGATCGGCTCCACCGGCACGAACGTGGCGTGCATGGCGACGGCGGGATCGGTGTTGATGATGCCCAGGGCGTTCGGGCCGATGAGCCGCATGCCGTGGCGCCGGGCGTATGTCACCAGCTCCAGCTCGGCGAGCTCGCCCGCCTCGTCGCGGTCGGCGAAGCCCGCCGAGAGCACCACCAGCCCCTGCACCCGCTTGTAGGCGCACTCCTCCGCGACGCGGAGGACCTCGTCGGCCGGGACGCACACGATCGCCAGATCGAGCTCGCCGGGGACGTCGAGCACCGAGCCCCACGCCCGCACGCTGGCCACGTAGTCGGCCTCCCGGTTGATGGGGTACACCGGACCGTGGAACCCGCGCGAGACGAGCTGGTGGAACACCTGGTGGCCGATGGTGCCCGGGGTGCGAGACGCCCCGACCACGGCGATCGAGGTCGGCCGCAGCAGCCGCTCGACCGATCGGGCCTCGGCCACCCCGGCGCGCACCTCGATGGCGGCGAGGGCCTCCGGCGTGGGCTCGATGCTGAGCTGGACCTCGATGACGCCGTCCTCGAACCGGCTCGACGCGGTGAACCCGGCCTGGGTGAAGACGCCGAGCATCTTGCGGTTCTGCGGCAGCACCGAGGCCGTGAACCCGGAGATGCCGGCCTCCCGCGCCGCCTCGGCCAGGTACTCCAACAAGACGGTGGCCATGCCCCGGCCGTGGTGGGCGTCGTCGATGAAGAAGGCGACCTCGGCGTCGCTGCGGGCGCGGTGCCGGTCGTAGCGGGCGACCCCGACCAGGTCGTCGCCGATGAGCCCGACGAACGCCATCCGGTCGGTGTAGTCGACCCGGGTGAAGCGCTCGAGGTCCCGCTCGGACAGGCGGGGCCGCGGCGAGAAGAACCGGAAGTAGATGCTCTCGGGCGACTGGCGCTCGTGGAACGCCACGATGCGCTCGGCGTCGTCGGGCCGGATCGGGCGCAGCGCCATGGTGCCGCCGTCGGACAGCACGACCTCCGACTCCCACCGGTCTGGATAGTCCGACATGGGCCGAGGCTATCGACCCCCACCCGCTAGAACCTTCGAGTGCCCGCCCACCGCATCCGGACCTCGGCCGTCCTTCCGCTCGACTTCGCCGCCATCCGAGCGGAGCTGGAGATCCCTGGCGACTTCCCCGCCGACGCCCTTGCCGAGGCCGAGCAGGTGGCGGCGCGCTCCTTCCCCGACCACGAGGACCGCACGGACCTCGATCTGGTCACGATCGACCCGCCCGGCTCGCGCGACCTCGACCAGGCCGTCGCCATCGAGCCGCTCGGGGAGGGTTGGCGCGTCTCGTACGCCATCGCCGACGTGGCGGCGTGGGTGGATGCAGGTGGCGCGATCGACCGCACCGCCCGCGAGCGCACCCAGACCTACTACGCCCCCGATGTCCGGACGCCGCTGCACCCGCCGGTGCTCGGCGAGGGTGCGGCGTCGCTCCTCCCTGACGGTCCTCGCCCGGCGGCGCTGTGGACCATCGACGTCGACGCAGCCGGCCAGACCACGGCGATCGACGTCCGCCGGGCGCTCGTGCGCAGCCGGGCACAGCTCACCTACCGCCAGGTGCAGGACCAGCTCGACGCGGGCGAAGCGCCCGCGTCGGTGGCCGCCTTCCCGGCGATCGGCGCGGCGCTCCTGGCCGCCGCACGAGCGCGCGAGGCGATCGAGCTCGGCCTGCCGGACCAGGAGGTCGTGACCGACGGCGAGGGCTCGTGGACCGTCACCCTGCGAGCCGACCTGCCCATCGAGCAGTGGAACGCCCAGATCTCCCTGCTCACCGGACGCTCGGCCGCCACGCTGATGGCGCGGGCCGGTGTCGGGATCCTGCGCACCCTCCCCAAGCCCGACCCTGCGGTGTTCCCCCGGCTCCAGCGGGCGGCGCGCAGCCTCGCCATCGAGTGGCCTGACGGCGCTCACCCCGGTGCCGTCCTCGCCGGTCTCGACACCAGCACCCCGCGCCACGCTGCGTTCGCCGACCTGGCTGCGGAGCTGCTGCGGGGTGCGGGCTACACCCCGTTTACGGGTGCGCTGCCGGCGGACCCGGGCCACGCCGGCGTCGGCGCCCCGTACGCCCACGTGACGGCCCCGCTCCGACGCCTGGTGGACCGCTTCGGGACCGAGATCTGCCTGGCCCAGGCCGCCGGCACCGCGCCCCCGGCCTGGGCGGTGGACGCCCTGGCGGACCTGCCGGCGCTGATGGCCGCCGGCGACAGCCGTTCGAAGAAGCTGGAGCGGGCGGTGATCGATGCCACCGAGGCGGTGATCCTCGCCGGCCGCGTGGGCCAGACCTTCCCGGCCGCGGTTGTCGAGACGGGTGAGCGCTACGGGACCGTCGTCCTCGACGACCCGCCGGTGCGCGCCCGCTGCGACACCCCCCACCTGCCGCTCGGCGAGATCATCCACGTCCGCTGCAAGGAGGCTGACCCGGCGGCACGCGAGGTCCGCTTCGAGCGGGTGTCCTGACCGGGTCTCCTGAGCGGGTGTCCTGAGTTCGGGGGTGTCGGCCCTCTAACCTTGACCGACCCCCTGCTCTCCCAGAAGGAACGCCACCCATGATCGTCGTCACCGGCCACCTCATGATCGACCCCGAGAAGCGCCAGGAGGCCGAGGCCGCCATCGCCGCCTTCGTGCCCCAGAACCTCATCGAGGACGGCTGCGTCGACTACCGGTTCGCCTACGACGTGTTGGACCCCAACCGCCTGAACGGCGTGGAGATCTGGGAGTCCCAGGCTGCCATCGACGCCCACATGGGCAGCGCCCACATGGCCGAGTTCATGGGCGCCATCGCCCCCTGCCTCGGTGGCGAGGCCACCTTCACGGCCCACGAGGTCTCCTCGTCGACCAAGATCATCTGACCGGAGCCCACCCCTCTTGCTCCTCCCCCTCGCGGCGATCGCCGTCGGCTTCCTGATCGGGTTCGTCGGCTCTCGCAAGCTCCGTCGCCCCCAGCACGCCGCCCAGGCGGCGTCGGTGGCGCGCACCGTCAGCGGCAGCGTGGGCCGGCGCAGGACGCTCACCGCACCGGAGCTCCAGCGGGCCTGCTTCTCGGAGATGGTGCGCCACGTCCGGGTGGACCGCCAGGGCCGCACCCGGGCGCCGTCGCGGTACCTGCTGCAGGTCAACCCGGTGGACCTGGAGGTCATCGACGACACCCGGTCGTGGTTCGTCGACGGCCTCCGCGACGCGCTGGTCACCGCGGCCAAGGACAACGGCTGGACCCTCGAGGGCACCCCCGAGGTGCGCGTCGAGGCCGATCCCTCGAAGCGGGCCGGTGTCCCGGGCGCCACCGCGCTCGACCCGGTCGAGGCCGAGCGGCCCCAGCGGGCGGAGCCGGCGGGGCTCGTCCTGGTCCGCTCCGATGACGGGGCGCGCACGCCCCTCTCCGGCCGCGTCAGCATCGGTCGGGCCTCAGAGCGCACCTTCACAATCGA
>JAOBWH010000081.1 GCA_025463265.1 Ilumatobacteraceae bacterium
GCGGCCGTCCACTCCCCCGTGGCGGCTGCGCCGGGGGCCTCGGCGGCGACGATGGCCGTCGCCACGCCATCTCCCCGCAGGCGCCGGCCGAGGGTCTGGGCCTCGGCGATCGACGGGCACAGCACGAGCACCTGCCCGCCGACCGAGCTGGCCTGGCGACCGGCCCGGACCAGCAGCGGATAGCGGTCCGACCCGGGCGCCAGCCGCAGCACGCCCCGGGTCGCGGTCAGGGCGCGGTCCACGACGTCGTCGCCTCCCTCCGGCCCGACCGCGACCCGAGCGCCCCCCTCCGGCAGGCCCGCCCGCACCACACCTGGCGGTGCTGCGGTCCGCAGGAACGAGGCGCGCCGTCCCACCCATCGACCAGACGCCCAGCCCGCCAGCTCGATCAGCTCCGGCGCCGGACCCCGGCCGCTGACCTTGGCGAGCGGTCGGATCGCCACGCCCGGCGCCGCCTCGACGTCGACGGCCACGATCCAGCCGCCGACCCGCCGGCCCTGGAGCTGGATCCGCACCACATCACCGACCTGCGCCTCGACCCCGTCGGGCACCAGGTAGTCGAACTCCTTGTCGATGGCCGCCACGTCCGGCAGCACCCGCACCACCCGCTGCCGATCCACCACCTCGCTCACCCGCTCACCCTCCCACACACCCCGACAGCCCCCGCTCTCGTCGTCGAACGACGCCCCACCCTCACCGTTCTCGTTCCGGATGTGCTCGCCCCTGCAGTCGAGACCGAACAAGAACCAAGCTGATCCAGTTCTTGTTCAGAAGGTGCTCGCATGGGAAGTCGATTTGGAACAAAAACGGTCACGCTCCCGTCGACCCAAGGTGCACACCACGCGTCGCGATCGCCTCCCACAGTGCAGCGACGACCTCCCCCGGTGCACCGACCACCTGCTCGTAGGTGAACTCGAGGACCAGAAGACCGAGTGTGCCGAGGCGGTTGCGACGTGTTGCGTCGGCCGCTCGCTGCTCCCGGGTGCTGTGACCGACCGCCCCGGTCACCTCGACCACGATCCCCAGCGCCTCGTACAGGAAGTCGACGCGGGCGACGAATGCACCACGAGCGCGGATCCGGCGCTGGCAGACCGGGACGGGCACGCCGTTCGACTCCACCAGCGAGAGGAACTCCCGCTCCAGCCAGCTCTCCGTCACCCGGCCACCGGACCGGGAAACCAGGACCGACTCCAGTACGGCCACGCCGTTCCGCCCCCGACACCTCAGCTTCTCCAAACGCCACCACAACCACGGCTCGCTCGCCTTCCCGAGTTGGATGGCGGCCTCGACCGCCCCCACGACCTGCTCGACGGAGACGACGGGGACCAGCGACGCGAGGTTGAAGATGCTGCGGGCGACCGATGTGCACGGGATGCCGTCGACCACCGTCAGGTCGTCCGCAGGCAGCCACGTCGTGGAGTGGAGCGTTGCCAGATCGGACTCGTTCGGCGTCCCCGTGCGGACGACGAGCACATCAGGTTTGCGAGGGGCCGCCACACCGGGCACCCCGTGCAGGGCCACCGACGACCGGTGCGAGAGCGCCCCTCCGGTGTCGAGGCATGCCGCCAGGGCTGGGCGAAGCCGATCGGGCGGTGCGCCGCCCAAGGCGAACGTCCTGCGCCCGATCGGGGCCAGTGTCCCGTCGCGGAGCAGACGTGCCCGCTGGTTCCGCGTCACGCCGATGGCTTCGAGATCGGACCGCGTGATGAGCCCGCGCTGGCCCTCGGCAACCCCGTAGATGTGTCGTCGATGTCCCTGCATGCGCCCATGGCACCCACACCCCCTGACAGCGAGCGCCCTCCTGCGACCCATCTGGCGCACATCGCCTCGGCGGTTCTTGTTCCATATCTGCTAGCCGGAGGAGCCAGATCGGAACGAGATCCGACCTGCGTCGAAACTCGTTCCGGATCTGCTCCGTGGAGGAGTCGAACGTGAACAAGAACCGTGGGCGCTGGTCTGCGTCCTGGGGTTGGACGCGGCGAAGGGCGGGCTTGGGGCCCGCCCTTCGTTGGTTTGCGGTGGTGGGTGACCCCGGATGGGGGTCGGACGATCAGAGGCCGAGGGCGCTCTTGAGGTCGTCGGACCGCGAGGTGCTCTCCCACGTGAAGTCGGGGTCGTTGCGGCCGAAGTGACCGTACGCCGCCGTCTTCTGGTAGATCGGACGACGCAGGTCGAGGTCGCGCAGGATGGCGCCCGGGCGCAGGTCGAAGACCTGGTTGACGGCGTCGACGATCTTGGACTCCTCGACCTTGTTGGTGCCGAAGGTCTCCACCAGCAGCGACACGGGATGGGCGACGCCGATGGCGTAGGCCACCTGGACCTCGGCGCGGTCCGCGGCGCCCGAGGCGACGAGGTTCTTGGCGACCCAGCGACCCGCGTACGCGGCCGAGCGGTCGACCTTCGACGGGTCCTTGCCGGAGAAGGCACCGCCGCCGTGGCGGGCCATGCCGCCGTAGGTGTCGACGATGATCTTGCGACCGGTCAGGCCCACGTCGGCGTGGGGGCCGCCCAGCACGAAGTTGCCGGTGGGGTTGACGTACACCTCGAAGTCGTCGTCGGCGAACTCGGCCGGCAGCGACGGGCGGATCACGTGCTCGATCAGGTCGGGCTTGATGGTGGTCTCGGCATCGATCCCCGGGTTGTGCTGCGTGGAGATGAGCACGGTCTTGAGGGCGACGGGCTTGTTGCCCTCGTAGTCGAAGGTGACCTGGGTCTTGCCGTCGGGGCGGAGGTACGGGAGGATCCCGGCCTTGCGGACCTCGGCGAGGCGGGCCGAGAGCTTGTGCGCCAGCCAGATCGGCATCGGCATGAGGTCGTCGGTCTCGTTGCAGGCGTAGCCGAACATCATGCCCTGGTCGCCGGCGCCCTGGCTGTTGAGCTCGTCCTCGCCGGCGGTGCCGGTGCGGGTCTCGAACGCGGTGTCGACACCCTGGGCGATGTCGGGCGACTGGCCGTCGATCGAGGTGATGACGCCGCAGGTGTTGCCGTCGAAGCCCACGTTGCCGTTGTCGAAGCCGATGCCGTTGACGGTCTTGCGGACGATCGCGGGGAAGTCGACGTAGGCCGAGGTGGTGATCTCACCGGCCACGACGACGAGGCCCGTCGTGATCAGGGTCTCGCAGGCCACCCGAGCCGCGGAGTCCTGCGTGAGGATCGCATCCAGGATGGCATCCGAGATCTGGTCGGCCATCTTGTCCGGATGGCCCTCCGTCACCGATTCCGAGGTGAAGGTCCAACGACTCACAGGGTGCTCCTTGTTGACTTACTTGGTCGGGAATTGCGGATTCAGCGAACCGGACGACACTAGGCGGTGCGACACCACCGAATCGAGTACCCGGTCGGCGACGAGGTCCTTGCTGGCGAGCTCGACGGAGTCGACCACGCCAGCTGCGCTGAAGATGGTGACCGCGTTGGTGTCGTGCTCGAACCCGGTGGCCGGCGCGCCGACGTCGTTGGCCACCAGCAGGTCCGCGCCCTTGCGGGCCAGCTTGTCCTGCGCGTTGGCGGCGACATCGGTGGTCTCAGCGGCGAAGCCCACCAGCGTCTGGCCCGGGACCTTGGCGGCGCCGAGCTCGGCGAGGATGTCCTCGGTGGGCTCGAGGCGGATCTCCGGGACGCCGCCGGCCTTCTTGATCTTGTCGACGGCGACGGAGACGGGCCGGAAGTCGGCGACGGCCGCGGCCATCACGACCACGTCGGAGGAGGGCGCCCGGTCGTGCACGGCGGTCCGCAGCTCGGCGGCCGTGGCGACCGAGACGACCTCGAGGCCGGGCAACGCGGGAACCGGGGCCGTGGTGATGAGGGTGACGTCGGCGCCTCGCCGCAGAGCGGCCCGGGCGATGGCCGTGCCCTGCTTGCCCGACGACCGGTTGCCGATGAAGCGGACCGGGTCGATGGGCTCGCGGGTGCCGCCCGCGGTGACGAGCACGCGGAGGCCGGCGAGGTCCGGGAGGGTCAGCGCAGCAGCGGCCGCCGCCACGATGGAGGCGGGGTCGGCGAGTCGGCCGTGGCCGAGGTCCCCACCGGCGAGGCGGCCGCTCTCGGGCTCGACGATGTGCACACCCCGGGCCCGCAGCGTGGCCAGGTTGTCCTGGACCGCCGGGTGCTCCCACATCTCGGTGTGCATCGCCGGGCAGACCACGACGGGGGCCCGGGTGGCGAGCAGCGTCGCCATCAGCAGGTCAGACGAGCGCCCTGCGGCGTAGTCCGACAACAAGCGCGCCGTGGCTGGCGCCACCACGATCAGGTCCGCGCCCTGGCCGAGGCGGGTGTGCGGGATCGGGCTCGCCTCGTCCCACAGCGACGTCTGGACCGGCTCGGAGGCGAGCGCCGACAGCGTGGTCTCGCCGATGAAGTGCGACGCGCCCTTGGTCATGATGGGCGACACGTGGGCGCCGGCGTCGACCAGACGGCGGCAGACCTCGACCGCCTTGTAGGCGGCGATGCCCCCCGTGACGCCGAGGACGATGCGCCGACCGGCGAACATGGCAGCGATCAGCGCAGGGGGAACGTCAGGCGCCGGCGTCGAGCGCCGCAGCGTCGATCGCAGCCTGGGCCTCGGCGGCGTCGGCCTCGGGGTCGATCTGGACGGCCTCGATCTTGTCGGCGGCGATCTCCTCGAAGGCGATCGACAACGGCTTGCGGGCCACCGAGGTGACCTGCGGCGGGACCAGCTGGCCCTGACCGTCACCGAGCTGGCCGAAGTACGAGTTGATCTGCCGGGCACGCCGGGCGCTCAAGGTGACCAGGCGGAACTTGGAGTCGGCCCGTTCGAGAAGCCCCTCGATCGGCGGGTTCATCATGGTGTCGTGCTGCCAGGTCATGGGAGTTCCGATTCTTCGTCCGTTTGCGCAGGGCGGACCACCGTACCAACCCGGGGACCACTCGGGCGAGATGGCTCCCT
>JAOBWH010000104.1 GCA_025463265.1 Ilumatobacteraceae bacterium
CGGAGTCGCCCCTCGGTTGCCACGCATCGTCCTGAAGCTCTCGGGTGAGGCCTTCGCCGGCGGAGCCGGCTTCGGGATCGACGGCGCCATCGTGCGCCAGCTCGCCGAGGACATCGTCGACGCCCGCACCATGGGGGTCGACATCGCCGTCGTCATCGGCGGCGGCAACATCTGGCGGGGCATGATCGGCGCGGGTGCCGGCATGGACCGGGCCCAGGCCGACTACATGGGCATGCTGGCCACGGTCATCAACGGCCTCGCGCTCCAGGACACGCTCGAACAGCTCCACCAGCCCACGCGGGTGATGACGGCGCTGCACATGGAGCAGATCGCCGAGCCCTACATCCGGCGGCGGGCGCTCCGGCACCTCGAGAAGGGCCGGGTGGTCATCTTGGCCGGCGGTCTCGGTGCACCCTTCTTCACCACGGACACGCCGGCCGCGCTGCGTGCCGCCGAGCTGTCGGCCGGTGCGGTCGTCAAGGGCACCCACGGCGGGGTCGACGGCGTCTACACCGCGGATCCGAAGCTCGATCCCGATGCCACCAAGCTCGACGAGATCACGTACATGGACGTGCTCAACCAGGGTCTCGGCGTCATGGATCCCACCTCGATCACCTTCTGCATGGACAACGACCTTCCGATCGTCGTGTACGACGCGCTCACCGAGGGCAACCTCGGCCGTGTCCTCACCGGCGAGCGGGGAGTCGGTACCCTGGTCCGGTGACCTGCACCCGACCGACCAGCCGATGAGCGACGACATGGCGTCGATGGTGATCGACGACACGAAGGAGCGCATGGCGCGCGCGGTGACCCGCGCCCGGACCGACTTCGGGTCGATCCGCACCGGCCGCGCCGCTCCGGCACTCGTCGAGAAGATCACCGTCGAGTACTACGGCTCCGAGGTGCCGCTCCAGCAGCTGGCCGGCTTCTCCGTGCCGGAGGCCCGGATGCTGGTGATCTCGCCGTTCGACAAGGGCTCGATCGGCGCGATCGAGAAGGCCATCCGCCAGTCCGACCTCGGTCTCAACCCGAGCAACGACGGCAACAACATCCGCCTGTCCTTCCCGCCGCTCACGGCCGAGCGCCGGCGTGAGTACGTGAAGATCGTCAAGGGCATGGCCGAGGACGGCCGGATCGCCGTGCGCAACCTGCGCCGCTCGGGCCGCCAGGAGCTCGAGGCGTTCGAGAAGGACGGCGAGCTCTCCGAAGACGAACTGGCTCGTGCGGAGAAGGGGCTCGACAAGGTGACCCAAGCTGCGGAGGCCGAGATCGACGCGGCACTTGCAGCCAAGGAGCAGGAGCTGCTCGAAGACTGACCAGGGTGCGGAACGACCGCACCACATCCCGACCCGGAGGCGGTACCGCCGCCCCGGGTGGGTCCGGGCCCCGGCCCGGACCAGGCGCAACCCAGGAGGTGGCCATGGACGATCAACGAGGATCTCGACCAGTAGACCCGCAGAAGAAGGACGCCGCAGAAGGCGTCCGCATCATCGGGGCCGATGAGGCTGCCGAGGCGATGGAGCGCGACGACGTCGCGGCGCGCCGCACCGACGACGAGCTGCGCTACGGCGACCGCCCACCGGCACCCCCGGCGGGTCCGCGTCCGGCCTTGCGGTTCCCGCTCGACGCCAGCGCCGACCCGACCCGCATCGAACGGCCACCGGTCGAGCCCGCCCCGGACCCGGTCACGGGCCCGGTGTCGCTCCCGCACTGGACCGAGCCGCCCACCGGTGAGGTGCCGGCCGTGCTCATCGGCGACGACGGACCGCTCATGGGCGAGGAGGACGACGACCTCGACGTGTGGTCGTCGTTCGCCACCTCCACCCCGCGCTGGCGCGACGCCGACGACGACTGGGGCGACGACGGGTTCGTCGAGAAGCTCGCAGGCCAGAGCGGCGAGGTGCGCATCGGTGCGCTCGGCGACGTCGATGCGGAGCCGAGCCACGAGGAGTACTTCGGGTTCGACGACATGGCGGAACGGGTGGAGGAGCGCACCGGCGATCCGGGCGCGGCCACCGATCCCGGCCCTCGCTTCGAGGTCGGTGACGACGACTGGAACGCTGCGGGCGATGCGCCCGAGGTCGAGGCCGGCGACGACCAGTGGGCCGAAGACGGCGAATGGGCCGACGACGGCTACGAGGACGAGTACGTCGAAGACGACATCTACGCCCCCGCAGGTGGCGGCGGCGGTGGTGGCGGTGGTGGCGGCGGCGGCGGGGATCGCAACATCCCGATGGCGGCTGCGGTCGGCATCGGCCTGGCGATCCTCGGCCTGCTCGCCATCAACTTCGGCGGGTTCCCCACCACGATCCTGGTCACCGCCATCTTGGCCGTGTGCGCCTTCGAGTACTTCGAGGTGCTGCGCAAGGTGGGCTGGGAGTCGGCGCACCTCGTGGGCCTCGTGGCTGTGGTGGCGCTGCCCCTGGCGGTGTACTGGCGGGGCCTGGGTGCCTTCCCGCTCATCGCGTTCCTGGCCGTGGTCACGGTGCTGACCTGGTACGTGGTCGGAGCCGGCGGCAAGGACCCGCGGGTGCTCGAGGGCACCGGCGCCACCTTGCTCGGCGTGTTCTGGATCGGTGGTCTCGGTTCGGCAGCTGCTGCCATGACCACCATGGACAAGGGCCTGTCGCTCTTGTTGGTGGCCATCCTCGCCACGGTCGCCCACGATGTGGGCGGCCTGTTCATCGGCAAGGCGATGGGTCATCGGCCGCTGTCGTCGGCCAGCCCGAACAAGACCGTCGAGGGTCTCCTCGGCGGGATGGCGTGCGCGTTCCTCGTCCCGGTGATCCTCGTCGGCATGCTCGACATGGGCCCCTGGGCGGGCTTCGGCGCCGGGCTGCTGCTCGGCATCGGTGCGGCGGTGGCCGCACCCCTCGGCGATCTGTGCCAGTCGGTCCTCAAGCGGGACCTCGGCGTGAAGGACATGGGCTCGCTGCTGCCCGGCCACGGCGGGGTGCTGGACCGCTTCGACGCCATGCTCTTCGTGCTGCCGACCGTGCTCTGGCTCACGCTGGCGCTCGGGCCGCTCGGCGTGGGGTGACCACCACCGTCGCCCTCGCCGGGTCCACCGGCTCGATCGGGACCCAGACCATCGAGGTGGTCGCCGCCGAGCCCGGTCGCTACGAGATCACCGCGCTCGGCGCCACAGGACGCAACCTCGACCAGCTCGCCGAGCAGGTCGAGGCCGTGCGTCCGAAGGTGGTCGCCATCGCGGATGAGTCCCGGGTCGCCGCCGCTCGTGAGCGCCTGCCGGGCGTCGAGATCCGCAGCGGGACCGACGGGCTGGCCAGCCTCGGCGCCGAAGCTGATGTCTGCGTGAACGGCGTCGTCGGCTTCGCCGGCCTCCGCGTCACGTTGGCCACCTTGCTCGCTGGCAAGCGCCTGGCGCTGGCCAACAAGGAGTCCCTGATCGCCGGTGGCCCCGTCGTCCAGCGGGCCCGCCGCACCCCGGGAGCGGAGCTGGTCCCGGTCGACAGCGAGCACGGGGCGCTGCACCAGTGCCTGCGGTCGCGCGACGAGACCGGTCCGTCGCGGGTGGCCGCCCTCGTGCTCACCGCCAGCGGCGGACCGTTCCGAGGCCGCAGCGCCGCCGACCTGGCCGAGGTGACCATCGACGATGCCCTCGCGCATCCCACGTGGTCCATGGGCCCGAAGATCACGGTCGATTCGTCCACGCTGATGAACAAGGGCCTCGAGGTCATCGAGGCCCACGAGCTGTTCGGCACGCCGGCCGGGGAGCACGGGGTCGGCATCGGGTTCGACGAGATCGACGTGGTCGTCCATCCGCAGTCGGTCGTGCACTCGATGGTCACCTACACCGACGGCTCCACCATCGCCCAGCTCTCGATGCCCACGATGTGCCTGCCCATCGGGTACGCCCTGGCCTGGCCCGACCGTTCGGCGGCCCCGTTCGGCGCCATCGACTGGGCGACGCTGTCCCGGTTGGACTTCGAGCCGCCGGACCTGGGTGCCTTCCCCTGCTTGGGGCTGGCCTATGCCGCCGGCCGGGCGGGGGGAGTCGCCCCTGCGTGGCTCAACGCCGCCAACGAGGAGGCGGTCGGTGCGTTCCTCGACGGCCACATCGCCTGGGCCGACATCGCTGCGATCTGCGCAACCGTGCTCGACCATCACGAAGCGGGGGTTCCCGCCGACGTGGATGACGTGATCGACGCCGACCGCATGGCGAGGCTCGCAGCCCGTAGCGTGATGGGACTCGCCTCGCCCGCTGCAGGACCCGCCTGATGCCAGATCTCCCGCCCTCCGACCCCGGTGCCATCGAGGCGCCGCCGCGCCCCGCCGACCCCGGGGGCGCCTCGCGCCTCGCCTCGGCCGTGTCGGCCGAGGGCTACGGCGTCGACCCGGAGGCACCGGGAATCCGGTACGGCTGGCTGCGCCTGGCCGCCCTCATCGGGGTGCTGGCCCTGATCGGATGGCTCCGGCCCTGGATGCTGATCGTCATCGTCGCCATCTTGTTGATGATCACCCTGCACGAGCTGGGCCACTACCTCACGGCCAAGCGGGCGGGCATGAAGGTCACCGAGTTCTTCCTCGGGTTCGGGCCGAAGATCTGGTCGATGCGCCGCGGCGAGACCGAGTACGGCATCAAGTGCATCCCGGCCGGGGCCTACGTCAAGATCCCCGGCATGGTGAACATCGACGAGGTGGCGCCAGAGGACGAGGCCCGCACCTACCGCCAGAAGAGCTTCGGCTCGCGGGTGTCGGTGGCGGTCGCAGGCTCGGCCATGCACTTCGCCCTGGCGCTGGTGCTCCTCTACGTGAGCGCCGTGTTCATCGGCCAACCGGCGGATGCGTTCTCGAGCGACCCCGTCAGCCCCCCGCCCGTCCTGGAGAAGGTGTACAGCGGGTCCGGCGCGTCCGAGGCCGGCCTGCGGGCCGGCGACGAGATCACCAGCGTCGACGGCAAGGCCACCCCGACGGGCGACGCGCTCCGGGAGGCGGCCGGTCCGCACTTCGGCGAGACCGTTCCCGTCACGTACCTCCGCAACGGCCGGGAGCGGTCCGCGGACGTGGAGCTCGGGCCGTACTCCTTCACCGCCGATGACGGCAGCATCGCCACCACCTGCGGGCTCGGGATCTCCATGGCCAAGGCGCCCGATGAGACGGTCGGCCCGGTCGAAGGACTGGCGAAGGCGCCGCAGCAGTTCGCGCAGATCTTCGTCGTCTCCGCCAAGGGGCTCGGCAGCTTCTTCAGCCCGTCGGGGATCTCATCGTTCGGCTCCCAGGTCGGCAACGCCCACGAGGACCGCAACAAGGCGGCGGAGACCAAGAAGGAACCTGCGGCCGAGACGTGCGCAGCCAAGGCGGCCGCCATCGCCAAGGATCCTTCGGGCCGGGTCACCACCACCGCCTCCGGCTCCTCGGGCGAGAACCGGATCTTGTCGATCTGGGGCCTGATCGGCTTCGGCTCGGACGTCGGGCAGTCCAACCCGGCCGGGCTCATCACCCTGTTCGCCCTGATCAACGTGTTCATCGGGATGTTCAACCTGATCCCGCTGCTGCCCTTCGACGGCGGCCACGTCGCCATCGCCGTGTACGAGAACATCCAGGAGAAGCGGCTCCACCGTCGCCGCTACTTCGCCGACGTCACCCGGCTGCTGCCGCTGACCTACGGCGTGGTGCTCGTGCTGGGGCTGCTGTTCGTGTCGAGCCTGTACCTCGACGTCGTCAACCCGATC
Organism: Ilumatobacteraceae bacterium; assembly: GCA_025463265.1. Taxonomy (GTDB): domain Bacteria; phylum Actinomycetota; class Acidimicrobiia; order Acidimicrobiales; family Iamiaceae; genus Aquihabitans. The sequence continues at coordinate 5,697 of JAOBWH010000104.1, forward strand.
GGCTGACCGTGGACGACGGCTCCATCTCGCTCGCAACCCGGCGGAAGACCCGCCAGATCATCCTCGCCCACCCCACCAACCCGGTGGCCGTGGGCGGCGACGCCCCGGTGTCGCTCCAGTCGATGACCACCACCAAGACCGCCGACGTCGAGGGCACCCTCCAACAGGTCTATGCCCTCTACGGTGCCGGCGCCGACATCGTCCGGTGCACCTGCAACGACGCCGATGCGGCCGCCGGGCTGGCCCACATCGTGCCCCGCTCACCCGTTCCGATCGTGGCCGATGTCCACAACAACTACCGGATGGCGCTCGCCGCCCTGGAAGCCGGGGTCCACTGCTTGCGCCTCAATCCCGGCAACATCAAGCGGCCCGAGCACATCAAGCTCATCGCCCAGGAGGCCAAGGACCGCGGCGTGCCGATCCGCATCGGTGTGAACGGCGGCTCTCTCGACGAGCGGCTGTACCAGAAGTATGGCGGCAAGGTCACCCCTGAGGCCATGGTGGAGAGCGCCCAGCAGGAGCTGGCCTACTTCGACGAGGTCGGCTTCGACCAGGTGAAGATCTCGGTGAAGGCGTCCAGCGTCCCGCTGATGATCGAGGCCTACCGCCAGCTCTCCGAGGCCACCGACCACCCGCTGCACCTCGGCGTCACCGAGGCCGGTCCGCCGCCTGCCGGTGTGGTGAAGGCCACGGCCGGCATCGCTGCGCTGCTGGCCGAGGGCATCGGCGACACGATCCGCTACTCGCTCACCGCGGACCCGGTGGAGGAGGCGCGAGCCGGTCGGGTCCTGCTGGAGGCCATGGGCCTGCGGGAGCGCAAGGGCCTCGACCTCATCGCGTGCCCGTCCTGCGGTCGGGCGGAGGTCGATGTCATCAAGGTCGCCAACGATGCCCAGGCAGCGCTCGACGGGCTCGAGTTCCCCATCCAGGTCGCGGTGATGGGTTGCGTCGTCAACGGGCCGGGCGAGGCCCGCGACGCGGATCTCGGCATCGCAGCCGGTCGCAAGAAGGGGCACCTGTTCGTGAAGGGTCAGGTCGTCGCCGTGGTCCCCGAGGACGAGATGGTGGACGCGCTCGTGCACTGGGCCGCCACCATCGGCGAGGAGGGCATCGAGGGTGCGCTCACCCACGCCGACGCCGACGCCCAGGCCGAAGCGGATGCGGACCGGGCTGCGCTGCTCGACGAGCAGGGCGCCGACGCCAACGCATCGGAAGCCAAGGTCGAGCTCATCCGCAAGAACCTCTCCCAGCGCTGACTCCGACGTCGCGCCGCGGGGTCAGTCCCAGTTCCAGGGAAGCGCCTCGGTGAGGGCGGGCTTCGGGTCGGCGAAGAACATCCACCAGACCGATGCGGCGACGGCGGCGACGGTGAACGCCCAGGCGACGGCCTTCACCCACCACGGCTGGTGCTTCAGCTCGTCGATCCGGGCCTTCTCCTTGGCGTACTCGAGCACGCGCTCCGCCCACGGAAGCTCCCGGGCGAGGATGCCGAGCCCGATGATCACGGTGATGATGCCCTGACCGGGGAGCACGAGCATCGCCAGACCAGCGATGAGCACGATGAACCCGACGACGATGGTGCCCACGCGGATGAGGACGTGGCGGCGGGCCTCCTCCTCGGTGTCCTCCTGCTTGCCGGTGGCGTACTCCGCCTGGATCGCCGCTTCCCGCAGCTGCTGCCGCCGGGTCTGGGTCGGCGGCGCCGCTGCGCCCTCGGCCTCGCCGGCCACCACCGCCTCGTCGGGCGTGGTGCCGACCGGGTCATCCGTCGCTGTCATCGGCCCAGTATGGCGGGGCGCTCCGGCGACGTCGGTAGGGCTTTCCCCCGGCCCTCGCTACAGCGGGGCGGCGAGGAGATCCTGGTATTCCGGGTGGCGCTCGAGGTAGCTGCGCACGTAGGGGCAGGTGGCGCCGATCTTGATGCCGTTGCTCCGGGCGTCGTCGAGGGCGTGCTCGGCCAGCTTGCCGGCGAGGCCCTGGCCTTCGAACTCGTCGCGCACCCCGGTGTGGACGAACACCCGGACATCGCCGTCCGTGCGGTAGTCGATCTCGCCGGCCTCGACGCCGTCGACGACGAGGTGGTACCGGCCAGTGGCGGCGTCGTTCTCGTGGTTGATCTCGATGCTCATGGACCCAGGATGCCGGTTTCTTCAGTCGGTGGTGGCCACCAGGTCGGTGTCCTCGGGGTGCCGGGCGAGGTAGGCGGCGACGTACGAGCACTGCGGGACGACCTCCAAGCCTTCCTCGCGGGCATCGTCGAGGCCTCGGCGGACGAGCTGGGCGGCGAGGCCCTGGCCCTCGAGCGACGGACGGACACCGGTGTGGGTGAACACCCGGCGGCCGTCACCGTCGCGGTAGTCCAGCTCGCCCACGTCGTCGCCGTCGACGACCAGGTGGTACCGGCCCGTGGCGCCGTGCCGTTCGTCCGTGATCGTGATGTCCATGGACCCACGATGCCCGCCGCCTGCGGCGTTGAGACCTGGAACGAGGCGGCGGCCGGGTGGCTAGGGCCGTCACCGGCACGACGGCGAAGACGGCGGCGGCCTCGGCCAGACTCGAGCAGGGAGCGAGGGCCGGTACGGTGGCCCGCCATGGCCAAGGCTCCCGTTCTCACTCCGCAGGCTGACGACTTCCCCCGCTGGTACCAGGACGTCCTGGCCAAGGCGGAGCTGGCGGACAACGGGCCGGTGCGCGGCACCATGGTCATCCGGCCCTACGGCTACGGCCTCTGGGAGCGGATGGTCGCCGAGGTCGACGCTCGCATCAAGGACGCCGGCGCGGAGAACGCCTACTTCCCCCTGTTCATCCCCGAGAGCTACCTGACACGGGAGGCCGAGCACGTCGAAGGCTTCAGCCCCGAGCTGGCGGTGGTCACCCACGCCGGCGGCAAGGAGCTCGACGAGCCGGTGGTCGTCCGTCCCACCAGCGAGACGGTCATCGGCGAGTTCATGGCCAAGTGGGTCAACAGCCACCGCGACCTGCCGCTCCTGCTCAACCAGTGGGCCAACGTGGTGCGCTGGGAACTGCGGACCCGCATCTTCCTGCGCACCTCGGAGTTCCTCTGGCAGGAGGGCCACACGGCGCACGCCACCGAAGCCGACGCCAGCGCCTACGCCCTGCGGATCCTCGAGGACGTGTACCGCGACTTCATGGTCGACGTCTTGGCCATGCCCGTGCTGATCGGCCGCAAGACCAAGCAGGAGCGCTTCGCCGGAGCCACCAACACCTTGGCCTGCGAGGCGATGATGGGCGACGGCAAGGCGCTCCAGATGGGCACGAGCCACGAGCTCGGCCAGAACTTCGCCAAGGTGTTCGACATCAACTACCAGTCCGCAGAGGGCCAGCAGGAGACGTGCTGGACCACCAGCTGGGGCGTGTCGACCCGCATGATGGGCGGATTGATCATGTGTCACGGCGACGACAAAGGCCTGGTGGTCCCACCCCGGTTGGCGTCGAACCAGGTGGTCGTGCTGGTCATCAAGGACGAGGACGGCGTGGGCGCCGCCGCTGAGGCCCTGGTCGACGAGATCAGGGCCGAGGGCATCCGGGTGAAGCTCGATGACCGCACCGACACGTCGTTCGGCCGCAGGGCCACCAACTGGGAGCTCAAGGGCGTGCCCGTGCGGGTCGAGGTCGGCCCGCGCGATCTGGTGAACGGCGAGGTGACCATCGTCCGGCGGGACACGGGCGACAAGCGCCAGGTCGGCATCGCCGGGCTCGCATCGGACCTTCCTGGGATCCTCGACGGCATCCAGGCCGACCTGCTGGCTGCGGCGACGGCTCGCCGCGACGCCCGCACGGTGACCGTGACCACCATCGACGAGGCCCGCGAGGCCGCCCAGACCGGCTTCGCCCGCATCCCGTGGGCGGCGCTCGGCGAGGAGGGCGAGGCGCTGCTCGCCCGAGACGCCATCACCGTCCGCTGCATCCAGTCCGCAGATGGCGAGGTCCCCGCCAGCGAGGACGAGCCTGGCACGATCGCCGTCGTCGCCCGCGCCTACTGAGGACCCGGCGGCGGAGGCATCCGGGTCAGTCTGCGACCGCCAGGACCTTGGCGGACGACCCGGCCGCGGGGACGGGGCGTCGGCCGATGCCGAGGGCGGCGGCACTGGTGAGGATGCCACCGACCACGAGGACCATCCAGACCCGATCGAAGCGGTCGACGATGCTGGCGTCGAGCGCCTGTCGGGTGACGAGCGCCAGGGTGAACGCCACGCCGAGGGTGCCGCCGAACTGGCGGATCGCCTGGTTGGCGCCGCCCCCGACGCCGCCGCGCTCCGGCGGGAGCGCCTGGGCGACCGTGCTCGCCAGCTGGGGGAGCACCAGGGCGACGCCGATGCCGGTGAGCACCATGGAGGGGAAGAAGTCCCGCCAGTACGCGGGCTCCCCGGTCAGGACCACGACCCGCCAGAGGCCGGCAGTGGCGTAGACGAGGCCCCCGGCGACGAGCAGCCGCCGCTGACCGATGCGCCCCGCGAGCTTGCCGAACCGCGGCGCCAGGATCGCCACCAGCAGGGGACCGGGGGTGACGCCCAGGCCGGCCCGGAGGGTGGAGAACCGCCACGCCTCCTCGAGGAAGAGCAGCGACCCGAGGAACATGGCGGTGAAGGCCACCCCGAAGGCGAACGTGGCGACGTTGGCCCAGCGGTAGTCGGGGATCGACAGCAGCTCGAGGTCGAGGACCGGCGCATCGGTCCGCTGCTGGTGGGCGACGAAGCCGATCAGCAGGGCGACGGCCACGGCCAAGGTGCCGAGCGTGCGGGGATCGGCCCAGCCCCACTCCGCGGTCTGGACAACCGCGTAGGACGCCAGGGCGGCCACCAGGGCGATGAGCACGGCCCCGATCACCGCCGGGATCTTGGCGTCGGGATCGCGGGACTCCTGGAGGATCCGCAGGCCGACGGCGACGATGGCGATGCCGATGGGCACGTTGATGAGGAACACCCACCGCCAGCCGACCGAGTCGACGATGAGCGCGCCCAAGGTGGGTCCGACCGCGCCGGCCGCAGCCCCCATGGCACCCCAGACGGCGACGGCGACCGGCAACCGGTCTCGAGGGAAGGCCCGCATGACGAGCGCGAGCGACGCAGGGATGACCGCGGCGGCGCCCACGGCCTGGATGACCCGGAACCCGTTGAGCACGCCGACGGAGGGCGCAGCGGCGCATGCCGCCGACCCGAGGGTGAACAGGCCGATGCCCCACAGGAACACCCGCTTGTGGCCGAGCCGGTCGGCGAGCTTGCCCGCCGGCACGAGGAGCGCGGCGAACGCGATGGTGTAGCCGTTGAGGACCCACGACAGCGACGATGCGCTGGCGTCGGCGAACGAGGCGGTGATGTCGGGGAAGGCCACGAACAGCACGGTGGTGTCGAGGAACGTGATGAGCACCGCCATGCCCGCCACGGCCAGCGTGCGCTGGGCGTGACGGGAGGGGGCCGGGGAGGTGACCGCAGCGAGGGTGCTCACCGGAGCCGCTCGACGATGGTGGCGTCCGCCAGGCCGCCGGCCTCGCACATGACCTGGAGACCGATGTGGGCGTCGCGCTGCTCCATGGCGTTGCGCAGCGTGGCGGTGAGCCGGGCGCCCGAAGCGCCGAGCGGGTGGCCGAGGGCGATGGCACCGCCGTTGACGTTGACCCGGTCGAGGTCGACGGGGTGGACGCCGGCCAGGGCGCCGCCCGGCTTGCCTCGGCCGATGGGCGCGCGGACCGCATCGATGATCACGGATCGAGACATGGGAGACCTCCAGCAGATGATGCAGCCCGCCTCGGGTTGCGTCATGAAACCTACCAGCTGAGTTGCGTCATGCAACTCGGTGGCCGGTGACCACAGACACCGGCGCCACCGGGGTCGTCCGGGTGCCACCTAGGTCCGGGTGCCACCTAGGTCCGGCGCACGACCTTGCGACCCGAGTTGGCGGACCAGCGGTCGAGGACCAGCTCGTCGTCGTCGACCGACACCACGACCACCGAGTCGAGGTCGATCGTGTAGAGATCTCCGCCGCCGTCGGGCGGGTCGACGCCCAGCTCGGCGAAGTACTCGCTCAGGATCCGAGTGCTCGCAACGTCGTCGCCGAGCTTCACGGCCCGGCCGGTGAGCTTGACGTCGCCTGGCCGGGATCGTCGGCTCCCTCCTTGAGCTTGCGCGACTCCCACGGGATCCCGTGGAGCGCGATCCGAGGGTCGCGTGCGAGATCCGCCCCTTTGCGGGAGTCCGGCATCGAGCCGATCCACAGGTCGTCGTCGCGGAAGAACGGGTCGATCCCGCTGAGGCGCGGCGAGCCGTCGGCCCGGATGGTGGCGAGCACGCAGTTGGTGGTGCTGGCGATGATGGCCCGGGCCCGGGCGGCCAGCTCGGGCTCGGAGGCGGTGAACGTGGTCCAGTCGGTCATCTCCTGATCATGCCCAGGGGGTGTGACACTCGAGCTGCTCGAGTCCGGCTGGGTCGTTCGAGGTCCGACCCCCGCAGCGATACGATCGCCCGATGCGTTGGGGCGGGGTGTTGGCGCAGTACGGCACCGACGGCGGGGGCGGGCTCGACCAGGCGATCCACAACCTCGTCGGCCAGCTCCTCGGGTTCCTCCTGGTCCTGGCCTTCGCCTACTGGCTGATGCGCCGGACCCGGGCCAGCCGTGCGAACCGGCCGCCGGTCTCGGGGTGGTACGCCGATCCCTGGGGTGCGCCCTACCAGCGCTGGTGGAACGGCTCGGAGTGGACGGCCAACGTCCGCGAGCACCCCTGGCCCGGTCCGCCGCCGGGCCAGAGCGGTCCGGGCGGCTTCCCGCCCCCTGGCTGAAGGACCCGGGCCGGTGGACGCAGCATCGCGGCCAGGAGAACTCCGAGGACACCGGCTATGCTGGCATCGCTCACCTTTCGGGGTGGCGAGGCGTGGGCCTTGGGCCCACGCCCTTTCTTTGTCCGGACCGGAACCGGTCGTGTCGTTCGAGCAGGTTGGAGGAGGCGTCAGATGGAGACCACGGCCCGCGTGCGCCAGCTCGTCCAGCCCCTCATCGACGACGTCGGCGCCTCCCTCTACGACCTCGAGTACGCGGGCGGCATCCTGCGGATCACCGTCGAGCAGGAGGGCGGTGTGGGCATCGGCACCATCGGCAAGCTCACGCGCCGGATCTCCCACCTCCTCGACGAGGAGGACCCGCTCCCCGGCGCCTACACCCTCGAGGTGTCGAGCCCCGGGTTGGAGCGGCCGCTCCGCACGGCCGAGCACTACGCCGGCGCCGTGGGATCGCTGATCGCCGTCAAGACCCGGCCTGGCGTCGAGGGAGACCGCCGGCTGAAGGGGACCCTCGTCTCGTTCGGCGACGGCGCCGCCACCATCGCCCTCGCCGACGCCGCCCCCGGCTCGACCCGGGTGCTCGCCCTCGACGACATCGAGAAGGCTCGCACCGTGTTCGAGTGGGGCGGCCAGCCCAAGCCCGGAACGGGCTCGCGGCCCGGCACCGCACCCAAGTCCGCATCGTCCGCCAAGAAGAAGGCAGCCAAGTCATGAGCAACGTCGATCGCATCGAAGCCATCAACACGCTCGCCCAGGAGAAGGGCATCTCCCCGGAGACGCTCATGGGTGCGCTCGCCGACGCCCTCGAGTCCGCCTACAAGCGGCTCCCGGGCGCCTACGAGTACGCGTGGGCGACCATCGACCCGGTCACGGCGGAGATGCACGTCACCGCACAGGAGCTCAACGAGGACGGCGAGCCGTTCGGCCCCGAGCTCGACGTGACGCCGGATCAGACCACCCTCGGCCGCATCGCCGCCCAGACCTTCAAGCAGGTCATGATGCAGCGCCTGCGCGAGGTCGATCGCGAGATGAAGTACGACGAGTACGCCGGCCGCGAGGGCGACATCGTCACCGGCATCATCCAGCAGACCGACGCCCGCTACACGCTGCTGGACCTGGGCCGGGTCGAGGCCCTGCTGCCTCAGGCCGAGCAGGTGCCCTACGAGCGGCCGGAGAACAACAGCCGCCTCAAGGCGTACATCGTCGAGGTCCGCAAGACCTCCAAGGGGCCGCAGATCGTGGTCAGCCGCACCCACCCGGGCCTGATCAAGCGCCTCTTCGAGCTCGAGGTCCCCGAGATCGCCGACGGCATCGTCGAGCTCAAGGCCTGTGCCCGCGAGCCTGGCCACCGCACCAAGATCGCCGTGTGGTCCAACGACCAGAACGTGGACCCCGTCGGCGCCTGCGTCGGTGCGCGCGGTGCGCGCGTCCGCATGGTGGTCAACGAGCTGCGCGGCGAGAAGATCGACATCGTCCCGTTCTCCGAGGACCTCCCGGACTTCGTGGCCAAGGCGCTCCAGCCGGCGAAGGTCAAGGAGGTGCGGATCCACGAGGACACCGGCACCGCCGAGGTCATCGTCCCCGACTACCAGCTCTCGCTCGCCATCGGCAAAGAGGGCCAGAACGCCCGCCTGGCGGCCCGCCTCACCGGATGGCGAGTCGACATCAAGTCGGAGAGCCAGCTGGCCGAGGAGGAGTCCTACAAGTCCGACGAGTGGGCGCAGGGCGAGTGGGTCGTGAACCCCGAGACGGGCGAGCAGGAGTGGATCGACGCCGAAGGCGGCGAAGCCGTGTCCGCCAACGCCTGGGCCGCCGGGGGCGAGCCCGAGGTCGACGGAGAGGCTGCCGCAGCGAGCACCGAAGGTGCCGAGCCCGCATCGGCTGACGGCAGCGAGACCGAGGCCGAAGCGGTCGCCGACGTCGACGCGGAGGAGGCGGTCGAGCTCGATGACGGAACCGCCGATCCCGGCGATGTCAGCGACCCGGTGGCCGCCGAGGAGCACGCCGAGGACCCGGCTGAGGGCGCTGAGGCTCCGGCTGAGGGCGCTGAGGGCGACGATCCCGCCTGACCAGGGGCGGCGCCCGCTCCGGACCTGCGTCGGGTGCCAGACGACCCGACCTCAGCCCGAGCTGGTGCGGATCGTCAAGAAGCCCGACGGAACCCTGGCGGTCGGCCGTACACTTCCAGGTCGGGGATCGTGGCTCTGCCTCGACTCCCCATCGTGTCTGGACCTGGCGGTCCGGCGGGGTGGGTTCGCCCGCTCCTTCCGGTCGCCGGTGAGCAGCTCTGCGGTGGCAGGGCTGCGCTCGGCCATGGCCGCTGACCAGCAGCGGTGACCACAACCGACTTCGTGCCCGGGGTACCGGCTGCGCGAGACTGGAGATTCGTGCCTGGGGCGGTCCCGGGCACTTCGTAGGCAACAAACGCAGGAAAGGCCCGGCGAACACCGTTGGCAGCAAAGATCCGTGTCCATGAGCTCGCGAAAGAGCTCGGTCTCACGAACAAGGAGACCCTGGACCTGTGCGTGACGCTTGGCATCGCCGTCAAGACGCACTCATCGAGCATCGAGGACCCGCAGGCGGACCGCGTGCGGCGCAAGGCCGAGCGCGAAGGCCTGATCCGCGACGAACAGCCGCCGGAGCCCGAGAAGCCCAAGAAGGCCGCCGCCAAGAAGGCGCCGGCCAAGAAGGCCGCCGACTCGGAGGCCCCGGCTCCTGCGCCCGCTCCCGAGGCTGCGGCCCCCGCCGCCGAGGCGGCACCCACCGCCGAGCCCACGCCG
>JAOBWH010000132.1 GCA_025463265.1 Ilumatobacteraceae bacterium
CGTAGCCGCCGGCCGCCGCGTGGCCCTCGAGCGCCGCGGTGTCCGCGCCGGCGCAGAACGCCCGCCCCGCGCCGGTCACGACGGCAGCGCGCACGCTCGGGTCCGCCTCCAGGTGGGCGAACACCTCCCGGTACTCGATGTGCATCCGGCCCGTCCACGCGTTCATCCGGTCCGGACGGTCGAGCGTCACGATGGCCACGCCGCCCCGGCGATCCAGCCGGACGGTGCGCAGGTCGGTCAGGTCCATCCGCGGGTTCGTGGGCATGGGCGCATGCTGGCACCTGGCGAGCGGCTCGTCGCCGGGCGGCGACTCCACCGACAGCCGTGGAGGCCGATGGGGCGCGCCGAAGCGCCCGGCTCGGCCGGCGGGGTCAGGTGATCTCGGTGCCGTCGGGTCGGTAGGTGTGCCATCGGCCCCATCGGTCGCGCTCGATGGTGAAGCCTTGTTCCTTCTTGCGGTTGTGTCGTCCGCATTCGGGTGCCCCGTTACCGGGGTCGGTTCTGCCTCGTCGGGGCCCGTGGTAGGCGTCGAGGTGGTCCGATTGGCATTGGCCGGCGGGGACGTCGCAGCCGGGCCAGACGCAGCTGGTGTGGGCGAGGCGGACGGCGAGCTGGCGGGCGCCGGTGAAGCAGCGGGCCTTGCGGCCCATGTTGACCACGACGCCGTCCGCTCGGGTGACCACGCGCCGGATGTGTCCGACGAGCGTGGCGACGACGACCTCGGTGGGGTCGAGCGGCCGCCCGTCGATGGTCCCGCACCGGAACCCGACCAGGCCGCCATCCGGTGCTTGGTCGCGGTCGGGCTCGTTGTCGTCGTCGGGGTCGGGGTCGGGTGAGAGGGTGTCGGCGAGGTCGTCCCACCAGGTGGCGAGGCGGGGGTCGGGTCCGGGGTCGGTGCCGAAGAGCTTGGCGAGGTGGCGTTCGAAGGTGACCTCGTCGATGACCAGGTCGGTGCAGGTGCGGGCCGCGACGCCGTAGGTGGCGAGGTCGCCGCGGGTGAAACACGTCGCCATGGCGTCGTAGCGGCGCTGCGCATCGGTGCGGGCCAGGTCCTCGCTCGTGGCCGCGTCCCCCAGCCGGCGGCGGGCATCGGCCCAGTCCGCCTCCCACTCACGGTCGACCTGGCGCTGCCAGATGTCTTCGATCACCTGCCCGGTCCCCGAGCCGCCCCCGCCGTCGAAGCGGTGCGACCCGTCGAGGTTCCGCGGCATCGTGAAGTCCCGGTTCGCATGGTTGCGCTCGGCCCGGTCACCGGCGCCGTCCTCGTCGGCGAGGCGCTCCCAATCGCTCATCGCCGCGTCGAAGTCCGGGTAGGGCAGCATCGCGGCTGCCCGGGCGATCTGGGCGTCCACCTCGATCAACTGGTCGGCGACGCGAGGGTTGGCCACGACTCGGCCGATCCGTTCCACCTGCGGCGTCCCGATCCGGCCCTCCGCATGGCCCGCCGCGACCACGGGCAGGTCGCGCATCACCCGGACCGACCGCTCACGGCGCAGCGCCTCCGCGTTCGACAGGTTCGCCGCGAACCGCACCATCACCTTCGCCGACGCATGCCCGTCCTCCCGGTGCACACCCGACCGGCCGATCGCCTCCTGGAGCCCCAACCGGGCTGCGTGCAACCGACGCGCCAGCCGCTCGTACTCCCGCACTCGCACCATGGCCTCATCCGCATCCGCCGGCACCCACTCCGCCTCGAGCAGCACGGAAGTCGACGCGTCGATCGACGCCACCGCCGACCTCACCACCTGATCCCGAACCGCTGACTCCATGCCTCCATCATCTCCAGGAGGTCTGACAACGAAGCCACCTGAAACAGCACGAAATCGGACACTTTCGTGAGGTGCGCCTGCCGTGTACTCGTGGACGGCCACGGCCGGCGAACTAGGAGCCGACCGTCGGTCGAGGTGGCCCGGCTGCGCCGATCGCGTGGACGCCGCCGTCGACGTGGATGATCTCGCCGGTGGTGGCCGGGAACCAGTCGCTCAGGAGCGCGACCACGGCCCGGGCGGCGGGTTCGGGGTCGTCGACATCCCAGCCGAGCGGCGCCCGCTGCTGCCACACCGCATCGATCTGGCTGAAACCGGGGATGCTGCGGGCCGCCACCGTGCGCAGCGGCCCGGCGGCGACCAGGTTGACCCGGGTGCCGGCGGGGCCGAGGTCTCGGGCGAGGTACCGGCTCGCCGACTCGAGCGCGGCCTTCGCCACGCCCATCCAGTCGTAGGCCGGCCAGGCCACGGAGGCGTCGAAGTCCAGCCCGACGATCGATGCGTCGGACGTCAGGACCGGACGGACCGCTCGCGCCAGTGCCGGGAGGGACCAGGCGGACACCTGGAGGGCGGTGGCGACCTCGTCCCACGATGCGGCGAAGAGGCCGTCGTCCTGGCCGAGGCAGGCAGCCGGAGCGAACCCGACGGCGTGCACGACCCCGTGGAGCGAGCCCCACCGGTCGGCGATCTGCGGGGCCAGCGCATCGAGGTGGGCCTGGTCGGTGACGTCGAGCTCGAGCACCTCGGGCTCGGTGGGGAGCTTGCGAGCGGCCCGGCGCGTGGTCGCCGCCGCCCGGCCGAACGAGGTCAGCACCACCGTGGCGCCCTGCTCCTGGGCGATGCGGGCGCAGGTGTGGGCGATCGACGATGTCGTCAGCACCCCTGTGACCAGGATCGTTCGATCTTGCAGCAGCACGTCGCCTCCGGAGTCGGGTCGGCCCCGATCATGCCGGACCCGGGGCGAGGGGTCAGGTGCTGGCGGTGCGACGGCCGGTCCGCGTGCGGCGGCGCAGCATGCCGGCGTCCTCGGACGGCGGGGGATCAGGTGGCCCGGCGCGATGGCCGTCGGGCCCCGAGCCGACCGACGGGTCCGCGGGCGGCGGCGGACGCCATCCGGCTGCGGGGCTCGGCTCGAGGACACCTCGATCCTCGATCTCGACCAGGGCGCTCACCAGGCGGTCCGGGCTCCAGCCGAGCTGGCCGCGCAGCGTGCCGACAGCCGTGGTGCGGGCGAGGGCCACGACGATCGCCCAGGCATCGGCCCCGAGCGTGATCGACGCTTCGGGGCTCTCGTGGAGGGACACGGTCCGTCCGGTCCACGTGGCGAGGCTGCTCGTCTCGTGGACCTTCGACCGGGTGTCCATCAGGAGCGTGGCCGTCTCCCAGGCCTCGGATCCCTGGCGCGGGTGGTGGCCGAGCGGGTTGTGGAAGTACCAGCCCTCGGTGACCCCCATGATCTCGGCGAGCAGCTCGACCGCCTTCTCCCGAGCGCGCTCCTCGGTGAGGATCGGCCGGGTGGCCAGATCAGCCTCGAGCAGATCGGCGCCCCGCTCTGCGGCGTACACGCGCCCCGCGGCGAAGAACAGCGTGACGGGCCGGTCCGTGTTGAACTCGATGCTGCCCTCGGCCCGATGGGCGTTCGCCTGCCGCAGGACCCACTCGGTGGGGTAGCGGTCCAGGGGACCACGGCGCATCATCGGCATCTGGTGTCCTCGCAGCGAGGGGGAGGGTGGCCGGTGCGCGGCGGCGCCCGGCTTCGCTACCAGGGGTTTTCGGTCGGTCGAAGCCGAACCTGGACAGGAAATGTGTCCAGGTTTGCTAGCGGATCGGGATGAGCCGCAGGGAGTCGGTGGCCTGCCCGGGGTACTCCCGCGATCCCGACAGCACGGCCACGAGGTCACCTCGGCGGATGAGGCCGTTCTCCCGGGCCTGGTCGACCACGTGGGTGATGACGTTGTCCGCCTGGTAGTCCACGTCGAGCAGCTGGGGGGTGGCCCCCCAGCTGAGCGTGAGCTGGCGCAGGGTCTGCGGGTCGGTGGAGAAGCCGAGGATCTTGGCCTCCGGCCGGAACCGGGCGATGGAGCGGACGGTGAAGCCGGTGTGGGTGATGCAGATGATGGCGCTGGCGCCGGTCTCGAGCGCGGCGCGCCACGCCGCGTTGGTCATCCCGAGCGTGACGGTGTCGTCGACGTGGGGCTGCATCGTCGAGGCGATCTCGTGGACCCGGGCGCCCCAGGCGTCGTAGTCGAACTCGTCGTCGGCGCGGGCGGCGATGCGGGCCATGGTGGCTACGGCGTTGATGGGGTCGTGGCCGATGGCGGACTCGCCGGACAGCATCACTGCGCTGGAGCCGTCGAACACCGCGTTGGCGATGTCGGACGCCTCGGCCCGGGTGGGGGTCGGCGCCGTGACCATGGACTCGAGCATCTGGGTGGCGGTGATGGCCGGGCGGCCGAGCGTGATGCACCGCTGGATGATGCGCTTCTGGAGGTGCGGGAGCTCCTCGATGGGCATCTCGGCGCCGAGGTCGCCACGGGCGATCATCACGGCCCCGGACGCCTCGATGATGCTGTCGAGGTTGTCGACCGCGGCACGGGTCTCGATCTTGGCCACCACCAGCGGGCCGCGGGGATGGGGCTCGACGCCGACGCGGCGCACATCGTGAGCCGAGCGCACGAACGAGATGGCCACCATGTCGATGCCCTCCTCGATGAAGGCGTCGAGCATGTGCAGGTCGTCCGCGGTGGGGGAGGCGATGCGCAGGCGGTCCGAGGGGATGTGCACGCCCGGCCGGCCCTGGAGGAGGCCGCCGTGCGTGATGCGGGCGTCGAGGCAGTCCGACTTGCGGTCGATGACCTCGGCCATGACGACGCCGTCGCCGAACGCCACCCGGTCACCGACGTGGAGGTCCGTGAGCAGCCCCTCGTGGTCGACGTTGATCATCGCTGCGGTGGAGCCCTGGTTGCCGGGCGTGAGGTGGATGATGTCGCCCTGGGCGACCGGCAGGCCCGCCTCGGGCATGTGGCCGGCACGGACCTTGGGCCCGGGCAGGTCGATCATCACGCCGATGGGACGACCGAGCGACGCCTCCACCCGGCGGACGCGCCGGAACTTCTCGATGGCCTCGTCGAGCGAGCCGTGGGCCAGGCCGATGCGGGCCACGTCCATCCCGGCCTCGGCGAGATCCTTGATCATCGCCTCGGAATCCGATGCGGGGCCGATGGTGGCGATGATCTTGGTGCGACGAGCCATGGGCCCAGTGTCGCAGCCCCCGAGCCTGGTTCCGCGCAGGGTTCCGTAAACCTTCGCTGGCCGTCAGGTGTGGCCGGGTCCGGCGGCGGCGGCGAGGAGGTGGCCGACCAGGTCATCGAGGCTGGTGCCGGCGTTGAGGCCGCTGGTGGAGGGGAGCACGTAGACCGCGCTGGGCCCGAGGGTGCGCTCCTGCCACCCCACGGTCGCCTTGCGGTGGACGGCCGATCGCCAGCCGGCGAGCCCGACGACCGCCACCGCCTCCGGGCGGAGCCAGGCGCACAGCTGGTCCAGCCGCTCCAGCCCCGCCCGGTACTCGGCGGCCTCCAGCTCGTCGGCCCGGGCGGTGGGCCGCTTGACCAGGTCGGTCATGCCGATGCGGTCCCGGCGCAGGAGCTGCACCGGGTCCCGGTCGCTGGTGGACAGGCCGGCGGCGGCCAGTGCCCGCCAGAACCGGTTGGAGCCGGTGACGTAGCCGACACCGGCGTCGGCGGCGTGCAGCGATGGGTTGAGGCCGCAGCACAGCAACCGCATGGACGCGCCCACGTGATCGGGCAGCGCTCGCAGCGCGGTGGCCGCCACCTCGACGGCAGGACTCCCGGCCGCGCCGGACCCGCCCGGGGGCGCCGGCAGGGGACGGACCCGGTCGATGGCGAACCCGGCCGCCTCCACCACCGCGGTCAGGTGGCCCCGGTCCCAATCGCCGTGGGGTCCGACCGAGGCGGTGAGGCGGAGCTGCCCGCCCACACCGAGGCGCCGGTGGATCTGGGCGAGGTCGACGGGCAGGTCGGTCGGGCGGACCTTGCGTCCGTCCACCACCAGATCGGGTCGGCCCATCAGCAGGTCCTCAGAACATGCCGAGCTGGAAGCCGCCGCCGGTGTCGGTGAGCGGCAGCCACTGCTCCCCGCCGCGCGGGCCGACGACGCGGACCTCGATCCGCTCCACCGGGATGGCCCGCGCCCGGCCGCGGTCGTCGCGGAGGCCGACGGAACCGTCCTTCTCCCGGCGCAGCACGACACCCTCGCGGTAGCGCTTGTCCGACGTTCCGGCGTACCGCACGATCTGGCCGAACTCGAGGCCGACCTCGGCCAGGCCGTCGTCGACCACGGGCTTCGCCGGACGCCTGGCCATCAGGCCTGGGGCGTTCCGTCGAGGGTGCCGAGGATGCGGGCCTGGAGGCGGGCCATGCCGGCGAGCCAGCGGTCCGGGTCGGTGGCGCGGCGGCGGTAGTACTCCGCCACCTCGGGGTGCGGGAGGATCAGGAACTGCTCCTCCCGCACGGCCTGGACCACCGACGCGGCGACGTCGGCCGGCTCGAGCAGGCCCTGCGACACCACGGTCTCCACCGACGAGATCCCCATGGCGTTGGCGAGCAGGTCGGTGCGCACCCCCTGCGGGCACAGGCACGACACGGTGATGCCCTGGCCGCCGTAGGTGATGGCCAGCCACTCGGCGACGGCGACCGCGGCGTGCTTGGTGACCGAGTACGGCAGGTCGCCGATCTGGCTCAGCAGACCGGCGGCCGACGCGGTGGACAGGAGGTAGCCCTCGCCCCGGGCCAGCATCGAGGGCAGCACTGCCTCGGCGGCGAACACGTGGGCGAGCACGTTGACCTTCCAGATCCGGTCCCACACCTCGTCGGTGGCATCGACGCCGGCGCCGGTGCCGATGCCGGCGTTGCTCACGAACAGGTCGATGGGGCCGTGGGCCTCCTCCACCGAGGCGACGAGCGCAGCGAGGGCGGCCCGGTCCGCCACATCGACCGCCCGACCGGTGGCCCGTTCGCCCAGCGAGGCGGCGGCGGCGTCGACCTCGGCCTGGTCGAGATCCGCCACGACCACGTGCCGGGCACCCTCCTCGAGGAACGCCTGGGCGAGCGCGAACCCGATGCCCTTGGCCCCACCGGTGACGACTGCGACCCGATCCCGAAGCTCCATGGCCGCACCCTACCGAGCGGGTGTGACAGCGTCCGGGGTGGCCGGCTCAGGTGTCGAACCAGCGCCGCCAGGCACGTGGGTGATCGTGCTCGGGGCGCTCGGCGGCGGCGGTGCCGGCCGCGCCGGCGGGACCGATCGCCGGCACCGGGACCAGCGGGCGCGCTTCGTGGACCGGCTCCTCCGGCGCCGGATCGGGCGGGACCGGCGGGTTCTGCTCGGCCCCGGCCCGTTCGACCTCGGCGACGGGGCGCGGGTCGGTGTCGAGCTCGCGCAGGAGGGCGTCGGCGGTCATCTGGCGCTCGGCGACGCGAGGGCCGTCCACCGCTCGGGCGTGCTGGAGGCCGAGGCGCACGGCGTCCACGTACGACTGCCGGACGCCCTCGCCGGTCAGGGCCACGGTCTCGACGATCAGGTCGTCGCCCTCGGCGGTGAGGCGTCGGGTGACCTCCTCCATCGGCAGGGCGTCGGGTGCGTCGCGCTTGTTGGCCTGGATGACGAGCCCGGGCCGGGCGCCCTCGAAGGCGTCGAGCAGGGTGCGCACCTGGGCCAGCGCGACCTCGGAGGCGTGCATCCCCGACGCCGAGGTGTCGGCCACGAAGAGGACGACGTCGGCCGTGACCAGGAGCCGGGCCCGCAGGTGGAGCAGGTGCCCGGGGACGGCGACGAGCTGGGTGCGGATCGGCCGGCCGTCGGATCGCCCGCCCTCGTGGTCCATCCAGTCGAACAGCAGGGTGCGTCCGTCGCGCTCCTCGGGCGTGACCACCCGGCGGCCCAGGCACTCGCCGAGCGAGCGGGCGGTGGTGGTCTTGCCCGCGGTGGAGGCGCCGTCGACCACGATGCGCAGGTCGATGGGGATGGGGTCGTCGGATCGGCAGGTGTCGGTCATCCAGGCTGGTCTTGGTCGACGTTGGTGGTCTCCACCCGGTGTCGGCAGGTGGACCGACGGGTTGAGCGGAAAACCGCATTGTCCACGATCGTGCTCGTGAGGCGTGGCACAGCGGGGCGTGGATCACCCGGGTGGGCGGTCGGCGGCTCACCACATCGCTGCCGCGGGCCCGAGGCGCAGCCTGGTCGACTCAGGCGGAGGCCGCCGCCTCCATGGTGTCGGTGATGACCTGCCGACGGTCGCCGCCCCACGGGAGCGGCATGAGCACGGGGACGTCGACCCCGGCGGCGGCGTAGGCCCGGACCGCGTCGCGCACCGTGTCGGCGTCGCCGAGGACGTCGATGGCGTCGCACATCCGGTCCGAGACCGCGGCGAGGGCGCCCTCGCGGTCGCCAGCGGCGTGGTGCTCTCGGATGGCCTGGACCTCGTCGGCGAACCCGGCTCGGGCGAAGTTGGCGGCGTAGGCGTCGACCACCGCGTACGAGAACAGGTCGCGCCGCGCCTTGTCGAGGCCCTGCTCGCGATCGCCGACGCCGGCGTGCACGTAGCCATAGATCTCCGCGTCGCCGCCGGCGCGGACCTGCTCCACCGACCAGGCGACGTGTGACGCCGGGATGTAGTTCAGGAGCACCCCGTCGGCGACCTCGCCGGCCAGCTTCAACATGGCGGGGTTCAGCGCACCCACCACGACCTTCGGCTTCTTGTCGCCGAGCTTGAGGCCGAGGCGGAACCCCTTGACCTGGTAGAAGTCGCCGGCGAAGTCCACCTTCTCGCCGGACAGGCACGCCTTCACGAGCGTCACGTACTCCCGCACCCGGGCGAGGGGCCGGTCCCCGTACGCGACGCCGTGCCACCGCTGGGTGACCACGGGTGACGAGATGCCGATGCCCAGCAGGATGTCGGCCTCCGGGTGGAGGGCCTGGAGCGTGGCGGCGCCCATCGCCGCCACCATCGGGGTGCGCAGCTGGAGGGCGAGCACGCCGGTGCCCAGGTCCAGTCCGGGTGCAGCAGCACCCGCCGCGGCGAGGAGCGAGAACGCCTCGGGGCCGGTGGTCTCGGCCGTCCAGAACGACCGATAGCCCAGCGAGGACGCCTGCTGGGCGGTCTCGAGGGCCAGGGCCGGGCCGAGGGGCATGAGGCTGGCGAAGGTGAAACCGAGCTTGGGGTGGGCCATGGCGCCGACCCTAGGTGCGCCGGTCAGAAGCTGCCGGTGGCCTCGAGGGTGTAGCGCTCGGCCCGGCGGTCGCTGCCGACCGACTCGACCCGGACCCGCAGCAGCGTGGCGTTGTCGAAGATGCAGTCGGGATCGCCGATCGTGATCGTGGCCGGCGTGCCGTCGCTGCTGGCCTTGCTCCCGAGCTCGACATCGCCGTCGAGCACGGTGAGGCGCTGGCTCAGCCCGAGCGGTGCCGTGAGCGTGACGCGCAGCTCGCCGTCGCACAGCAGCTGGTAGCCATCGCCCACATCGAGCAGGTAGGTGTCGACGTCGTCGGTGGGGACCAGGTTGGCGGTGAGCGACCCGTCGAGCATCGAGTCGTCGGCCAGGTCGTCGGGCGCCGCTTCGCAGCCGTTCGCAGCCTTGCCGTCGTAGTCGGCGAACCCGGGGTTGCACGCCCGCCCATCGGTGTTGGGCGCCGGCTCCTCGCCGCAGCCCTGGAAGGGGAGCGGAGCACACGTGGTGGTGGTCGTGGTGGGCCGGGCCGTGGTGGAGACCGTGGCGCCGGCGAGGCGGCCCTGGTTGCCGTCGCCGCCGGTGAGGACGGCGAGGGCACCGGCGACGAGCAGCAGGACCACGAGCAGCCCGCCCAGCAGCCCCCACCGGTTCCGTCCGGTGACCGCCCGCTGGGCGATGGTGCGGGGGTGGGTGCCGTCCGGCCCGCCGCGAGCCGCGGCCGCCGACGGCCGGGCCGCCGGGTCCTTGGCGAGCATGGCCTCGATCCGGCGGCGCAGCTCCGGCGGCAGCGCCTTGGGCACCTTCTCGGTGCGCCCGGCGGCGGCGCGCAGGAGCAGCAGCCGCGGCTCGCCGACGCCGAAGGGCCCCGCGCCCGTGGCGGCGAACAGGAGCGTCGCCCCGAGGCAGAACACGTCCGACGCCGAGGTGGCCTCGTCTCCTCGCGCCTGCTCGGGCGACATGAACCCGGGGGTGCCCACGACCATCTCGGTCGCCGTGAGGCCCGGCGTGGCGTCGCGGTGGACGGCGACGCCGAAGTCCGCCAGGTGCGGATCGCCGGCGGCGTCGAACAGGACGTTCGCCGGCTTGATGTCGCGGTGGACGATGCCCTGACGGTGCGCGGCCGCCAGCGCGTCGAGGAGGAGATCGGCCAGCCGCCCGACCTCATCGGCCGCGAGCGGGCCGTGCTCGTTGACCCGTTGGGCGAGGTTCCCCCCAGGGAGGAAGTCCATCACCAGGACGATGTCGTCGTCCTCGTCGATGACCTCGCGGAGCGCCACGACGCCGGGGTGGTCGAGCTGCTGGAGGACCTCGGCCTCTCGACGGATCCGTTGGCGGGCCTTCGCCAGCTCCTCGGGCGTGCCGTGCAGCGAGAGGCGCTTGAGCGCCACCTCCTCGCCGTCGGGACCGCGAGCCAGATCCACCACGCCCATGCCGCCGCGACCGATGCGGCGGACGGTCTCGTAGGTCACGGCGGCCAGGGTAGGAGGTGCGGTCGCCCCGCCCGCAGCCGGGCGGCTCGTGTTTCCGGTCCCTTGCCCCCACCTGTTGCCGGAGGCGAAGTGCGCGTGGTTTGGGCGGGGACCCCGGTAAGGTGGAACACGTGACCGAGACTGCAGTGCCAGAGATCGTGATCCAAGAAGCGTTGGCCGTCATCGACCAAGCCCTCGGGACCATGCAGCAACGAGCGCTCGTCTCCACCGATGAGGTGGCGGACCTGCTCTTGGACCTGCGGCTCCTGTTGGCTGCGGCCGCTGCCACCGCACCTGTCGCTACCGGCGTCTGATCCGGGAGCGGCAGCGGGTGCGTTCTACGCGCCCCGGAGAGCGAGGAGCTCGGCGAACGACGCCTCGATGTCCTGGCGCAGCAGGTCGGGCGCGTCGACGGCGGCGCGGTCTGCGTGCAGACCCACGTTGAGCACCCCGCGGTAGCTCATGGTGGTGAGGTTCCACGCCGTGCCGGCGATGGGCCCGAGCGGGTAGTTGCCGGTCATCAGCGCGCCGGCGATGTAGAGGTCGAACGGCGCCGCCCGCACGTTCGACGTGGCGAAGTCGACGGTCATGACCTGCTGGCGGGCGATGCGCACGAGCACCGGCTGGGGGAGCAGGTTCACCAGGCCCGCCAGGGAGGCGGTGAGGCCCATCGACCGTTCCGTCTTGGTCACCGCCAAGCGCTCGTGGACCGCCCGGAAGCGCTCGGAGGGGTCGGCGTCGAGCGGGACCAGCACGCGCGTGGGGGTGAACGCGTTTCCGCCCGGTGAACGGTCGGCTCGCGTGCTCACCGGCATCGACATGCGCAGCTCGGCGACGCCCACGCCCCTTCTCCGGTGGTAGGCGCCGGCCCCTCCGGCGGCTGCGGCCACGAACAGGTCGTTGATGGAGCCGCCGAGGTGCCCGGCTGCTGACTTCACGTCGGCGAGGGGCACGTCGAAGATCTCGAGCTGGCGGTCGAGCGATCGCTCGGACCAGAGCGGGGAGCGGTGGCCGTCGACCACGCCGAGCTGGCGGACCAGCGAGCGCGTGGTCGCGGCGGTCTCCGCCGGGAGGGCGGCGAGCACCGACGCGGCCTGGAGGGGGTCGCGCGCCAGGTCGGTGGCGGACCCGACCAGCCGGCGGGCAGCATCGGCGCTGCGGCGGGGCAGGGCGCTGACCGCATCGACCGCACCAGCCCACGGCGGCCGGCTCGGTGGTGGGGGCGGTCCGTCGTCGACGGCCGGTGGCTCGGGTGCGTCGCGGGCCAGGTCGATGAACTCGACCGACATGCGGATCCCGCCCTCGCCGTCGGTGATGGTGTGGTGCATCTTCTGCACCATGGCAGCGCCGCCGTCGGGCAGGCCCTCGATGACCGTGAACTCCCACAGCGGGCGGTCCCGGTCGAACGGCGAGCCGGCCAGATCGACCGCGATCGCCCGGGCGTCCGCCTCGGTGGCACCGGCGGGCAGCTGCACCCAGCGGAGGTGGCGGTCCAGGTCGAAGTCCGGATCCTCCTCCCACGTCGGGTGGGTGGGGCCGAAGCCGTCGACCACGCGGCGCCGCAGGCGGGGGACCGTGCGGCTGGCACGCCACATGCGACGTCGGAGCCGCTCCGGGTCCGGGGCCTGGTCGAAGAACGTGAGGTTGGCGAACGTCGACGACAGGACCGGGTCGGCCTCGAGGCTCCACATCATCGCTTCGAGGTCGCTCATGCGCTCCGACGTGGCGGGCGGCTCAGAGCTGGTCATCGAGGGGGCACGGGCCAGAGCCGCCGCACGACCTGAGCGTAGGCCACGCCGATGGCGGCGCCGGCGAGCACGTCGCTGGCGTGGTGCACCTTCACGTGGACCCGGCTGGTGGCCACGACGGCAGCCAGGCCGTAGTAGAGCGGTGCCGCCTTCGGGCGGCGGTGGCTGAGCATCCCGGCCGCAGCCAGGGCGGAGCTGGCGTGGCCGCTGGGGAAGCTGGACGTGCGGGGGAGGCGGACGTGGTGCGGGTGCTCGTGGTCCGCCACGGGTCGGGGCCGGCGGACCAGCCGCTTGATCCCCTGGTTGACCAGGATCGACTCGCCCAGCAGGAGGACGCCGAGGCGCAGCGCCGCGTCCGCATCCTCCTCGGACCGGATCCCCTCGATGCCGGCGAGGATCAGCCAGATCACGCTGAAGTCGCCCAGCTCCGAGGCCAGGTAGAACAGGCGGTCGGCCGCCTCGTGCCCTCGGAAGACCCGTCCCCACGCCGCGTCGGCGGCCTCGTCGAGCTGATCCAGCCTGGATCGGGGGGACGGCGGAGCTTCCGGGACCGGTTCGAGCACCTCGGCACCCTAGGAGACGGCGAGCTCCACGGGAACCGGGCGAGCCGCCTCGACCAGGGTGATGTCACCGCCCTGGGCCGGGCAGTAGGCCTGGAACGAGCACCAGGCGCAGAGCGGTCCGGGGCGAGGGCGGAAGTCCTCCCGCTCGCACGCGGTGGCGATGGCCGACCACAGAGCCCGGAGCTTGTTCTTGAGCGCCCGGATGGCCTGCTCCGTGGGCTCGGTGGTGATGGTGAGGCCGTCGCCCAGGTAGATGAGCTTCACCTGGGCGGGCAACACGCCGAACAGCTCCTCGCACAGCAGCGCGTAGAACGTGACGCCTCCGAGGCGGCCCTGCTGGTAGTTGGCGCTGGGGGAGCGGCCGGTCTTGTAGTCGGTGACGACGAGGCCGCCCTCCGCGTTGAGCTCCAACCGGTCGATGATGCCGCGCACCCGGATGGCGTCGACCTGGGTCTCCAACATGAGCTCCAGACCCACCGGATGGATCGTGGAGGGATCCTCCACCTCGAAGTACCGGCGGACCAGCTGGTCCGCTTCGGCGAAGAAGGCCGCGTCGGCCTCCGCATCGAGCGCGAGCCCGGTGAACTCCGGATCCTCCCGGATGGTGGCCGCCGCTCGCCCGAGGTCCTCGATCGCGTGGTCGAGCGTGCGCTCGGGCGCCTCCCGGTCGAACAGGTGCTCCAGGGCGAGGTGGACGAGGGTGCCCTTGGTGGCGGCCGCCGACGGCGCCTCCGGCAGGCGGTCGATCGCGGAGAAGCGGAACGCGAGCGCGCAGTCCTTGAAGGACGACACCTTGGAGGGCGAGAGCGTGGCGGGTGGCGAGAAGGCCATGGACGCACCGTACCCGGGGGGTCTGACAGCTGGGCCGACCTGGGTACGCTCCTGCGGTGCCCGAGCCCGACGCCCCCCTCGACGACGAGCTGGTGGCGGCCAACGCCGCCTTCTACGCCGCCTTCGAGCAGCGCGACCTCGACGCCATGTCCGAGGTGTGGCTGCACGAGGACCACGTCGTGTGCACCCACCCGGGCTGGGCCTCGCTGCACGGCTGGCCGGCGGTGGCCGCTTCGTGGTTCGCCCTCTTCCAGGGCGACCAGCCGATGCAGTTCATCCTCACCAAGGTGGCGTCCACGGTGCGCGGCGACCTCGGATGGGTGACGGTCGACGAGAACCTGATCGCCGGCCCTCAGGCCCAGACGGTGGCGGCGGTGAACCTGTTCGAGCGGCGCGGCGGGGCGTGGAAGCTGGTGCTCCACGTCGGTTCGGGCATCGCACCGGGCTGATCGGGCGGCCGGCGGCGATCTGGCCCCTAATCTGTGGGTCCGCCCCGAGGTGACGACTGATGCCGACCGACACCCACGTCGAAGAACCGATCGATGGCCGCACCGCGCGTGCCGTGCGGACCAAGGACGCCATCGTCGACGCCACCCTCGCGCTCATCGACGAGGGCGACCTGCGCCCCACCGGTCCGCGCATCGCCGAGCGGGCCGGGGTGTCGGTGCGATCGATCTTCCAGCACTTCGATGACCTCGACGCCCTGTTCTCGGCGGTGGGAGAACGGGTGGTGGTCCGCATCGCGGCGCTGATCCACGCGATCGACCCGACCGAGCCGCTGCCGGACCGCACCCGAGCGTTCCTGGCGC
Organism: Ilumatobacteraceae bacterium; assembly: GCA_025463265.1. Classification (GTDB taxonomy): domain Bacteria; phylum Actinomycetota; class Acidimicrobiia; order Acidimicrobiales; family Iamiaceae; genus Aquihabitans. The sequence continues at coordinate 14,434 of JAOBWH010000132.1, forward strand.
AGCGTGCCATGGTCATGGAGTCGCTGACGCCGGTGCTCCGGGCCGCCCTGGTCCACGCCGCTTCCTCCACCGTGATCCGCAGCCAGTTCGAGAACGGGCACCAGTTCCTGGTCGCCCAGATCGACGAGGTCTTCGCCCCTGAGATCGCCGCGGCCGGTGACGGCGGTCCGGTGCTGCGGGACGGACTGGTCGTCGCCCTGTCGTGGTCGTCCTGGGACCTTCTGCGCGGCGCGCAGGGCCGGTCGGTCGACCAAGCGCGGGAGGTCGCGGCGTCGCTGGTGGGCGCCCTGCTCGCCGGTGCGGGCCCGTCGTGACCGACCCGGTGCCCCCGCAGCCCATCACCCGGGTGCCGACGGGCCGGCTGTGGGCCGCACCGCGGCTCGCGGAGCGGCTGGGGGCCCGGCCGATCACCGTCGAACAGCTGGCTGCTGCCCTCGCCCGCACCCACGAGTGGTTCGAGGCGAACAGCGGGTGGGCGCCGCCGGACCCCGAGACGCTCGCCGACTGGGCGGCCGAGGGGGCCTGCCGGGCGCCCGATGACTGCTGGACGCCGCTCCACGGCGTGTGCCGTCACGGACTGGTGGCCTGGCAGGTGGTCATCGACGAGCTGGAGGAGCTCGACGCCGCCACCCTCCGCAAGCCCTGACCGCCCTGCTGGGCTGCGAGCAGGCTGGTCAGACGGTGCGGACGGCGCCGCCCCGGCGCGGATCCCCGGCCCCGCCGATGCCGGGGGCCACGGCGTGGACCCCGCCGAAGTACATGCTCGGCGCCGGCCACACGTTGACCCGATGGTCGGCCTCGAGGGCGGCCAGGACCCCCGGGTGCAGGCCGGGCTCGGCCTCGAGGTGGTCGGTGTCCCAGTGGATCCTCGGGGCGAGGACCGCCTCTTCGAGCGGCGTGGCGTCGTCGACCGTGGCGGTGAGGACCTGGAGCAGGGCGCTGCGGATGCGCTTGGACCCGCCGCTGCCGAGGGCGAGCTCGACCTCGCCGTCGGGCGTCAGCACGAACGTGGGCGACATCATCGAGGCGACCCGCACCCCGGGCGGGGCGGCGTGGAAGCCGTCGGGGTGGAGGTCGTCCTCGCCCAGCATGTTGTTGCAGCAGATGCCGGTGCCGGCGATGACGTCGCCGGAGCACTCCCCGTTCGAGGTGGTCATGGCGGCGACGTTGCCCTCGGCGTCGGCCACCGTCACGTGCGTGGTGCCCCGGGTGGCGATGGGGCGGGTGCCGGGGTCGTCGTCGAGGACGCCCCGCAGTGCGGCGAGCACCTCGGGGTGCCCGGCGGCCCGGTCCCGGTCGACGCCGGCCATGATGCGGGTCAGCTGCTGCGCCCGCTCCGGCGAGTCCGCCGGACGTGCCGGTCCTTCGGCCTCCAGGCGGTGCAGGGCGAGGGCGAGCAGTGCCCCGCCGAACGTGGGGGGCGGGTTCGTGAGCAGGGTGCGGTCCCGGTAGCGGGCCCGCAGGGGGGTGCGCTCGATCACCTCGAACGCCGCCAGGTCGTCCAGGGTGACCAGCCCGCCGTCGGCCCCGAGCTGGGCCACCAGGCGCTCGGCCAGCGGACCTTCGTAGAAGGTGGCGTGGGGATCGTCGCCGAGCGCCTGGAGGAACGAAGCCAGGTCCGGGTTGCGCAGGACGTCACCGGCACGCAGCAGGTGGCCGTGCGGGAAGAAGATCGCGCGGCTGGCCTCGGTGCGTTCCAGGATCGGGGCCAGCAGGGCGAAGTCGGCGCTCTGAGTCACGGTCACCTCGACGCCGTCGGCGGCCAGGGCGATGGCGGGGGCGACCACGGCGGCGAGCGGCAGCCGGCCGAGGCGCCGGTGCACGTGCAGGTACCCGGCGAGGACGCCCGGCACCGCCACCGAACCTGCGCCGCAGTGGAAGGTCTGGGTGGCGGCGCCGAAGTCCACCGAGACCTCGTCGAAGACCGGGGCCGTCGCATCGGCGGGCAGGCCCCGACCCGGCGTGTCGACGAAGAAGTCGAACAGCACGTCGCCCTTCTCGGGCGAGCGGGCGAGGAGGAAGCCGCCGCCCGCCAGGCTGGTGAAGCCCGGCTCGCAGACCGCCGAGGCGAACCCGGCGGCGATGATGGCGTCGAACGCGTTCCCGCCCTGCTCGAGCGCGGAGGCGGCGGCGTCGGCCGCGCGGAGGTGACCGGCCGCGACGATCCCGTTGGTGGCGCGGCCGGTCATCGCCGGCGATGGTAAGCGGGTCAGGCCGTTACGACGGAGTTGATGACCCCGGCGACGACGTTGCCGGTGTTGGCCATGCCCTTGGCGTTGGGGTGCACCGGCGCGGCGTCGGTGGTGGGGACGATGGCCTCCACCCACTTGCTCGACGAGCACATGTCGTGGCCGATGCTGGACGAGGCGGTGTCGATGTAGGTGGCCCCGTTGGCGACCGCCCGAGCCCGCAACATGGCGTTGAGGTTCTTGGCCACGCTTCGCAGGTAGGTGATGTCCGAGCCCACGATCGGAACGGTGGGCCAGCAGCCGTTCCCGGTCTCGGGGATGATCGTCGGGTAGCCCACGACGAAGATCTCGGCGCTCGGCGCCCGCTTCTTGGCCTCCACCAGGACCTGGTCGATCTTCGGGGCCGTCGCCGTGATCTTCTCGGCGAGCAGGTCCCGCCCACTCACGACGTAGTCCGGCTTGCAGCCCTTCGAGAAGGGGTCGAGCGTGGCGCAGTTCTTCACGATGCTGCTGAAGCCGATGTCGTTGCCGCCGATCCCGATGGTCACGATCTTGGTGCTGGCGTTCAGGGCGTTGAACTGCGGCAGGTTCGGCCCGGGCGTGACGCCCTGCTGGTTGGCGAAATCGGTGGTGGTGGCGCCCGAGCAGCTCACATCGACGAACCTGGACGCCTTGATCTTGGGGGCGGCGATCCGCGGGTAGTTGCGGTTGGATCGCAGGCAGCCCAGCGGCGCCAGCGACTGGTCCAAGATGAGCGGGCCGGCCGTGTAGCTGTCGCCGAGCGCGACGTAGGTGTCGGGCACCACCGGCTCGCATGCCGTGAGCCCCGCCGAGGCGACCACCCCCACCATCGCCAGCGCTGCTGCGAGCCTCCGCGTGGACCGGATCTTGACCATGGTGCTCTCCCCCGAAACGCACGTGACCGCGCCCGGACGGATATCCAGGCGCGGTCACGTTACCCCTGGCGGGGTGCCAAGGTGGGTTGGTCAGCCGCCGAGGGCCTTGAGGGTGCCGGTGAGCTCCTCGGTGAGGTTGGCGGGCACGGTGTAGCCGTCCTCGTTGCGGATCTCGTCGAAGTGGTCGCGGATGTCTTCGACCGTGAGCGACTCGGTGTCGGTCCAGCCCTGGGTCACGCCGGTGAAGACGCGGGCCACGTGGCCGCCACCGCACGAGTAGACCTCGCCGGTGACCGGCACGTCCTCGTGGGCCAGCCAGGCCACGACGGGGGTGATGAACTCCGGGCCGAGCTTGTCGACGAGCGGGCCGAGCAGGTCCTCGGTCATGCGGGACTTGGCGACGGGGGCGATGGCGTTGGCCTTGATGTTGTTCTTGGCGCCCTCGACGGCGAGGACCCGGGTGAACCCGACGAGGCCGGCCTTGGCGGCGCCGTAGTTGGTCTGGCCGAAGTTGCCGAAGATGCCGGCGGCCGACGAGGTGTTGACGATGCGGCCGTAGTTCTGGTCGCGCATGTGCTGCCAGGCGGCGTGGGTCACGTAGAAGGCGCCCTTGAGGTGGACGTCGATCACCGGCTCGAGCAGCTCCGGGGTCATGTTCTTGAACGCTGCGTCGCGCAGGATGCCGGCGTTGTTGATGACGATGTCGACCCGCTCGAACGAGTCGAGCGCGGTCTGGATGATGGCCTTGCCGCCCTCCGGCGTGGCGACGGAGTCGTAGTTGGCCACCGCCTCGCCGCCGGCCGCCTTGATCTCGTCGACCACCTGCTGGGCCGCGGTGTGCGAGCCGCCCTGGCCGTCGACCGAGCCGCCGAGGTCGTTGACCACGATCAGCGCGCCGCGCTTGGCGAGCTCGAGGGCGTGGGAGCGGCCCAGGCCGCCTCCAGCGCCGGTGATGACTGCGACCTTGCCGTCGTAACCGAGATCAGCCATGGGGTTGCGTGCTCCTGAAGAGGGGTCCGTGATGGGGCGTGGTCACGGTAGTGGGCACGGTCGTGCCCGTCGAAGCTGGCTCACCGGCTGCGCAGGTCCTCGACGAGGGCCCTCAGCTGGTCACGGTGGTGGGGCAGGCCGCCGCCACCGTCCTCCCGCAGGTGACGGGTGTCGAGCACGCCGTTGCGGGGGCGGGGCGCCACCCGCTCGGGGAGGTCGGCCGCGGTGATCGGCTGGACCCGCCGGGGGTCGTCGCCCGCGGCGACGAGGACCTCGCGGGCCAGCTCGTGGGCCGACGACGGTCCCTCGTTCACGGCGTGCCAGGTGCCGGACCGCCGCTCGGTGCCGAGGCGGAGCAGGACCGGGGCGAGGTCGTCGACCAGGGTGGGTTGGGCGATCTCGTCGGTCACGAACCGCAGCGGGCCGGGACGCGACGCGGCGTCGAGGATGGCAGCCACCAGGTTGGGCCGCTGGCGCGACACCAGCCACGCGGTGCGGACCACCGTGGCGAGGTCGCCGGCCACCAGCTCCCCGTCGCGCTTGCTCCGGCCGTAGGCGGAGCGAGCGCTCGTGGGGTCCGTCTCCTGCGCCGGACGGTCCGCCTCACCGTCGAAGACGTGGTTGGTCGAGACGTACACGAGGTGGGCACCGGCCCGGCGGGCCGCGTCGGCCACCAGCACGGTCACGGCGACGTTGAGCACCTGGGCGGTGCCCGGATCGCGTTCGCAGCCGTCGACGTCGGTCCAGCCGGCTGCGTGCACCACCAGGTCGGGGGCCCAGGCCCGGAGCCGGGTGTCCACGGTGCTCCGGTCGGTGAGGTCGCACGGCTCGGCCTCGGTGCGGGCCAGACCCAGGACCTCGTGGCCGTCGGCGCGGGCGGCAGCGGTGACCGCTCGCCCGAGCTGGCCGGTGCTGCCCGTCACGGCGATCCGCATCAGCGGTTCCGCACCTGGGGCAGCAGCGGCTCCCACCAGTCCCGGTGGTCGGCGTACCAGCGGACGGTCTCGTCCATGGCGCGCTCGAAGTCCCGCGGGGCCACCTCGCCCAGCGCTTCGATCTTGTCGGTGGCGACGGCGTAGCGCCGGTCGTGCAGCGGCCGGTCCTCGACCCTCTCCAACCGGGCGTCGTCCGCGCCGATGGCCTGGATGATCAGGGCGGCGATCTCCAGGTTGGTGCGCTCGTTGTGGCCGGCGATGTTGTAGATCTCGCCGGGCGCGCCGCGGTCGAGCAGGACATCGAGCCAGGCGCAGTTGTCGTCCACGTGCAGCCAGTCGCGGCGCTGGAGCCCGTCGCCGTAGACGGGTGCCGGGAGCCCGCCCAGGATCCGGCTGGCGAAGAACGGGATCAGCTTCTCGGGGAACTGCCACGGCCCGTACTGGTTCGTGGAGCGGGCGATGATCACCGGCAGCCCGTGGTCGCGGTGGTGCGCGAGGGCGATGTCGTCGCCGCGCGCCTTCGACCGGGCGTAGGGGGACGTGGGCTGCAGCGGCGCCGTCTCGTCGAACGCGCCGCGCTCGATGGGCCCGTACACCTCATCGGTGGAGACGTGGACGAACCGCTCGACGCCGGCGCGGACCGCACCCTCGCAGAGGACCGCGGTGCCGTGCTCGTTGGTGCGCACGAACGGTGCCGGGTCGATGATCGAGCGGTCGACGTGGGTCTCCGCGGCGAAGTGCACCACGACCTCGTGCCCGCTGAGCGCGGCATCGACGTCGGCGGCCTCGGCCACGTCGCCGTGGACGAACGTGAGCCGGGGGTCGTCGGCCACCGGTGCCAGCCGATCGGTGCTCCCGGCGTAGGTCAGGGCGTCGAGGACGGTCACGTGGTGGTCGCTGCTGGCCAGGAGGCGGCGCACGTAGGCGGAGCCGATGAACCCTGCACCGCCGGTGACCAGGTACCTCACGGCGCGACCGGGAACTGCGGCCAGTGGCCAGCCGGGATGGCGGCCCGGCGGGGGAGGGCCTGGTCTCGCTCGGACAGCACCGGATCGGCGACCCCCCAGTCCGCACCGACCTCCGGGTCGTCCCACGCCACGCCCAGCTCGTCGGCGGGGTCGTAGGTGGCGTCGACCAGGTACGTCAGGCTGAGGTCGCTGAGCGCGGCGAACCCGTGGGCGACCCCCGGCGGGATGAACAGCCCGTGGTGGTTGTGGTCGCCGCCCGCCACCTCGCCGAGCTCGACCGTGGCGGTGGCGCCCTCGGTGGGGCTGCCGGTCCGCAGGTCGTGGAGCACGGCGCGGGCATGGCCCCGGACCACGTACCAGTAGTCGGCCTGGTGCCGGTGGTAGTGCAGGCCGACGACGCTCCCGGCCCGGCGCTCGGCGTGGTTGCCCTGCACCATCGGCGCCTGGCCGGGGAACCACTCGGCCCGGTAGGTCTCGACGAAGCGGCCGCGCTCGTCGGCGTGGATCGTCGGGCGGGCGACCACCACGCCCGCGATGGTGGCGTGCGGCTCGAGCACGGCGCCCGTGGTGCTGGTGGTGGTCACGGCGCCCTCCTCGTCCGCAGTCCCGTCGGTTCGATCACTCGTCGGTGATGCCGAGCTGGTCCTTGGCGTACTGCTTGAGCCGCTTGTAGTCGACCTTCCCGTTGGGGGCCCGGCCGATGGTGTCGATGGCCAGGGCCCGCTTGGGCGCCTTGTACGCCGCCAGCTTGCCCTTCACGTGGGCGACGAGGGCGGCCTCGTCCAGCTCGGCGTCGGGGGCCAGCTCGACGACGGCGGTGATGGCCTCGCCGAACTTCTCGTCGGGCACGCCGACGGCGACGGCGTCGCGGACGGAGTCGTGGGTCTTGAGGACCTCCTCGACCTCCTCCGGGAAGACCTTCTCACCACCGGTGTTGATGCACACCGAACCCCGGCCGAGCAGCGTGATGGAGCCGTCCTCCTCGACCGTGGCGAAGTCGCCCGGGATCGAGTACCGCTTGCCGTCGACCTCGAAGAACGTGGCCGCGGTCTTCTCGGGGTCCTTGTAGTACCCGATGGGCTGGTGGCCGCCCACGGCGACCCGGCCGATCTCACCGGAGCCGGGCACGACCTCGCGGAGGTCCTCGGTGAAGACCTTGGTGTTGGGGCCCTGCGTGAACTTGGCGGTGTCGGGATCGACCCCCGCCGCCGACACCGACTGGCCCATGCCGACGGCCTCCGACGAGCTGAACGCGTCGACGATCATGGCGTGGGGCAGGTGTTCGATGAGGCGCTGCTTCGACGGCTCCGAGAACATCACACCCGACGACGTGAACAAGTACAGGCTGGAGAGGTCCCAGCGGTCCGGGTTGGCGTCGAGGCTGCGGAGCATCGGCTTGGCGAAGGCATCGCCGACGATGGCCGTGGTGTTGGCCTTGTGCTTCTCGATCGTGTCGAACAGCTCCTCGATGTCGAGGTTGCGGCCCTCGAGGGTGACCACGCACCCGCCGCCGGAGAGGGCGATCAGCTGGGTCATGCAGCCGGTGCCGTGCATCAGGGGGCAGGCCGGGACGCTCACGAGACCCGGTCCGTTCACGAGCTCGGCCGGCACCGAGTAGTCGACCGGGTCCTCGCCGTAGCGGGGGTTGGTGCCCAGGGCGATGATGTTGCGGATGTGGTCGTCCTGGCGCCACATGACGCCCTTCGGCATGCCGGTGGTGCCACCCGTGTAGAGCATGTAGAGGTGGTCGCCGCTGCGGCCCCACGGCGCCTCGACCCGCTCGGGGTGGGCGGTGGCGACCGGTTCGTAGGGGGTGGCCCACCCGGGGCACGGACCGGTGCCATCGTCGACCCACAGCCAGGTCCGGACGTCGGGAACCCGGTCGAGGATGCGCTCGATGGTGCCGGTGAACGAGCCGTGGAACACCACGGCCACCGCATCGGCGTTGGTCCACAGGTACACCAGCTCGTCGTCCGCGTAGCGGTAGTTGGTGTTGACCGGGACGAGGCCGGCCTTCCACGCGCCGTACATCGACTCCAGGTACTCGGGGCAGTTGTAGAGATACTGGGCGACCTTGTCCTGCTCCTGGGCGCCCGCCTCCAGCAGGTGGTGGGCGACGCCGTTGGCCCGCTGGTCGAAGTCGCGCCACGTGAGGGTGCGGTCCCCCTGGATCTGCGCCGGTGCATCCGGGATCTGGGCGGCGATGACCTCCCAGATCTCTGCGTAGTTCCATCCAGCCATGTCGTCCCCTGTGCTGCGTCGGTCGGCAGCCGAGCATAGGACGGGCGCCGCTGGGGACGATCCGGTGCCGTCGCAGGGGTACGGTCACCGGTCGTGGACTTCGAGCTGCCGGCCGACGACGACCCGCGACGCGTGGCGGTGCGCGACTGGCTGGCCGACCACCCGAGCCCGAGCGGGGCGGATCTCGCCGCCGCCGGGTACGTGTCGCCCCACTGGCCCGAACCGTGGGGCCTGGGCGCCGACCCGATCCACCAGCTGATCATCGACGACGAGCTGCGGGCCGCCGGGGCCAAGCGGCCGAACAACCCGATCGGCATCGGCTGGGCCGGGCCGACGCTGATCCACGCCGGCACCCCCGAGCAGCAGGCCCGCTACCTGCCGAAGCTGCTGTCGGGCGAGGAGATCTGGTGCCAGCTCTTCAGCGAGCCCGAGGCCGGCAGCGACCTGGCGTCGCTCGCCACCCGGGCCGAGGCCGACGGCGATGAGTGGGTCATCAACGGGTCGAAGATCTGGACCTCGCTCGCCCAGTTCGCCACCTACGGCATCCTCATCGCCCGCACCGACCCCGATGTGTCGAAGCACCAGGGCATCTCGTACTTCGTGTGCCCCATGGACCTGCCCGGCATCGAGATCCGGCCGATCATCGAGATGACGGGCGGGCACACGTTCAACGAGGTGTTCCTGACCGATGTCCGCCTCCCCGCGGACTCGCTGGTCGGCGACGTGAACAACGGCTGGTCGCTCGCCAAGGTCACCCTGGGCAACGAACGGGTGTCGCTCTCCTCCGGCGGGGCGCTGTGGGGGATGGGACCCAACGGCGCCGACCTGCTGGACCTGGTCCGGGCTGCGGGAGGCACCACCGACCCCCTGCTGCGCCAGCGCCTCGCCCGGCTCCACACCACCGAGGAGATCCTGCGTCTCATCCGGCTTCGAACCGTCTCGGCTCTCGTCCGCGGCTCCTCGCCCGGACCGGAGGCGTCGATCCGCAAGGTGATGGCCGACGAGCACGGTCAGGCGATCATGGAGCTGGCCAAGGATCTGGCGGGGGCGGGCGGCATGCTCAGCGACACCGGCCCCCTCGGTGCGCCGCCCGACGTGTGGAGCTACGGCTTCTTGTTCGCCCCGGCCCTCACGGTCGGCGGCGGCACGGGCGATGTCCAGCGCAACATCCTCGCCGAGCGCGTGCTCGGCCTCCCGCACGACCTCGACGTCACCGCCAACCAGACCTGGTCCGAGTCCCGCAGGCCCTGACGGACCCCCGGTGCCGGCGGTCGGTCTGCGACCACGAACACGGACGGGTCGACGGTGGACCGGGGCGGGGTTCAGTCGACGAGGGCGACCTCGCCGGTGACCTCGTCGCGGACGTCGACCACGGGGGTCGGCGCCGGCTCGCCGGTGAGGCGGCGGTCGCCGAGGTCCAGCGCCCGAGCGCCGTAGGCGGCGGCGGCGAAGCAGGCGACGGCGCCGACGGCGATGCCGGCACGGGGTCCGACGGCATCGGACACCCAGCCCACGATCGGCCCGCCGATGGGCGTGGAACCGAGGAACACCATGCCTTGGATGGCCAGGACCCGGCCGCGGTACTCGGGGCCGGCCAGGAGCTGGACGATGGCGGTGGAGGTCGTCATGAAGGCGATCGACGCCAGGCCCAGCAGGACCGACACGGGGAAGGCCACGCCGAGGTTCGGGGCGAGGGCGAGCAGCACCATCGCCCCACCGAAGGCGGCGGCGGCGTTGACGAGCTGCTGGGGCCGCACCGACGAGCGCCGGGCGGTGGCCAGGGCGCCGATCAGCGAACCCAGGCTCAGCACCGAGAACAGCAGGGTGAAGGTGCCGGTGCCGCCGGACAGGGGACCGTCGACGAGCAGCGGGACGGTGACCTGGAAGTTGAAGGCGAAGGTGCCGATCAGCGCCATCATGATCAGCGGGACGAGCAGGTTGGGCTCGGAGCGGATGTAGCGGAGGCCCTCGCGGACCTGCCCCTTGCGGTGCGGCGTCGGCGCCGAGCGGAACAGCTCGTCGGAGCGCATCATCAGCAGGCTGCCGATGACCGCCAGGTAGCTGAACCCGTCGATGATGAACGGCCAGCCGTAGCCGACCGTGAGCACCAGGGCACCGGCGATGGCCGGGCCGAAGACCCGGGAGCCGGTCATGACGGCCGAGTTGAGGCTGACCGCGTTGGGGAGATCGTCGGCCGGCACCATCTCCACCACGAACGACCGGCGGACCGGGTTGTCGAACGCCGTGATGACGCCCTGGATGGCGGCGAGGGCGTAGATGGTGGCCACGCTCGCACCGCCCGACAGCACCAGGAGGCCGAGGGCGAAGGACTGGCCCATGGCGGCGGCCTGGAGGACGGTCAGCATCTTGCGCTTGTCGGCCCGGTCGGCGACCGCGCCGGCCCAGGCGCCGAGCAGCAGCATCGGGCCGAACTGGAACGCCATCAGCAGCCCGAGGGCGACGCCGGAGTCGGTCAGCTTCAACACGAGCAGGGTCTGGGTGACCATCGACAGCCAGGTGCCGGTCTGGCTCACGAGCTGCCCGCCGAAGAAGAGGCGGAAGTTGCGGTGCCGGAGCGAGCGGAACGTGTCGGTGGCGGCGGAGTGGATCTTGTCGGTCATGCGGGGGTCTCTTCGGGTAGGTCCGCCGTCACGGCGGTCCGGGTGGGGGAGGTGAGGTGATCGAGGACGGCCACGACGCCGGCGAGCGCGTCGCGCTCGTGCGGGTCCAGCGCCGCGATGCGGGTGGTGAGCCAGGCCGTCTTGCGGGCCCGGATGTCGGCCAGCAGCGCCCGGCCCCCGGCGGTGGTGGACACCAGGGTCACGCGGCGGTCGTCGGCGCTGGCCGTGCGATCGAGGTAGCCGGCGGCGTGCAGCTTCTCCACGATCTTGGTGGCCGTGGGCGCACCGATCTGCTCCTCGTCGGCGAGGGCGCCGATGGGGATCGGCCCGCAGCGGTCGATGGTGGCGAGCGCCGCGAGCTGGGTGGGGGTGAGCCCGGCGTCGGACTGCTGCCGGAGCAGCCGGGCGAGGCGGGTGACGCTGAACCGGAGCGACGCGGCGAGGTCCTCGGTGGTGGGATCCGTCGCTGTGGCGTGGGTGGCGGCGGGGGCGGCGGCGGGGGTGGCGGTGTCGGTCACGGTGAGCATCGTAGGGTCCAACCACTTGCCTAGGGAAACTATTTCCAACGCGAACGGGTTTTCGCCGCCGGTCGTCGGACCGGCGGGGTCTGACCGGTGCCGAGTGGCGGGCCGCAGGGGCGAGCGGGCACCATGATGGGCGTATGGCCAAGACCGCGACGAAGAACCTCCGCAAGGGCGACAAGGTCGTCACCACCGTCGACCTTCGCAACGTGCCCGAGGGCACGGCCGGCAAGGTCATCGTGGTCAACGGCCTCACCTGGATCCGCTACTGGGTCCGCTTCGCCAACGGCGAGGTCCTCGGCTCCATCTCCCGGGACAAGCTGGCCACGAAGCAGGACCTGCTCGACCAGGCCAACGGCGTCGGGGTCGAGGCCGCCGGCGACGCGAGCAGCGACGACGGCGGCGGCGCAGAGGCGGCGGACTCCGGCGGCGGCGTCACCACCCCCAACGGCACGTTCGTGGCGCAGATCCACATCGACCGGGCCAAGGCCGCCCGGGCACGCCTCACCGGCGGCTGACCCGCCCCGGATCCCTCGCTAGGGTTGACCGGCTGGTCGAGGGACCGGCCCGAGCGCCACCGCCGACGGCCCGATCGTCGGCGACGTGGCGCCGACGACCTGGCACCACAAGGGGATCCTCGTGCAGATCAGCATGCAGCTCGCGTACAGCGGCGGCTTCAAGGAGGCGGCCGACACCGTCGCCGAGCTCGAGAAGGCCGGGCTCGACCTGGTCTGGGTGGCGGAGGCCTACGGCTTCGACGGCGTCAGCCTCATGGGCTACCTGGCCGCCAAGACCGAGACCGTGCAGATCGCCTCGGGCATCTTGCCGATCTACACCCGCACGCCCACGCTGCTCGCCATGACGGCCGCCGGCGTCGACGCCCTCTCCGACGGCCGCTGCCACCTCGGCCTCGGCGCATCGGGGCCGCAGGTCATCGAGGGGTTCCACGGCGTGAAGTACGACGCCCAGATCGGCCGCACCCGCGAGATCATCGAGATCTGCCGCGACGTGTGGGCCCGCGAGGACAAGCTCGTCCACGACGGCAAGCACTACCAGCTGCCCCTCCCCGAGGGCGTCGGCACCGGGCTGGGCAAGCCGCTCAAGATCATCGCCCACCCCGTGCGGCCCCGGATCCCGATCTGGATCGCCTCGCTCGGCCCGAAGAACGTGGCCCTCACCGCCGAGGTCGCCGACGGCTGGATGCCGATCCTGTTCGACCCTGCCAAGGCCAAGGACGTGTGGGGCGCGGACCTCGACGCCGGTCGGGCCAAGCGGGCCGACGACCTCGACGACCTCTGGATCACCGCGGGTGGCGTGGTCGCCATCGGCGACGACGTGAAGGGCGTGCTCGACTTCGTCCGACCGATGGTGGCCCTCTACGTGGGCGGCATGGGCGCACGGGGCAAGAACTTCTACAACTCGCTGTTCCAGCGCTACGGCTACGAAGCCGAGGCCAAGCTGATCCAGGACCTTTACCTGGACGGCAAGAAGCAGGAGGCGGCGGCGGCCGTCCCCCTGGAGTTCCTGGAGGCGATCTCGCTGGTCGGCCCCGAGGGCTACGTGAAGGAGCGCCTCGCGGCGTTCGGCGAGGCCGGCGTCACCCACCTCAACGTGAACTACATCGCCCCCGTCGGCGACCAGACCGCCGCCTCGGTCATCAACAACCTCAAGGAGTGGGCTCCCTGACGCGCTGACCGCCTGCCTACGGGGCGGCGACGGCGGCGCCGGTCATCGCACGGGGGTCGTCCGCGCCCGCCCAGCTGCCGTCGGGCCGCCGCTCGATGGCGTGGGCGTGGCCGAAGCCGGCGGGGTCGGGTCCGGCGGTCTCGGTGGTGTGGCCGCGCTCGGCCAGCCCGTCGGCCCACGCCGACGGCGCGTGGGACTCGATGCGGACGACCTGATCGGTGGTGCGCCAGGTGTCGAAGCCGGTGCCGCCCTTCACCGTGAGCACCAGGCGGGGTGCCTCGACGGCCTCACCGGGCTCGGCACCGGCGCACAGCAGGCGGGCCAGGAGCTGGAGGACGATCTGCGGTTGGGAGTCCCCGCCCATGGTCCCGAGCACGGCGCGCAGGGTGCCGTCGGGGCGGGTGACCAGCGCGGGGGACAACGTGTGCGGCGGCTGGCGGCCCGGCGCGTACTCGGCCGGGTGACCGGGTTCGAGGCTGAAGCCGTTGCCCCGGTTGTGCAGCAGCACGCCGGTCCCGGGCACCGCGATCCGGGCACCGAACTGGTGGGCGTTCGACTGGATCAGGCTCACGGCCATCCCGCTGCGGTCCGCCGCGCAGAGGTACATCGTCCCGCCCTCGCGTGCCGGAGCGGGCGGCCCCGACCGTCGGCCCGGGTCGAACCGGGCCGCCGCCGACCGGAGCCGAGCTTCATCGAGCAGGGCGGCCGGGTCGGCGGCGTCGTGGAGCACGTCGAGGCGGTCGCCGGCGGCGAGGCGGGCGGCCTCGACCACGAGGTGGGCCCACTCGGCGCTTTGCGGTTCCGGCAGGTCGGCGCCGTCGATGAGCTCGGCGATCCGGGCCGCCGCGGGGATCAGGTAGCCCTGGGACGGAGGCGGGACGGTCCAGACGTCGTGGCCCCAGACCCGCAGCCCGGCGGGTGCGACCCACGCCGCCTGCGAGCGGCTGAGGTCGTCGTCGGAGAACAGCCCGGCCCCCACGCCGATCAGCGCCTCGCCGAACTCGCCGCCGTAGAAGCCCTCTCGGCCCTCGGCGGCGATGGCCGTCAGCTGGCGGGCCACGCCGGGCCGCAGCAGCCGCTCGCCGGTGTCGGGGCGAGGGACGGCCAACTCGTCGCAGCCTTCGAGCCCGTCGAGGGTGTGGAGCATGAAGGCGAGCATGGGCGACACCGCGAACCCTGCGGTCGCCAGCCGGATCGCCGGCGCCAGCACCTCGGCCAGCGGCAACCGCCCGTGCCGCCCGTGGAGGAGCACCCAGCCATCGACGCAACCCGGCACGGTCGCCGTGCGCACGTCGCCCTGGAACGGCATCTCGGCGCGGCCCTCCGCCCGCAGCTGCTCGGCGTCGGCCCCCGAGCCCGCTCGACCGGCGGCGTCGACCACGTCGGGCGGAGCGCCGTCGGCGTGGTGGACCAGCGCGAACAGGTCCCCGCCGAGCCCGCACATGTGGGGTGTCGTCACGGCGAGCACGGCGTTGGCGGCGATGGCCGCATCGGCCGCCGTTCCGCCCGCAGCCAGGACCTGCGCACCGGCGGACGACGCCAGGTGATCGACCGAGCACACCAGCCCCTCGGTCGAGTACGTGGTGGGCCACCGCTGCGTGCTCGGAACCGATCGCATGGAGCGACGGTACCGCCGGATCCTCCGCGCTAGTTGCGGAGGTTGCGGGCCATCTCCAGCACCTCTTTGCAGGTGGGGCAGACGGGGTAGCGGTTGGGATCGCGGGTGGGGACCCAGGTCTTGCCGCAGAGGGCGGTGACGGGCGTGCCGGTGATGTAGGCCTCGGTGACGGCCGAGGCGGGCACCACCACGTGGGCGAACTTCTCGTGGTCGCCCTCGTCGGTCTGCTCGTCCGTGGTCTCCTCGAGGGAGCGGTCGACGGTGGTGTCCAGCTGGCTCATGGGGTCAGCCTCCCACGTAGGCGCCGTCGCGGCGAAGGATCCGGCGGTGCCAGCGGCGGGGGGTGACGGCGATGGCGCGCGGCTCGTCCTCGAACAGCCAGCGGGCGAAGTTCCGACGGGTCCAGGGCGTGGCGTCGGCGACGCGGATCGCCGCCCGGGCGCCCCGCCGGTGCTTCAGCGCCCAGATGAGCAGCATCGACATCTTGTGGTCGGGGAGCAGGTGCGAGGTCACCTTCTGCTCGTAGGCGGTGCGGACCGCGGCCGGGTCGGGGCCGCCTTCGAGGATCGACCGGGCGGCGAACTGGCCGGTCAGGAGCGCCTGGCCGATGCCCTCGCCCGTCATCGGGTCGGTCACCGCCGCGGCATCGCCGACCCAAAGCACCCGGCCGGCGGAGAGCGCCAGCGCGCCGGTGCGCGCCGGGATGGGCCACGCCTGGTGGCGGTCCTCCGGGGTGGCGTCGGGGCCGAGGACCTCGGCGATGTGGGGCCGGGCCAGCAGCTCGGGCCACAGCGCCTTCATCTCCTTGGTGGCGATCTTGGCGCCGCGCTGGATGCCGAAGCCGACGTTGGCCCCGCCGTCGGGGAGCGGGAACGACCAGGCGTAACCTGGGAGCAGGTCGGGCTCGAACCACACCCACAGGTCGCGGGCCTGGGGGCCGGTGCTGGTGAAGTACTGGCGGAAGGCGTGCCACTCGCCGAGGTAGCCCGGCACGGCGGTGCCCAGGAACTTGCGCATCGGCGACCACATCCCGTCGGCCGCGATCACCTGGGCCGCGGCCACCGTGGATCCGTCGGCCAGCTCCAGGACGACCTGGTCGGGGCCATCGGTGGCGCCGGTGACCTCGACGCCCTCGATCATGCGGACCCCGGCCTCGCGCGCCTGGTCGACGATGGCGTCGTCGAGGTCGGTGCGGCGCATGACCGCGGCGAACTGGCCGCGGCCCTTCGGGAGCGGGAACGTCGCCTGGTGCTTCGACGGCGACACGACGTGGATGTCGGCCACCTCGGTCCACGAGGGGATCTGCCCCGGCTGGACGCCGAGCTCCTCGAGGATCCGCAGGGCGCCGGTGGTGATCCCGTCGCCGCAGATCTTGTCCCGGGGGAACGCCGCCTTGTCGAGGAGCAGGACCGACCGGCCGGCACGGGCGAGCGTGATCGCCGCGGCCGCACCGGCGGGGCCGGCTCCCACGATGGCCACGTCAGCCCGGTTCGGTTCGGTCATCGCTCGGAGGGTACGGCCCGGTGGCGGGGCGGCTCCAACCGGTGTCACCGAGCGGCGGCGGCCAGGACCTCGTCCCAGCCGGCCCGGTACGCGGCCAGGAACCGGTCGGGCTCGGTGACGGCGGCCGGATCGACGTTGATCCCGATGTGGACCTGATCGAGGTAGGAGAGGAGCGTGACGTTCACCGCCGCGCCGGCCATCGGCCCGAGGGCGAACATCGACTGGATCCGGGAGCCGGCGGTGAACAGCTCGATGGGGGCGCCGGGCACGTTGCTGGCCACCACGTCGACGCCGCGCAGGGCGGCCCCGAACAAGGTGGTCGTCATCGAGGTGGGGAGCCGGTTGAGGATGGTGGCGAGCGGATCGACGAGCGCCAGCGCCGGCTCGGCGCGCTCGGCCCGCACGATCTCCCGGATGGTCGTCATGGCCTCGATCGGATCCTCGATGGTGACCGGGAGCGGGAAGCGTGCGGGCGCGAAGTGGTTGCCGGTGGCTTCGGGGTCGCCTGCGTCGCGCACGTTGATCGGCATCGAGATGCGGACGGCCTCGACGGGGCTGCCCAGCTCGTCGTGGTAGCGCCGGATCCCGGCAGCGGTGGCAGCCAGGAAGGCGTCGTTGAGGCGACCGCCTGCGGCCTTGGCCGCCGCCTTGGCCTCGGTGAGCGAGAGCGTGACGGTGTCGAAGTGCACCGAGAGCGAGCGCTTCGACATGACCGGCGACAGGGGGTCCACCGCCGGCGCAGCGAGCTTGGCCACCGACGAGGCCGTCTCGCCCAGCCGCCTGGCCGACCCCAGCGGGTCGGAAACGGCGGCGCCCGCCAGCGCCGCCGCTGCTGCGGGCAGGCGCTTGGCGATGCCGAGGCCTCGGCGCTGCTCGTGCTTGGCGGCGTCGACGAACCGCTCGAGCTGGCCCATCACCTCGGCCTGGGGTGCATCGGGCATCTCGGCGAGCGCCGCATCCCGCTCCAGTTCGAACAGCACGAGCGCGATCTGCACCGCACCGACGCCGTCGGTGATGGCGTGGTGGATCTTCATGATGAGCGCCGCCCCGCCGTCGGCGAGGTCGGTGACGACCATCGCCTCCCACAGCGGGCGGGCCCGGTCGAAGCCCTGCATGGCCATCGGCTCGGCCATGTCGAGCACCGAGCGCTGGTCCCGGTCGCCGGACGCCCCGACCCACCGAAGGTGGTAGGCGAGGTCGAAGTGCGGATCGACCTCCCAGCGCGGGGGAGCGATCGAGTACGGGTTGCCCCGCACCCGCTGGCGCATGCGGGGGACCAGGCGCGTGCCTCGTTCGAGCAGGTGCCGCAGCCGCTTCTCGTCGGGTGCGCGGTCGAGGAACAGCACCGCCGTGATCGTCGATCGCAGCAGCGGGTCCTTCTCGATGGTCCACATCAGCGAATCGGAGTCCGTCATCCGATCCGTGAACCGCAGCTCATCACCCATGCCCAGCACCTCCGACCCGACACCAGCGACCGGTGCCCGGCTCACAGTCTGCCAGCCCTCGGAAAACCCGGGTCGGGAGGTCGAGGAAGGGGTTCCGAGCGAAGCGAGCCCGGGGGAGTCCGAGGGGGCGGAGCATGCGGAGCCCCTTCGGCCGAAGGGGTGCGACGCAGTCGTGCCCCTGAGCGAAGACGGCGACGTCAGGAGGTCCTCGAGTTCGAGGAACGGAGCGAAGCGAGTGACGAGAGAGCGGAGCGACGGCTCAGCAGGTGGTCTGGCCGGAGGGCCGGTAGCGGGCCTGGAAGGTGTCCTGCCCGGTCTTGCCGTCGGGGTAGGTGATGGTGCGGGTGGTCTGCACGGTGGTGCAGGAGCCGCTCTTGCCGGTGGTCTGGCCGGTCTGTTGGCCGTAGGCGTACTGGGTGGACCAGAAGCGGACTGTGACGCTGGTGTCGGTGTGGCTGGTCTCGACGAGGATCCCGTAGGGGGTGTTGTTGGTCCAGACCAGGTTGGGGTTCTCCCAGCCCATGGTGGCCTCGCGGCCGAAGGGGTAGCGGTCGAAGTGCTCCGAGTGGGCCTGGTAGGTGTTGATGGGCAGGCCGGCGAAGAAGGCGGCGTTGAACATCGTGGTGGCGAACTGCGAGACGCCGCCGCCGACCTCGTCGACGTGCTCGCCGTTGGCGATGGCGCCGGCGGACACGAACCCCTTGTCGGTGGTGCGCTGCCCGACGATGCCGTTCATGTCGAACTTCTCGCCCGGCTTGATGACCGTGCCGTTGACGATGTCGGCGATGCGCTGGATGTTGGTGACGCGGGCGGCGCAGCACGGGTGGTAGGTGGTGAAGCTCTTGACCTGCTGCACGCCCTTCCACTCGGTGGTGGTGCCGACCGGTTCCTTGATGCCCAGCTTCTGGGCGGCCTCGGTGGTGAACTCGGGCTTCTTCACCTCGAGCGCGATCTCGACGGCGCCGGACCCGCCCTGGATGGCGGCGAGGAGCCGGGCCGGGGTGTCGGCGGCGCAGCAGGTGCTGCCGTCGCTGCTCGGCAGGATCTTCGGCGCCCCGCCTTCGAGCACCACCTTGGCGTTCTTGGGCTCGCTGGCCTCGGGGAGGGAGGCGGTGAGGTCGGCCTTGGCCTTCTCGGCGTCCAGGGTGGCGACCAGCTGGTCGCCGTCGACCTGCGACGCCAGCCAGGCTCGGGCGGTGGGGGCGGGGACGGTGATGGTGCCGCCGCCGGTGGTGACCTTCAGGCCGTTGGCGGTCCCCTTGGAGAGCTGGTCGGCGAGGGCCTGGGCCGACTCGTCGGGGACCTTGGGGGCCTGGGCTTCGACGGTGGCGTTCACGATGAGGGGGAGCTCGCCCTGCTCGGCCCGCTTGCGGAGCTGGTCGGCGACGCCATCGGTCGCGATGGTGGTGCCGTCGGAGCCGCTGACCACGCTGAACCCGTCGCCGGTGGCGACGATGGAGGGCTCGGTGGGCTTGGCGTTCCCGCCGAGCTCGGCGAGGCCCGCCTCCAGCTCGTCCTGGTCGACCACGAAGGTGAGCGGGACGATCCGCTCGTCGAGGAACGACGACCCCCAGGCCACGGGGCTGGTGTCCAGGTCGAGGGCGGCCTGCACGGTGGCGTCCTCATCGAGCATGAGGCCCAGCTCCGACGCCGGCACCTTGTAGGTCTTGGCGTCGGTGCGGACCTGCACGTCGGTGGTGGCGTACTCCTCGGCCACGTCGGCCACCGTGGCGGCCAGATCGTCCTCGCCGAAGGTCGAGATGTCGCGTCCGGCGAGCACGGTGTTGCGGGGGACCTTGCCGCTGGCGCTGGAGGTGTCGATGGCCCAGGCGGCCAGCAGGAGGACGATGACGAGGAGGGGCAGCGAGATGCCGAGCACGAGCCGGAGGCGGGGGCGACGCATCCGACCACCTTGGCACGTGCGGCCCCTCGTGCCGTGGCAGCGGGGCGCCGTCGGCGACTCCAGCGGGCTGTCCTGCCGGTTTGCCATGATGGGCGCTCATCGACCCCGCGCGGGAGCGCGGGAGCAAGGGGATGGTCGTGGGGATCTGCGACGGACGGGTGTGCATCGTGACCGGTGCGGGACGCGGCATCGGGCGGGAGCACTCGCTGATGCTGGCCGAGCAGGGCGCCAAGGTCGTGGTCAACGACATCGGCGGTGAGATGGACGGGAGCGGCCGCTCCACGGGACCGGCGCAGGAGGTCGTCGATGAGATCGTCGCCGCCGGCGGCGAGGCCGTGGTCAACGGCGACGACATCTCCACGTGGGACGGTGCCGAGCGGCTCGTGCAACAGGCCATCGACCACTTCGGGCGGCTCGACGTGTTGATCAACAACGCCGGGATCCTCCGGGACCGGATGCTCGCCAACATGACCGAGGCGGAGTGGGACGCGGTCATCGCCGTGCACCTGAAGGGCACCTTCGGCCCGGCCCGCCACGCCGCCGCGTACTGGCGGGAGCAGACCAAGGCGGGCGAGGCGGTCGACGGCCGCATCATCAACACCTCGTCGCCGTCGGGCATCTACGGCAACGTCGGCCAGACGAACTACGGGGCGGCGAAGGCCGGCATCGCCGCCTTCACGGTGATCGCCGCGAAGGAGCTGAGCCGCTACGGCGTCACCGTGAACGCCATCGCCCCGGCGGCGCTGACCCGCATGACCGAGAACCTCGGCATGGGCCAGGCCGACGACCTGACCAAGGCGATGCTCTCGCCCCGCTGGATCGCCCCGATCGTGACCTGGCTGGCCTCGGCCGAGTCCGCCGACGTCACCGGGCGGGTGTTCGACGTGACCGGCCAGGCCCTGTCGGTCGCCGAGGGCTGGCACCGCGGCCCCACCCAGGAGCACCCCACCGACGACCCGGCCGCACTCGGCGAGGTCGTGAGGCGGCTCGTGGCCGAGGCGCGGCCCAACGCCAACATGCTCGGCTTCGACGAGGAGCAGGCCCGTGCCGATCAACCCTGACGCCGTCGGCGTGACCGGCGACCCGGTCCGCCACTCGTGGACCTCCCGCGACGTGCTGCTCTACGCCCTCGGCGTGGGCGCCGGTGCGGCCGACCCGCTCCAGGAGCTGGAGCTCACCACCGAGAACTCGATGGACACCGACCTCGTGGTGCTGCCCACCATGGCCGTGGTCCTCGGCGTGGGAGGCACCGGGGCGTTCGGCGCCATCGGCACCTTCAACCCGGCGATGCTCGTGCACGGCGAGCAGGCCATCACCCTGCACGGGCCCATCCCCACGAAGGGAGAGGTGGAGACCGTCGGCACCATCACCGGCATCTACGACAAGGTGAAGGGCGCGGTGGTCGAGGTCACCTCCACCTCCACCGACACCCAGACCGGCCAGGCCCTCTTCACCAACGTGATGTCCGCCTTCATCCGCGGCGAGGGCGGCTTCGGCGGCGAGCGAGGGCCCTCGGGGCCGAGGAACGTCGCCCCCGACCGGGCACCGGACCACACGGTCACCTACGAGACCCGCACGGACCAGGCCCTGCTCTACCGGCTCTCCGGCGACCGCAACCCGCTGCACTCGGACCCGGCGTTCGCCGCGTTCGGCGGCTTCGACCGGCCCATCCTCCACGGGCTGTGCACCTACGGCTTCACCGGGCGTGGGCTCCTGCACCTCCTGTGCGGATCCGACCCCGCCCGCTTCACGTCGATGGAGGGGCGCTTCTCGTCGCCCGTGCTCCCCGGGGAGGCCCTCACGGTGAACGCCTGGGAGACCGGTGACGGCGAGGCCGTGTTCCAGACGCTCGGCGGCGACGGGCGGGTCGTGCTCGACGCCGGACGCGTCACGTTCGCGGCGGCCTGAGTGGACCGGCCCACCGCCCCCGAGCTCACCGGCCCCCTGGTCGACGAGGCGTTCTACGCGGGGGACCCGTTCCCCCTCTACGCCCGGCTGCGCGACGAGGCGCCCGTGGTCTGGCACCAGCCCGACGACGGCGCCGGCTGGTGGGTGGTGAGCACCCAGCCCGAGGTGCTCGAGGTGTCCCGCGACCCAGGCCGGTTCGAGTCGGGCAAGGGCATCTTGACCCTCGAGATCGGCATCGAGTACCCGTCGCCCCCGACGATGATGCACACGGATCCGCCCGTGCACACGCGGTACCGCAAGCTCGTCCAGCCCGGCTTCGCCCCGGGCCGGATCCGGGCGCTGGAGGAGCCGCTGCGCACCCTCGTCCGCCGCATCCTCGACGAGCTGCCCACCGACGAGCCCGTCGACATCGTGCCGAACCTGGCCGAACCGTTTCCGGTGCACGTGATCGCCGACCTGCTCGGGATCCCCGACGAGGACCGCGACCGCTTCGTGCTCTGGTCCGACGCCACCATCCCGGGCGCCTCGGAGCTGAGCTTCGAGGAGTGCATGGCGCTCATGTCCGAGATGCAGGAGTACCTGATGGCGGCCGGCCGGGACCGGCGCGGCGGCGACGGCACCGACCTGATCTCGGTGCTGGCCAACGTCGAGATCGACGGCGAGACGCTCACCGACGACGAGCTGCTGATGTTCTTCAACCAGCTCCTCGTCGCCGGCAACGAGACCACCCGGAACATGATCTCCGGCGGTCTCTGGGCGCTGGCGAACCGACCGGAGGAGCTGGCCAAGCTCGTGGCCGACCGGGACCTGATCCCCACCTGCGTCGAGGAGTGGCTGCGCTGGACCACGCCGGTGGTGGCGTTCATGCGCACCGCCACCGTCGACACCGAGCTGCGCGGCGTCCCGATCGCGGCGGGCGACCCGGTCCTGCTCCTGTACGCCGCCGCCAACCGCGACGAGGCCGTGTTCGGCCGCGACGCCGGCGAGTTCCACGTCGACCGCCAGCCCAACAACCAGGTGGCGCTCGGGTTCGGACCGCACTTCTGCATCGGGGCGGCCCTCGCCCGGCTCGAGGGCCGGATCCTCCTCGAGGAGCTCCTCGACCGCTGGTCCACCATCGAACCGGCCGGCGAGGTGGTGCGCACCGGCTCGGCCATCATCGCCGGCCTGAAGGAGGCGCCGCTCACCCTGCGCGCCCGGACCTCGCCCTCGGCTGTCAGCGGGGTTGGTTAAGGTTCAAGGACCGCGACCATGGTGCCGATGCACCGCTGGCAGCTGCAGCCCACTCGGGGTCGTAGGGCGGGACGGCGCCGGTGAGGCGGAGGAACAGATGACGATGACGACGCGTACCGTGCGCCGATCGGTGGCCGGCCTGGCCCTGAGCGTGGCGGGGCTGCTGGTCGCAGCCGCCGCCGCTCCCGCCTCGGCGCAGACGCAGCGGGCGGCGGAAGCCCCCGCGGCCCGGGTGGCCGAAGCCGACTCGAAGCCCGGCGAGCTCACCTACCTGCGGGCCAAGTCGACGCCCGCCACCGGCTACGTCGCCGCCCGCGACAACGTGGGCGATGGCGGTCGGGTCAGCACCGTGAAGTCGACGTTCGTCGTGAGCTACCACGGCTTCCCGGCGAACGCCAAGGCCTCGTTCCAGCGGGCGGTGGACCTCTGGTCCGTGCTCGTGAAGTCGCCGGTGCCGATCCGCATCGACGCCACCTGGAAGTCGCTGCCCAGCGGCGTCCTCGGCGGCGCCGGAGCCACCGACTACCTCCGCAACTTCCCCGGCGCCCCCCAGACCAACACCTGGTACCCGATCGGGCTGGCCAACGCTCGCGCCGGCCAGGACCTCGACACCGCCAAGACCGACATCGTGGCGGAGTTCTCCAGCGTGCGGTCCGACTGGTACCTCGGGACCGACGGCCAGGTGCCCGCCGGCAAGCTCGACCTCACCAGCGTCGTGCTCCACGAGATCGGCCACGGACTCGGCATGACCGGCGGCGCCTACTACCAGGGCGGCCTCGGGTACTGGGGCGCCGGCACGCCGGTCCCCGACATCTACGACCGGCTCGCCCAGAGCGCCGGCGGCACGCCGCTCGCCAACTACACCAGCGGCTCCACGGCGCTCGGCTCGGTGTACCGCAGCAACGCCGTGCGCTGGGGCGGCGCCCAGGGCACCGCCGCCAACGGTGGGACCAAGCCGTACCTGTACTCGCCGAACCCGTGGGAGGACGGCTCGTCGATCTACCACCTCGACGAGGCCAAGTACGCCACGGGCACCCCCAACGCCCTCATGACGCCCTACCTCGACGACGGCGAGGCGCTGCACGACCCGGGCGACATCGTCCTCGGCATGATGCGCGACGTCGGCTGGACCACGGTGGGCGCCAAGGGCGTCCCGGCGGCCCCCACCTTCAAGACCGCCATCGGCGGGCCGGCCAAGGTCCTCATCGGCTGGAGCCCGTCGATCGACACCGGTCGCCAGTTCCTCACCGGGTTCCGGATCTACCGCTACGACGACGACGGAGCATCGGCGGCCGCCACCTACGACGTGGCGGCCAACCTCACCAGCTTCACCGTCGGCGGGCTCGCCAACGGGACGTCCTACCGGTTCACGGTGGCGGCCAAGAACGCGTCGGGGTTCGGCGCGCAGTCGGCCAAGAGCGCGCCGGTCAAACCCGTCGTGATGACGCCGTTCACCCGGGCCGACGCCCTGGTGCGCCAGCAGTTCCTCGACTTCCACGGACGCGAGCCGTCCTCGGCGGAGTCGCAGAAGTGGCTCACCGATCTCCACTCAGGTGCCAGGTCTCCCGTGCAGACCGTCACCGGCATCGCTCGCCTGACCGGCTCCTACGACGTGAGCACCCGGATGACCCGCCTGTACTCGGCGTACTTCGAGCGCCTCCCGGACTACAGCGGCTACGGGTACTGGACGGGCAAGCTGCGCGCCGGCTCGTCGCTGAAGAAGGTGAGCGACACGTTCGCCGCGTCGTCGGAGTTCAAGAACAAGTACGGGCCGCTGTCGAACACCGACTTCGTGAAGAAGGTGTACAGCAACGTCCTGCACCGCAGCCCCGACACCAGTGGCCTGAACTACTGGGTGAACAAGCTCAACAAGAAGACCGCGAGCCGAGGCCAGGTGATGTTGAACTTCTCCGAGTCCAACGAGAACGTCACCAAGATGGACTCCGAGGTCAGCTCGGTGCTGCTGCGAGCCTCCATGCTCCGCAAGATGCCGACGGCACAGGAGTACCTCGACGACACCGCCGACCTCGACGGTGCCGGCACGCTCGAGTCGCTCGCGCTGGAGATCATGAACAGCGGCCCCTACGACGCTCGGGTGCCGTAGCCAGCAGGCCCGCCCCGAGGCGGGGGTCAGGTCCAGTCGAAGAGCCAGTGGCGCCCGAAGAGGGTCGCCGCCAGCGCGCCGATGGCGGGGACGAGGTTGTCCATCAGCTCGGGGCAGTAGGCGTAGTGCTGCACCGCCAGCTCGAACGCGCTGCGGGCGTCGTCGGGCGGACGGGTCACCAGGCACTCCATGCGCTCGAGGCCGAGGGCCACCAGCTCGGCGCCGTAGACGTCGTTCCAGAAGTGGAGCACCGAGAGGTGCTCGGGCCCTCCGATGTCGTTGCGCTCGGCGCCGGACCAGGCGAGCAGCGCCGGCACCTCCCACCCGCCGCGGGCCGGGACGAGCGCGATGGTCACCCGGTCGCCGGCGAGGGCGAGGACCGCGTCCTCATCGGGCCGGGCGGACAGCCGGGCGCGGATCGCGTCGGCGTCCTTCTCCAGGCGGGCGAGGTGGCGCGGGACGTCGTTCAGGTACTCGTCGCCGGTGGGGTCGCCCATCCAGCGTCCGAGGAGCTCGGGCGCGCTGGGCGCATCCTCGACATCGGGGATGCCGGGCGCCGAGCGGGCCAGCATCTCGAGCCGCCACGTGAGCTGGTCGATGATCTGGGGGTCGCTGCCCAGGAGCACCGGCCAGAGGCCGGTGCGGGTGTGCAGCTCGCGCATCGCCCGCCAGGTGGCGAGGGCGCCGGCGCCGCCGGGCACCTCATGGCGCCACGCCTGCTCGCCGCGCAGGGTGTGGCACCACGGCTCGAAGCCGGGAGGCGGCTCGGCGCCGCCGGGGAGCAGTCCAGTTCCGGACACGTCAGAAGAGCCGGAGCTCGTCGGACTCGAGACCGCGAAGCTCGTCGTAGTCGACCTCAACCCAGTCGATGCCCCGGTCCCTGGCCAGGACCTTGGCCTGGGGCTTGATCTGCTGGGCGACGAACACGCCGCGGACGGGACGCAGCATCGGGTCCCGGTTGAGGAACTCCAGGTAGCGGGTGAGCTGCTCCACGCCGTCGATCTCGCCGCGCCGCTTGACCTCCACCGCGATGGCGACGCCGTCGGCGTCGCGGCACAGCAGGTCGACCGGACCGATGTCGGTGGGGAACTCCCGGCGGACCAGGCGGAGGCCGTCGGCGATCTTGGTGCAGTTGGCGGCCAGCAGCTCCTGGAGGTGGGCCTCCACGCCGTCCTTCTGGAGGCCCGGGTCGACGCCCAGGTCCCAGGCCGAGTCGCTGAGCACCTCGTGGAGGGTGATGCGGAGCGTCTCGCCCTTGGGGTTGGTGACAGTCCAGGTGCCCTCGGCCTCGTCGAGCCGGTTGGGAGCGTTCATCCAGTTGAGCGGCTTGTACGCGCCGCCGTCGGCGTGGATGGCGACGCACCCGTCTGCTTTCACCATCAACAGCCGGGTGGCCATCGGCAGGTGCGCGCTGAGGCGGCCCTGGTAGTCGACGGAGCAGGTGGCGATCACGACGCGCATCGGGCCGGACCCTACTGCGCGCCCTCAGGGGCGAGGCCCACCACGGCGGCGCCGCCGCCCGGGCCGCTGGGCGAGGCGGTCGCGCACCTCGCGGCGGCGGTCCTGGATCTCGCGGTGCGTGATCCCTCCACCGACGGTCGGGTCGATGCCGACGCTGGTCTGCATGGCCGAGAGGTCCAGATCCCAGGTGCCGGCGCCCAGGCCGGCGTCGACCGCGATCTTCTGGCCGTGGCGCTCGTTGAAGTAGAGGGCGATCGACGCGATCTCGCCGAACAGGTCCAGGTCGGGGGCGAGGGTGGCGATGGCGCCGTCGAGGAACACCAGGTTCTTCACGAACAACATGAGGGGCTTGGGCAGCCGGGCGCCGGAGCCCAGCAGGGCCTTGACCACCCGCTGGACCTCGCCGGTGAGCTGCTCGGCCGACAGGGTGGTCGGGTCGAACGGCGCCTGGTCCAGGCCCAGCTCGGTGATGAGCGACTCCAGGTCGGCGGTGGGCGGGAGCGCCCCCAGGTCGCGCAGGGCGCCCAGCTGGGAGCGCACGTCGTTCATGGAGGCGGCCACGAGCAGGCGGAGGAACGCTTGGCGAGCGGGTTCGGCCAGCCGTCCGGTGATGCCGAAGTCGAGCAGCCCGGTGCGGCCGTCGGCGAGGACGAGGAGGTTGCCGCCGTGCAGGTCGCCGTGGAAGATCCCGTTGATCATCGCCCCTTCCAGGAAGCCG
This sequence comes from Ilumatobacteraceae bacterium, assembly GCA_025463265.1. GTDB lineage: Bacteria > Actinomycetota > Acidimicrobiia > Acidimicrobiales > Iamiaceae > Aquihabitans. The sequence goes on from JAOBWH010000132.1 coordinate 41,374, forward strand.
ATCATCCCGGTGCGCACCACCGCCTTGGTGTCGATCCCCGCGCCGCGCATGCCGACCACGTCGTCGAACGCGAAGCCCGACAGCCGCTCCATCACGAGGACCCGGCGCGTCACCAGCGTCGGGTGGGGCCTCGGCACCACGTACCCGCGCTGCCCGAGGGCGGCGAAGGACCGGCTGACCTCCACCATGTTGTCGGCCTCGAGCCGGAAGTCGAGCTCCTCGGTGATGGTCTCGGCGAACAGGTCGACCAGCGCCGGCGGGTTGGCGAGTGCGGCCACCGGGATGCGCCCCACCAGCAGGGGGGCGATCCACGCCATGACCCGGAGGTCCGCCCGCACCCGAGCGGCGACGGTGGGGCGCTGGACCTTCACCACCACCTGCTCGCCCGTCAGCAGCGTGGCCGCATGGACCTGGGCGATGGAGGCGGCGGCGATGGGCCGGCGCTCGAACGACGCGAACACCTCGTCGAGGGGCCGCCCCAGGTCGCTCTCGACCACGGCGCGCACGGCCGCGAACGGCTCGGGCCGGACGCGGTCGCGGAGCGTGGCGAACTCCTCCACGAGCTCGTCGGGGAACAGCCCCTGCCCCGACGACACGATCTGGCCGAGCTTGATGTAGCTGGGTCCCAGCTGCTCGCCGGCGACGCGCAGCCGGTGGGCGAGGTCCCGTCGGGAGTCCGAGCCACCGGTCCGGCGGGCGCCGGCGGCCCACCGGCCGACCGCGCCGCCCAGGTGCACGACGGTCGTGACGAGGCGGTTCCCCGGCGGGAGCCACCGCCGACGGGTCAGCTCGGGGATCTGCGCCGCCAGGTCCGAGCGGATCTCGGCCAGGCCGTCGTGCCAGGGCTGCGGCCCGTCGTCGAGCACCCAGGGCGCATCATCGGAGAACGCCCCCCAGGAGACGTCGGCGGGGGCGGGGTCGGGCACGGGCGCAGTCTCGCAGCACCGGAGGCCAGACCCACCCGGAGCGCCCGACGCCGTCTTCGGTATCGTGTGGGGAGATGACCACGGACCGCAGCACCGGCGAATGGACTCTGGCGGTCCGCCAGCACGAGGCCGTCGCCCGCATCGGCCAGATCGGCCTGCGGTCGCGCGACCTCGACGAGGTGCTGGGTGCGGCGATGGAGATCGCAGCCGAGACGCTCGGCCTGGAGCACCTGGCGCTGTTCGAGCTGGAGCCGGGCGGCGAGGTGCTCCGCGGCCGGGTCGCGGTGTTCGCTGGCGTGCTCGTCACCCGCCGCCGCATGGGCCGCGTCGAGCTGCCCGTCGGCCCGGACTCGCTTCCGGGCTACGTGATCGGCGAGCGGACCTCGGTGGTGTGCCCGGACCTCTTGGGCGACGACCGGTTCCGGGCACTGGCCGTGGCCCGCGGCTTCGACGTGCGCGCGGCGGTGGCTTCCCCCATCAGCTGGGAGGACCATCCGTGGGGGGCCCTGGTGGTCTACGACCGCGACCTGCGGGCCTGGACCGACGACGAGGTCCACCTGGTGCAGTCGGTCGCCAACACCATGGGCCTCGCCATCCAGCGGGCGGCGGTCGAGCGGGAGCTGCGAGACAGCTCCACCCGCCTGGACATCTCGCTCGGGGCGGGCGGCCTCGGCCTGTGGTCGTGGGAGGCGGCGGGCGACCGGCTCACCTTCAACGGGCCGGCGCTGGAGATGTTCGGTCTGCGACCAGAGACGTACTCGGGCATCGGCGCCGACCTCGTCGCCGTGGTCCACCCCGACGAGCGCAGCGCGTTCGCCGGTGAGCCCGGGCCGGGGGCGGCCGAGGTCCACAGCGTGTTCCGGATCATCCGACCCGACACGGGCGAGGTGCGCTGGATCGAGGGGTGGGGCCGCGCCATCGGAGACGGGGCCGATGGGGTGGTCCTGGTGGGGGTCTGCTCCGACATCACCGAGCGGCGCCGCGCTGAGCAGCTCCAAGCCGAGATGCTCCAGCGGGAGCACGCGGCCCGGGTGGCGGCCGAGGAGGCGCGCGAGCGCCTGGCGTTCCTCTCCGACGCCAGCGCCCTGCTGAGCGCCAGCCTCGATCTCGACGAGACGTTGCGGAGCTTCGCCGATCTCTGCGTGCCCTTCCTCGCCGACGTCTGCCTGATCGACCTCGTCGACGACGATGACAAGCTGGTCGAGCGGGCGGCGCACGCGGTCGACGAGGAGTCCCTGGCCAACGTCCGCGAGCTGCGCCGGCGCCGCGCGGCGCTGGGTGGCGTGGGCGGGGTGTACAGCGAGCGCAGCGTCGCCGAGTCGGGCCAGGCGGTCGTGCACACGACGATCACGGACGAGGACTACCAGCGGGCCTCGGTCGACGATGAGCACCTCGCCGTGTTCCGTGCGTTCCACTGCCACTCCGCGGTGGTGGCGCCGCTCACGGGACGGACCGGGCTGCTCGGTGTGCTCTCGCTCCAGCTGAACCGGGAGGGCCGGTCCTTCGACGCCGAGGACCTCGCGCTCGTCGAGCAGCTCGCCGCACGCGCCGCGCTCGCACTCGACAACTCCCGCCTCTTCCACTCGCGCAACCGAGTGGCGAGGTCGCTCCAGGCGGCGCTGCTCCCGCCCGCGCTCCCGTCCATCGCCGGCATCGGTCTGGCGGCCCGCTACGACGTCTCCGAGGCAGAGGCGGACGTGGCCATCGGCGGCGACTTCTACGACGTGATCCCGGTGGCACCGGGGTCGTGGGGGATGGTGGTGGGCGACGTGTGCGGACGTGGTCCCGCAGCGGCCGCGCTCACCGGCCTCGTCCGCCACACCCTGCGCAGCGCCGTGGTGCGCGAGCACGTTCCGAGCCGGGTGCTGGCGCAGACCAACCAGGCGATGCTCCAGCAGATCGACGATGCCCGGTTCTGCACCGCCGCCTACGTCCGCGTCGACGTCGCCGACCCGCCCACGGGACGGCTGTCGCTCGTCGCATCGAGCGCCGGCCACCCCCCTCCGATCCTGGTGCGCGCCGACGGGCGGGCGGAGGCCCTGGACTGCTCGGGCACGCTCCTCGGCGTGGTCGCCGACCCGGACCTGCCCGACCTGACCGTCGAGCTCGGACCGGGCGACGCCCTGGTCCTCTACACCGACGGCGTCACCGAGGCTCGGAGGGGCAACGAGCTGTTCGGCGAGCCTCGGCTCATCGAGACCCTGGGGTCGCTGGCCGGGCGCTCCGCCGAAGCGATCGCCGGCGGGCTCGAGCGTGCGGTGGCCGACTTCCGGCGCAGCGCCCGAGACGACACCGCCATCTTGGTGATCCAGGCCCTGCCGCCGGCCTGACCGGCCCGGACCTCGCTCCGAGGCCCCCCTCGATCACTACCCTGTGGCCGGATGGCCACGGACCGCAGCCCCGGCGAATGGGACCAGGCCGTCCGGCAGCAGGCGGCGGTGGCCGAGATCGGCCAGCTGGGCCTGCGCACGGGCGACCTGGACGATCTCCTGCGCGAGGCGATGGTGATCGTCTCGGAGACGCTCGAGGTCTTCGAGCTCGCCCTCTTCGAGCTCCAGCCCGACCGCACCCGTCTGCGGGGTCGGGTCGGCCTGCACCACGGCCAGGTGGTCAGCCGTCGCCGGATGGACCGCATCACCCTGCCGGCCGGGAGCGGTTCGCTGCCCGGCTACACGGTGGAGCAGGGGACGGCGGTCGCCAGCTCCGCCCTGCTCGCCGACGAGCGGTTCCGCGCCTTGGCGCCCGAGCACGGGGTCCACGTCGAAGCCGCGCTGGCCGCGCCCATCAGCTGGGGCGACGACCCGTGGGGCGTGTTCGTCGTCTACGACGTCGCCGAGCGGAACTGGACCGGCGACGAGATCCACTTCGTCCAGTCCACGGCCAACACCATGGGCCTGGCGATCCAGCGTGCCGGCATCGAGCGCGAGCTGCGCGACAGCTCCACCCGGCTCGACCTCTCGCTCAGCGCCGGCGGACTGGGCGCCTGGTCCTGGGACCTCGAGGGCGACCGGCTGCTCCTCAACAGCTCGGCCCTCGCCATGTACGGGCTGGCCGCCGACGAGTTCACGGGCAGGGGGCTGGACTTCATCGCCTTGATCCACCCCGAAGACCGTGACGCGTTCCCGCAGGCGCTCGATGACGCAGGGATCCCGGCGATCGAGCAGCACCGGGTCTTCCGCATCATCCGCCCCGACACGGGTGAGCTCCGCTGGATCGAGGTGTGGGGCCGGCTCCTCCAGGCCGGCTCCCCCGACCTGCACCTGGTCGGCGTCTGCTCGGATGTGACGGTGCGGCGCATCGCCGAGGAGGAGCAGGCGGCCATCCTCGAGCGCGAGCACGAGGCCCGCCTGGCCGCGGAGCGGGCGCGGGAGCGCCTGGGGTTCCTGGCTGAGGCCAGCACCGTGCTGAGCAGCAGCCTCGACCCGGCGATCACCCTGCTCAGCCTGGGCGAGCTCTGCGTCCCGAACCTGGCCGACATCTGCTTCATCGACCTGATCGGCGATGACGGCTTCCTGCGCGACCAGGTGGCGCTGGGCAGCACAGAGGTGAAGCTGCACGACGCCCAGCTGCTGCGGAAGCGGCGGCGGGAGCTGGGCGACCAGGCCCCCACCTCCTCCGGCCACATCGAGGCGCTCGGTGGGAACGGTCTGCTGTACCACTCGATCGATGACGAGCAGCTGGTGGCGGCAGCGGTGGACGCAGCGCACCTGGCGCTGTTCCGGCGCCTCGACGCCCGGTCCACCATCATGGCGCCGCTCGTCGCCCGGGGCCGCGTCATCGGGGTCATCACCCTGGTGCGCTGCGGCGAGCAGAAGCTCTTCGACGACGACGACCTGGCCATGGTCGAGGAGCTGGCAGCACGCGCCGCCCTCGCCACCGACAACGGGCGGCTCTTCGACTCCCGCAACCGCGTCGCCCGCTCGCTCCAAGAGGCGCTGCTCCCGCCGGCGATGCCCGTCATCGATGGTCTCGCCCTGGCCGCTCGCTACGACGTCGCCGAGGCGGACGTGGCCATCGGCGGTGACTTCTACGACGTCATGCTGGTCAGCCCGGGGGAGTGGGGCGTGGTGGTGGGCGATGTGTGCGGACGCGGTCCCGACGCCGCCGCCCTGACCGGCCTGGTGCGCCACACCCTGCGTTCGGCCGTGGTGCGCGAGCAGATCCCGAGCCGGGTGCTCGGCCAGACCAACCAGGCGATGCTCCAGCAGATCGACGACGCCCGGTTCTGCACGGCGGCGTACCTGCGGGTGGAGCTGGGCCACGCGCGCCGCCCCACGGTGCGGATCTCGGCGTCGAGCGCCGGGCACCCGCGTCCGGTCCTGGTGCGCGCCGACGGGCGGGCCGAGGTGCTCGACTGCGCCGGCACGCTGCTCGGCGTGGTGGCCGATCCTGTGCTCCGAGATGTGCACGCCGAGCTGGGCCCCGGCGATGCGGTGGTGCTCTACACCGACGGGGTCACCGAGGCTCGGCGGGGCGGCGAGCTGTTCGGCGAGACCCGTCTCGTGGAGGTGCTGGCCTCGCTCGCCGGCCAGCCGGCCGAGGCCATCGCATCGGGCCTGGAGGCTGCGGTCACCGAGTTCCGGCGCAGCGCCAGCGATGACACCGCCATCTTGGTCGTGCAGGCGGTCGCCCCGGCATGATGCAGGGGTGAGCACCTCTCCGCGCGACCTCGTCGATGATCACCTCCTCGCCGCCGGACTGGCGGAGGGCGCCGGCGCGATCCTGCTGCAGGTCCGCCAGGAGCTCCAGGCCCGGGGCGCGTCGTCCGCCGAGCTGAAGGACGCGGGTGATGCGGCCGCCCACGCCTACCTGATGGAGCGGCTGGCCGAGGCCCGCCCCGACGATGCGATCTTGTCGGAGGAGGGGACGGGCGCCACCGGCCGGACCGGCACCGAGCGCCTCGACCACCCCTGGGTCTGGATCGTCGACCCCCTCGACGGGACACGGGAGTTCTCCGAACCGCCCCGCACCGACTGGGCGGTCCACGTCGCCCTCGTGTCCGGCGGACAGCCGGTGGCGGGGTCGGTCGCCCTTCCCGCCCAGGGCCGGGTCCTGAGCCGGGTGCCGGCGCCGGTGCTGCCGCTGGCGCCGCCGGCGCGACCCCGGGTGATCGTGAGCCGGTCCCGTCCGCCGGAGGTGGCCCTGCACCTCGCCGACGCCATCGGCGGCGAACTGGTCGAGATGGGGTCGGCCGGTGCCAAGGTGGCGGCGGTCGTGCTCGGCCAGGCCGACGTCTACCCCCACTCGGGCGGCCAGTACGAGTGGGACTCCTGCGCCCCGGTGGCGGTCGCGACCGCCGCAGGCCTGGTGGCCACCCGCCTCGACGGCAGCGCGCTCGTCTACAACAACGCCGATCCGTACCTGCCCGACCTGCTGGTCTGCCACCCCACCCTCGCCCTCCAGGTCCGCCTGGTCCTCGACGCCTGGCTGGCCTCGCACTGAGCGATGCGCGGCCGGAATGTTGACTCAACTGGTCAGGAATGCGGGCCGGGCCGTACGCTTGGCGCTCGCCTCGGATCGCTTGGTTGGGCCCGCCACCTGCCGATCTGATGATGACCGCACCTGACCATCGTCCCGAGTGAACGCATGAGCACCACCTACGAGCTGTCCCACCTGCGGGTGCTCGAAGCCGAATCGATCCACGTCATCCGCGAGGTCGCAGCCGAGTTCGAACGTCCCGTGCTGCTGTTCAGCGGCGGCAAGGACTCCATCGTCATGCTGCGCCTCGCCGAGAAGGCGTTCTGGCCGGCCCGCATCCCGTTCCCGGTGATGCACATCGACACCGGGCACAACTTCCCGGAGGTCATCGAGTTCCGGGACCGCCGGGTGGCCGAGCTGGGCGTGAAGCTCGTGGTGGCGTCGGTCCAGCAGGCCATCGACGACGGCCGGGTGATCGAGGAGCGGGGCCCTCGCGCGAGCCGCAACCGGCTCCAGACCACCGCGCTGCTCGACGGCATCGAGGAGCACCGCTTCGACGCCGCGTTCGGTGGTGCCCGCCGGGACGAGGAGAAGGCCCGGGCCAAAGAGCGGGTGTACAGCTTCCGCGACGAGTTCGGCCAGTGGGACCCGAAGAACCAGCGACCCGAGCTGTGGAGCCTCTACAACGGCCGTCACCACCAGGGCGAGCACATCCGCATCTTCCCGCTGAGCAACTGGACCGAGCTCGACATCTGGCAGTACATCGCCGAGGAGCACGTCGCCATCCCGAGCATCTACTACGCCCACGAGCGCCAGGTCTTCCAGCGCGACGGCATGTGGCTGTCGGTGAACGAGTTCCTCGAGCCCGGCCCCGACGAAGAGGTGGTCACCAAGACCGTGCGGTACCGCACCGTCGGCGACGCCACCATCACCGGCGCCGTCGAGAGCAGCGCGAGCACCGTCGAACAGGTCGTGGCCGAGGTGGCCGCGACCCGTCTGACCGAGCGCGGCGCGACCCGAGCCGACGACCGGGTGACCGAAGCAGCCATGGAAGACCGCAAGAAGGAGGGGTACTTCTAGATGAGCGAGCTCCTGCGCTTCGCGACGGCCGGATCGGTCGATGACGGGAAGTCCACCCTGATCGGGCGGCTGCTGTACGACTCGAAGGCCATCTTCGAGGACCAGTTGGAGGCGGTGGAGCGGTCGTCGGAGGCGATGGGCTCCGAGCACACCAACCTGGCCCTGCTGACCGACGGCCTGCGCGCCGAGCGGGAGCAGGGGATCACGATCGACGTGGCCTACCGCTACTTCGCCACGCCCCGCCGGAAGTTCATCATCGCCGACACCCCCGGGCACATCCAGTACACGCGCAACATGGTCACCGGGGCCTCCACCGCGGACCTGGCGCTCGTGCTGGTCGATGCCCGCAAGGGACTGGTGGAGCAGTCTCGCCGCCACGCCTTCCTGGCCTCCCTGCTGCGCATCCCGCACCTGGTGCTGTGCGTCAACAAGATGGACCTCGTCGATTGGGACGAGGCGCGGTTCGAGGAGATCAAGGCCGAGTTCCGCAGCTTCGCCGCCAAGCTCGACATCGCCGACCTCACCTTCGTCCCCGTCTCGGCGCTGCACGGCGACAACGTCGTGACCCGGTCCCCGAACTCGCCGTGGTACGAGGGGTCCTCGCTGCTGCACCACCTCGAGGAGGTGCACATCGCCTCGGACCGGAACCTCATCGACGTGCGGTTCCCGGTGCAGTACGTGATCCGCCCCCACAACGACGAGTTCCACGACTACCGCGGGTACGCCGGCACCGTCGCCGGCGGGGTGATGAAGCCGGGCGACCCGGTCGTCGTGCTGCCGTCGGGGTTCTCCTCGACGATCGCCAGCATCGAGACCCTCGACGGACCGCTCGACGAGGCGTACGCCCCGCAGTCGGTCACCGTCCGCCTCACCGACGAGATCGACATCAGCCGCGGCGACATGATCTGCCGGCCGCACAACCAGCCCACATCCGGTCAGGACATCGACGCCATGATCTGCTGGATGGACGAGACGGCCTCGCTCCAGTCGCGAGCCAAGCTCGTGATCAAGCACACCACCCGCACCGCCCGCGCCCTGGTCAAGAACGTCCAGTACCGCCTCGACGTGAACACGCTGCACCGCGACGACGGGACCGGATCGCTCAGCCTCAACGAGATCGGCCGGGTGCAGCTGCGCACCACCCAGCCGCTGTTCTTCGACGAGTACCGGCGCAACCGCACCACGGGCTCGTTCATCCTCATCGACGAGGCCTCGAACACCACGGTGGGCGCCGGCATGATCCTCGGCCCGGCTGCGCCACCGTCGTGACCCGGCCCTGATGCGGTCGTGATGCGGTCATGAGCACCAACGTCACCTGGCACGACGGAGAGGTCGGCCGGGCCGACCGCCCCAGCCTCGGGGCCACGGTGTGGCTCACTGGGCTGTCGGGCTCGGGCAAGTCGACCGTCGGGGTGGCCCTCGAGCGCCTCCTCGTGGCGGCAGGCCGTCCGGCGTACCGGCTCGACGGGGACAACCTGCGCCTCGGCCTCAACGCCGATCTCGGCTTCTCCGCAGCGGACCGCGACGAGAACGTCCGCCGGGCCGGCGAGGTCGCCCGGCTCCTGGCCGATGCCGGCGTCGTGGCCATCGTCCCGCTCATCAGCCCGTACCGGGCGGGACGGGACCGGGCTCGTGCCGCGCACGGGGCGGCGGGCGTGCCGTTCGTGGAGGTGTTCGTCGACACGCCCATCGAGCTCTGCGAGCAGCGTGACCCGAAGGGCCTCTACGCCAAGGCCCGGGCCGGCGAGATCACGGGCTTCACCGGCATCGACGCCCCCTACGAGGCACCGGTCGCCCCGGAGCTGGTCCTCACCCCGGCCGACGGCGACCCCGACGCCCAGGCCCGGGCCGTCCTCGCACTCCTGCTCCCGTAGCGTCGTCACCCCCAAGAACTTGGCGGATGTCGGTCGCCCACCGACCCCGATCCTCCAACTTCCGCCCCCAGCAACCAACTTGGAGCATGCGTGCCGCTATGCGACCACGATGCTCCAACTTGGTTGCTGTGGGCGGGCGACGGGATCGACCCCGTGCTGTAGCGTTCGCCGGCGGCGGTCACCGCCCGCGACGGAAGGCGCTGGGCGCGGGCGATCAGGCGGGGGACGCGTCGGGTGCGGCGTTGGGGCCGGGGTCGCCGGCATCGGGGAAGGCGTTGGTGAGGTCGGCCGCCGGGGTGGCCTCGTCTCGGCTCTTGTTGCCGAGCTTGTCGGGATCGATCATCCCCTTGGACACCCAGCCTCGCTCCTCGGCCCAGACCAGGACCGGCGGCAGCAGGATCAGCGCCGAGAGCAGCGCCACCACCACGTTCATGGCGACGATGATCCCGAAGTCCCGCAGCAGCGGCAGCGACGAGGTGGCGATGACCGCCACGCCGACCACGGCCGTCATGCCCGACACGATGAAGGCCCGGCCGGTGCGGGCCGCCGTGATCTCGGCCGCCGCACGCGGGCTGAAGCCTCGTTCTCGTTCCTCGAGGAAGCGCAGGATGATGAGGGACGTGAACTCGGTGCACACGGCGATGACGAGCGGCCCACCGACGGCGGTCATCGGGCTGAGCTTCAGGCTGAACGCGAAGGCCACCAGGGAGGCCAGGCCGACGGCGATGAGGACCGGCACCAGCGACAGCAGCGACCGGACGAGGCTGCGCAGCCGGATGGCGAGGAAGGCGAACACGAAGAGGATCGAGAGGTAGGTGAGCTGGACCCGGTTGGCCTCCAGGTTCTCCAAGAGGCCGACACCGACCACGGCGAGCCCCGAGGGGGTGGCGGAGATGCCGGCGGGCGGCTTGGCACCGCCCTTGCCACTCTCGGAGAACCGGTCGCGCATCTCGTTGACCATCTCGGCGCGCTCGTTGAGGTCGCCGGGCTTGGTGATGAACAGCACGTTGAGCGCCGGGTCGCCGCCGGAGACGGTGAACGCCTTCACCGAGTCCGGCGCGGCCTCGTACGACGCCTTCACCAGCGCGCCCTTGGGCGTGTTGTTGGTGGCGCCGTCGAGGTACACGAGGTCCGAGAGCGGGGTGAGCACCGACGAGCCGACGAGCAGCTTGTCGTCGTAGCGGTCGAGCGCGTCGTCGGTGAAGTCGTCGAGCCAGTCCATCGACTCATCGGTGAAGAGCTCGTCTTTGGACTTGCCGGTCACGAAGATCCCGAGCTCGGACGAGGCGCCCGTCTCCTCTTCGAGCTTGGCGACGTCGAGGCGGTTCTGGCTCGTCTGGTTGACCCACTGGATCGGATCGGTCTGGAGCGTCAGCTTGCTCTCGACGGCGGCACCGCCCAGGAAGATCAGCAGGCTGAGGATCATGATCGGGACGGCCGACCAGGTGGGCAGGTCGCCCAGCCAGACGGTGAGACGGCCGAGGTAGCCCTCGCGGAAGTCGCGGCCCTTGGTGGGGGAGCGGTACTCGCGGATCCCGAGGATGGCGAGGGGCCAGATGATCGAGCAGAAGCAGATCAAGGCGACGCCGATGCACAGGAGCAGGGCGAAGTCCCGGATCATCGGGACCTTGGCGAAGCGCAGGGCGGCGAAGGCGAAGATGGCGTCGAAGGTGACCACGAGGAGGGCGGGACCGAGTTGTCGCGCCGTCTCCTGGATGGGGTGCTCCGCCCGGTCGATGATCACCTCCTCCTCGATGCGCGCGTGCATCTGGATCGCGTAGTCGATGCCGACGCCGAGCATCACCGGGAGCCCGGCGATGGTCACGATCGACAGGGGGATCCCGATCCAGCCGGCCATGCCGAACGCCCACACCACGCCGATGAGGACGACGGCGAGCGGCAGGAGGCGCCAGCGGACCTGGAAGAAGACCAGGAGGATGATCGCCATGATGGCGACGGCGATGGCGCCGAGCGACAAGATGCCGCCGCGCAGGTAGTCGTTGATGTCCTTGAGCAGCAGCGGGGCGCCGGTGACGAGGGTCTCGCCGCCGGTGATCTGGCCGAGCTTGCAGCCGCCGTCGGTCTCGCAGGTGGTGCCGTCGGGCAGCTTGGCGCCCTCCTTCACCGTGTGGGGCTGCCAGGCGTCCTTCACTGCGATGGCGCCGGCGCCCTCGTCTTCGATGTCGGCGTTGCCCTTGAGCCGCACGATCATCTGGGCGTGGTCCTCGTCGAAGAACGATGACCGCAGCGGCTTGCGGATGCTGCCCTCGTTGTCGATCAGCAAGACGTCGACCCAGTCGGGGTTGTCCAGCGTGCGCTGATCGGCCGTGGAGTCGAGGAACGGGAGCAGGCGTTCGGCGGTCTTGCCGAAGTCGGCCTGGCGGGCCTTGGCGCCCGCTGAGCCGGGCTCCTCGGCGTTGCTGGCGTCGGTGAGCGCGGTGTTGGCGATGGACTTGAGCGGGTCGAACGCCTTGGCGTCGGTGGGATCGTCGGGGGTTCGCGACAACAGGTTGGCGCTGTACTCCAGGGTGTCGAGCGGCGTCAGGACCGCCTCGACGTGCGGGTTCTTCTCGATCTCGGCCTTGGCCTGGTCGATGACGAACTGGTTCTCCGCTGTGGCGAGCCCGGTGACCGGCACCTTGTCGCCGCCTGCGGCGCCCTCGTCCATGGTGAACAAGACGATCATGATCTGGCCGCCGAAGAGCTTCTGGTAGGCCACGTTGTCCTTGGCCACCTGGTCGCTCTTGTTGAGGTAGCTGTCCTGGCCGGTGGCGAACTGGAGCTTGGTGATGCCGAAGCCGAGCAGCCCGGTGATGAGCAGGCCGACGACCGACACGAGACCGGCTCGCTTGCCGAGTTGCACCGCGAGGTTCGACCAGAACTTGCGCATGGGGGGAGCTCCGTGAGGCTGGTGTCCAGGAAGAGGCGGGCGACCTTACCTCGCAGGTGAACACCAGGTGCCGGGCCCGGGCGCGCCGGTCGGGTCGGTACCGTGGCCGCCGTGCCCGTCCGCGTGGTCCACCTGGTGGCCAAGACCCATCTGGACCTGGGCTTCACCGCGCTGGCCTCGGAGGTCGAGGCCCAGTACCTCGAGGACTTCTTCCCCCGTGCGGTCGCCGCCGCCTCTGAGCTGCGGGATCGGGGCGGCCCCGAGCGCCTCGTGTGGACCACCGGCTCGTGGATCCTGCACCGCGCGCTCCACCAGCCCGATGCCCGACGCGCGTCGGCGGTGGACGCGGCCGTGCGCGCCGGGGATCTGGCCTGGCACGCCCTCCCGGTCACCACCCACACCGAGCTGATGGACGCCCAGCTCTTCCGCGCCGGCCTCGCCATCAGCCAGGAGCTCGACCGGCGGTTCGGGCGGACCACGACGGCCGCCAAGATGACCGACGTCCCCGGCCACACCAGGGCGATGGTCCCGCTCCTCGCCGAGGCCGGTGTCGCCTTCCTCCACCTCGGCGTGAACCCGGCGTGGCCGGTCCCCGATGTGCCCCCGGTCTTCCGGTGGCGATCGCCCGATGGCGCCGAGGTCGTGGTGGCCTACGCCGCCGGCGGCTACGGCGGCGACCTGGTGGTCGGGGGCTGCGACGAGGCCCTGGCCTTCCTCCACTCGGGCGACAACCTCGGCCCCCCGTCGGTCGACGATGTGCTCGCCGCCCACGCCGCGCTGCGAGCCGCGCACCCCGACGCCGAGGTCCGGGCCAGCACCCTCGATGCCTTCGCCCGGGCGCTGGTCGCCAGCGGAGCCGTCGCCGAGCTGCCCCTGGTGACCAGCGAGATCGGTGACCCCTGGCTGTTCGGTGCGGGCAGCGACCCGCAGAAGGTGGCGTCGTACCGCACGCTCCTGCGGGTCCCCGACCGGACGGTCGAAGGCGACCGTCGGCTCCTGCTCGTCGCCGAGCACACCTGGGGCCTGGACCAGAAGATCGCCCTGCCCGAGGATCGGCGGTGGTCCGTCGACGATCTCGACACGGTCCGCTCGTCGCCCGAGGGCCGCCGTTTCGAGGCGTCCTGGGCGGAGCAGCGGTCCTACGTCGGCCCGATCGACCCGCCCACCGTGCCCGCCGTTCCGAGCTGGGAGGCGGAGGGCTTCGAGCGGGTGGCGGTCGACGAGGTCGTGAAGCCCGAGGGCTGGTCGGTCGCGATCGGCTCCGACGGGGCGGTCCGCCACCTCGTCCACCGAGCCACCGGCCGGGTGCTGGCCGATGTCGACAACCCCCTCGGTTCGCTCCGCCAGCAGTCGTTCGACGAGGCGTCGTACCGGCGCTTCTACGACCAGCTGACCCCGACGCCGGAAGACGACGGGTGGGCGCGGTGGGACAACACCAAGCCCGGCATCGACGCGTGCGGTGCGGTGGCCCGCACCTGGCGCCCGGAGGTCGTCGGCGTGTGGCTGCGGGGACCCGAGGCCTGGGTCCAGCTCCGGTTCACGGGTCCGGCGACGGAACGGTTCGGCGCGCCGCCGGACCCGTGGTCGCGCTGGACGTTCTCGCCGGACGGATCGCGGGCGGATCTGGTGCTGTGGTGGTCGGACCGGGTGGCCACGCGGCTCCCGGTCGCCAGCTGGATGTCGTTCGTGCCGATCGTGGCGGAGCCCGAGCGGTGGGAGGTCGACAAGCTCGGACAGCGCGTCTCGCCGCTCGACGTGGTCCGACGGGGCGGGCGGTCGCTCCACGCCGTGGGGCAGGGCATGCACCACGACGGCCCCGACGGCCGGCTCACCATCGCCACCCCGGACGCCCCGCTCGTCGCCCCCGGCCGCCCGAACCTGCTCGACGCTGATCCGCCCCTCCCGGACCTGGCCGGCGGCTGGCACGTCCTGCTCCACGACAACCTCTGGGGCACCAACTTCCCCATGTGGAACGAGGGCCCCGCCTCCTTCCGGTTCACCATCGCGATGGGTTGACCGAGCTCACCAGCCGGTGGGACGGCGCGGCTCAGTGCTCGAGCACCTTCTCCAGGAACTGCTGGAGGCGGGGGGTCTGGGGGGTGCCCAGCACCTGGTCGGGCGGGCCCTGCTCGCAGATGACGCCCTGGTCCATGAACACCACGTGGTCGGCCACCCGGCGGGCGAAGCCCATCTCGTGGGTGACCACGAGCATGGTCATGCCCTCCGAGGCGAGGGTGCGCATGACGTCGAGGACGTCGCCCACCAGCTCCGGGTCGAGGGCCGAGGTGGCCTCGTCGAACAGCATCATCTCGGGGTTCATGGCCAGGGCCCGGGCGATGGCGACCCGCTGCTGCTGGCCGCCCGAGAGCTGCGACGGGTAGGCATCGGCCTTCTCGGCCAGCCCGACCCGGTCGAGCACGGCCCGGGCGACCTCGTCGGCCTGCTCGTCCGAGCGCCTCAGCACCTTCCGCTGGGCGAGGGTCACGTTGTCGAGGGCGCTGAGGTGGGGGAACAGGTTGAACTGCTGGAACACCATGCCGATCCGCTGGCGGACGAGGTCGAGGTCGCAGTCGGGGTGGGTGATGTCGATGCCGTCGATGAGCACCTGCCCGCCGCTCGGCTCCTCGAGCCGGTTGACGCAGCGCAGGAGCGTGGACTTGCCCGAGCCGGATGCGCCGATGATGCAGATCACCTTCTTGGGGGCCACGGAGAGGTCGATGCCCTTGAGGACCTCGTTGTCGCCGAACGCCTTGCGGAGCCCGCGCAGCTCGATGGCCGGGATGTCGGCCGAGGGGGTGGATGAGGGGGCGGCGGGAGCGTCGGTCATCGGCTCGCCATGTTCCGCTTCTCCAGCCGCCCGACCAGGTAGGTGAGCGGGATCGTGAGCATGAGGTACATCACGCCGGCGACGATGAAGGGGGTGTTGTTCAGGTTGATGCTGAACGCGTCTCGGCCGAACTTGGTCAGCTCCACCGTGGTCGCCGTGGTGCCGAGTGCGGCGAGCAGGGCGGTGTCCTTGAGGAGCAGGACCATCTCGTTGGTCAGCGGCGGGATCACGAGGCGAAAGGCCTGGGGGATGACCACCACCCGCGTGGTGAGGCTCGGGGACATGCCGAGGGAGCGGGCGGCCTCGACCTGGCCCTTGGGCACGCCCTGGATGCCGGCGCGGATCGTCTCGGCGAGGTAGGCGCCGGCGACGAGGGCGAGCGAGATGATGCCGGCGGTGGGCACCCCGAAGATGGTGGGGAACTGCACGCCGAGCGCCGTCGGGGTGCCGAAGCCCACGATGAAGATCGTGAGCAGCGCCGGCAGGCCGCGGAAGATCTCGATGTAGGTGATCGCGAACCACCGGTACGGCCGCAGCGAGCTCATCTTCATCACGGCCATGAGCAGGCCGATGGCCACGCCCCCGACGAAGGCGCCGAACGTGTAGATCAGCGTGTTCTTGGTGGCGGTCGTGATGATCTCGGGGAAGAGGACCTTGGCGCTCTCCGGATCGAAGTACGCCTCTTGGATCTTCCCCCAGTCGCCCAGCAGCGCGACGGCGACGAAGACGCCGATGCCAGCGGCGTAGCTGAGGATCCGGTTCCGCTTGGCCCGGGCCTGCTTGGCCCGCCCGGAGCGGTACAGCTCGGGGAGGTCGCCCTCCCCGAGCCGCCCGTCATCGGAGACCGGGATGTCGGTCATGTGAGCTCCTCGATCCCGGTGGTCCGATCAGTTCCCGGCGTTCGGGAAGTAGGACTCGTAGATGTCGTCCTTGGTGCCGTCGTCGGTGACGGCCTTCAGGCCGGCGTCGAGCTTCGTCTGGAGGTCCTTGTTGTCCTTGGCCACCACGAACCCGTACTGCTCGCCGGTCTTGAAGGTCTCGACCACGGTGACCTTGTCGTCCTTCGTGGCCCGATCGCTGTTGACCGGGAGGTCCTGGAGGACGGCCTGGATGGTGTCGGCCTGGAGGGCGGCGAACAGGGCCGAAGCGTCGGGGAAGGCCTGGACGGTCGCGCCGTCGGGCTTGTTCTCGTTGGCGTAGGTCTCGCCGGTGGTGCCGGTCTGCACGCCGATGGTCTTGCCGGCGAGGTCGTCGAGCGACGTCACATCGGAGTCGGTGGGGACGAGCAGCGACTGGTCGGCGTCGAAGTACGGCTCGGAGAAGAGGCTGTTCTCCTTGCGCTCGGGCGTGATGGTCACTGCCGAGGCGACGATGTCGCAGGTTCCGGCGTTGACCGAGGCGAAGATGGTGTCGAAGTCCGAGTCGGTGATGTCGAGGGTGGTGCCCTGGTCCTCGGCGATCGCATCGAGCAGTTCGATGTCGAAGCCGGTGTACTTCAGGCCCCGGGGACCCTCGCCCTCGAACTCGAAGGGCTCGTAGGGCATGTCCGAGCAGACCTTCCACACGGTGGCCTCCTCGCCCGATCCGCCGTCGGAGCCCTTGGCACCGTCGGAGCCGGAATCGGAGCTGCCGCAGGCAGCGGTGCCGAAGAGGAGGGCACCGGCGAAGCCCAGTGCGACGAGGGGGTGCTTGCGAAGGGACGGCATCGAGACTCCTGGGTCTGGGTCGAGGTCTCGGTCGACGGGCGACCGGAAACCCGGCATCGTAGGCACCCGTGCGTTTCGGCGCTGTGAACTCGATGCCGAGCGGGATTCCACGGAGGAAGGTCCGAACGGCGAGGGATCCGGTTGCAGGGCCGTGACCAGGGGTCTGGCAGGCTGGATCGATGCTGACGGAGCTGATCGAGGAGTGGGACCAGGATCTCCGCAGCGGGGACCCGTTGGGCTTCCCGGGCTACGCGGCCAAGGTCGCGGCGATGGAGGGCGAGTCGGTGCGGACCGGGCTCGCCGACGGGTTCGTGCTCGTCGAGTGCGACTTCTCGGTGATCGGCGGGTCGATGGGGCTGGTCCACGGCGAGAAGGTGGTCCGGGCCTTCGGCCGGGCCACCGAGCGGGGCCTGGCTGTGGTGGTGGTGACCCGGTCGGGCGGGGCCCGGATGCAGGAGGGGATGCTCTCGCTCATCCAGCTGTCGCGGACCGCCGCGGCGGTGAACCGCCACCGAGCCGCCGGCCTGCTGTCCATCGCCGTGCACCAGACGCCCACCACCGGTGGCGTGTTCGCCTCGTACGGCTCGCTGACGGATCTCCGCATCGCCGAGACCGGGACGATGATGGGCTTCGCCGGGCCACGGGTCGTCGAGCAGGTGAGCGGGCGCCAGGTGGAGGGCGCCTCGCACTCGGCCGAGACCGCGCTGGCGAACCACATCGTCGACGCCGTGGTGGCACCCGCCGACGTCCTCGGGTGGATCGAGGGGGCGCTCGGCCGCGCCGACCGCCCGCTGCGGGCCTCGCGCCCGCCGGTCCCCACCCGGCAGATCGATCCGCCGCCGCCGGGCACCGACCCGGCGTGGGCCGCCGTGCTGCGGTCCCGCCAGCTCGGGCGGCCGTCGGGCATCCACGTGGCCGCAGCGGCCTCCACGAGCTGGACGGAGCTGGGGGAGGGCACCGATCCCGCCATGCGGTCGGCGCTCGCCACCGTGTGCGGTCGCCGGGCCGTGGTGGTCGCCATGGACCGCTACGCAGGTGGGGGCCAGCCCGGTCCCGCTGGCTACGAGCTGGCCTGCCGGGCCATCGCTCTGGGTGGCCGCCTCGGCGTGCCGATCGTGACCTTCGTCGACACCCCCGGTGCCGCCCTGTCGCCCGAGGCCGAGAACGACGGCATCGCCCGCGCCATCGCCGCCACCCACGCCGCCATGGCGGCCGCCCCGGTGCCCACCGTCTCGGTGTGCGTCGGCGAGGGCGGGAGCGGCGGCGCCCAGGCGCTGTCGGCGGCTGACCGGCTGCTCATCCAGGACGGCGCCATCTTCTCCGTCATCGGTCCGGAGGGCGCAGCGGCGATCCTCGAGCGCGACGCGGCGAAGGCGTCCGAGGTGGCCCCCCTGCTCCGGCTCACGTCGCAGGACCTGGTCGGCTTCGGCATCGCCGACGCCGTGGTCCCCGACGGGCTCGACGCCACGGTCGAGGCGGTCGGCCGAGCGATGGGGGACGCGGTCGCGGGGGACCGGGCGCGGCGGCTCGACGCCGCCACCGCCGTGTGGCTGCGCGGCTGACCCACCGCCGTCTCGGATCCCTTGACCGTTCGGTCAAGTGTGGCACCATGACCGCCGTGCCTACTGCCCCCGCCAACGGAATCGACCTCGCCTACGAGACCTTCGGCGACCCGTCGGATCCCACCCTGCTGCTGATCATGGGCCTCAACGCCCAGCGCGTGATGTGGGACGAGGGCTTCTGCGCCCTGCTCGTCGCCCGTGGGTTCCACGTGGTGCGCTTCGACAACCGCGATGTGGGTGGTTCGACGTGGATCGACACGCCCGGGCTCGACGTGGGCGCCACCGTGATGGAGGTGCTCGGCGGCGACAACTCGCACGTCCCGTACCTCCTGTCGGACATGGCGGCCGACACCGCCGGGCTGCTCAAGACCCTCGGTGTCGAGTCCGCCCACATCGTCGGGGCCTCGATGGGCGGCATGATCGCCCAGGCGCTGGCCATCGAGCACCCGTCCGTGGTGCGGTCGCTCACGTCGATCATGTCCACCACCGGGGAGCCGGGCGTGGGTGAGCAGGCGCCGGACCTCCTGCCCCTCCTGCTGCGCGAGGCACCCCAGGGGCGCGAGGCCGTCATCCAAGCCGGCATCGACACGTTCAGAGCCATCGGCAGCCCCGACCACTTCGACGAGGTTCGATCTCGTCAGATCGCCGAGCTGGCCTACGACAACGGCTGGAACCCGCAGGCCATCGGCCACCAGCTGCTGGCCATCTTGGCTTCGGGATCGAGAGCCGACGGGCTGTCCCGGCTCGACCTCCCGGCGCTCGTCATCCACGGCCGCCAGGACAAGCTCGTCGGGTTCAGCGGCGGTCAGCGCACCGCCGAGCTGCTCGCCGGAGCCGACTTCCTCGCCATCGAGGACATGGCCCACGATCTGCCGAAGGCCCACTGGGTCCGCATCGCCGACGCCATCGCCGCCCTCGCCAACCGGGCCGACTGATGGGCGCCGGACCGCTCAGCGGCATCAAGGTCATCGAGATCGCCGGCATCGGCCCGGGCCCGTACGGCGCCATGCTCCTCGCCGACCTCGGCGCCGACATCATCCGCATCGACCGGTCCACCGGGGTCAACGCCTTCGGCCAGGGCCCCGGTGCCGAGCCGCCGGCCGACATCCTCGCCCGCGGCCGCCGCTCGGTCGCCGTCGACCTGAAGCACCCCGACGGCGTGGCCACCGTGCTGGACCTCGTCGCCACCGCCGACGTCCTCGTGGAGGGGTTCCGCCCCGGCGTGATGGAGCGCCTCGGCCTCGGCCCGGACGTGTGCCTCGAGCGCAACCCGAAGCTGGTCTACGGGCGGATGACGGGTTGGGGCCAGGAAGGCCCGTACGCCACCGCCGCCGGCCACGACATCAACTACATCGCCCTGGCCGGCGCGCTGGAGCCGCTGGGTCGTGCCGGCGAGCAGCCGACCCCGCCGCTCAACCTCGTCGGCGACTTCGGCGGCGGCGGCATGATGCTCGCGTTCGGCGTGTGCGCTGCGCTCGTGGAGGTGGCTCGCTCCGGCGAGGGCCAGGTCATCGACGCCGCCATGATCGATGGCGCTGCCAGCCTCATGACCATGACCTGGTCCTTCAAGCACATGGGCATCTGGAGCGACGAGCGCGGCACCAACATGCTCGACACCGGCGCCCACTTCTACGACACGTACGAGACGGCGGACGGGAAGTACGTCTCGATCGGTTCGATCGAGCCGCAGTTCTACGCCGAGCTGCTGCGCCTGACCGGCATCGACCCCGAGTCGCTGCCCAAGCAGATGGACAAGGCCCAGTGGCCGGCGCTCAAGGAACGCTTCGCCGAGGTGTTCAAGACCAAGACCCGCGACGAGTGGTCCGAGATCATGGAGCACACCGATGTGTGCTTCGCCCCGGTCCTGTCGATGGACGAGGCGCCCGGCCACCCTCACATCGCGCAGCGTGAGACCTTCACCGAGGTGGCCGGACTGGTGCAGCCGGGGCCGGTGCCGCGGTTCAGCCGGACCCCCGGGAGCATCGAGCGTCCGCCGCCCCACGTCGGCCAGCACACCGATGAGGCACTGGAAGCCTGGGGCATCAGCGCCGAACGGATCGCGGCGCTCAAGGAGTCCAAGGCGATCGTGTAGCCGCGGTCGCTGGTGCGTCGGGTCTCCGCGTCACCCCCTGCCGGTAGCGTTCGGCGGATGGGAACCATCGTCAGCTTCCACGCCCACCCGGACGACGAGTCCATCGCGTCGGGGGGCACGCTCTCGCTCGCTCACGACGCCGGGCACCGCGTGGTGCTCGTGTTCGGCACACGAGGCGAGTTGGGCGAGCCCGTCCCGGGTGTCCTCCAGGAGGGTGAGCAGCTGACGCTGCGCCGCACCGCCGAGGTGTTCAAGTCCGCCGAGGTGATCGGTGCAGACCGCGTCGAGTTCCTCGGTTGGACCGATTCCGGGATGATGGGCGAAGACACCAACGATGCGCCGTGGTGCTTCTGGCAGGCCGACGTGGAGCAGGCCGCCCGACGGCTGGCCGCCATCTTGGAGGATGAGCAGCCCGACGTGATCACCATCTACGACGACAACGGCGGGTACGGCCATCCGGACCACATCCAGGTGCACCGGGTCGGTCAGCGGGCGGCAGAGCTGCTCGACATCCCGGTGGTGGCGCAGGGGACGATGAACCGCGATCTGATCCAGCGGGCTTGGGCCATGGCCGCAGAGATGGGGATCGATGTGCCCAACCCCACCGAGGAGGAGCAGCCGCCGGAGGGGTTGACGGCGGAGGAGGGCGTCACCGCAGCGGTCACCTTCGGCAAGGCCGAGGCCGAGCTGACCCACGTCGTCGACACCAGCTCGGTCACCGCCCGGAAGCGGGCCTCGATGCTTTCGCACGCCAGCCAGATCGGGCCGGACCACTTCATGGCGTCGATGCCCGACGAGATCTTCGCCTACGTGTTCGGCCCCGAGTGGTACATCCTCGAGCACCGCCACGAGGGCGAGCTGCCGGCGATCGTGGCCGAGCTGTTCCAGCCCAAGGCCGAAGACGTGGCCGATCCGGTCGCCGAACCCGTCTAGGCGGCCAGGCGTGGCTCGCATCCATCTGGTCCGGCACGGCCGCTCCGAAGCGGCTTGGGCCGACCACCTCGATCCGGGTCTGCACGCCGACGGCCGGATGCAGGCGGCCGCCGTCGCCACCGAGCTCGCCGAGCAGATGGCGCCGATCCCGATCTGGTCCTCGCCCCTCCTACGGGCGCAGCAGACCGCGGCGCCCCTGGCGGCGACGTGGGGGAGCACCATCGCCATCACCCCGGACTTCGGGGAGATCCCGTCGCCGTCCACCGACCCGGGGGAGCGCAGTGCCTGGCTGGCGTCGGCGATGGTGTCGCGCTGGTCGGACCTGGGCCCGGCGATCGACCGGTGGCGGACCAACCTGCTCGACGCCGCGCGCGGCGTCACCGGAGACGTCGTGGTGTTCACCCACTTCGTCGCCGTCAACGCGATCGTGGGCGCCGCCGAGGACCGACTTGAGGTCCTCGTGTTCGCCCCCGCCTACACCTCGGTGACCGTCGTCGACGTCGATCCGGGCAGCGGTGTGCTGACCGTCGAGCGCCGCGGTTCGGAGGCGACCCCCGAGGTGGGGTGAGCGGCGCGCTACCGTCGTCCCCAGTTCATCTGGTCGTTGGGGAGCGTTCACGTCATGGGGCACCGTCGTTACATCGCACTGGCTTCGGCCGCGGTCACCTGCGCGGCGGCTGCCGTCGCGTTCGGAGCGCCGGTCAGTTCCCGGCCCACGGCGCCGGACCGCCCAGCGGCGGTGGCAGGGGTCGACGACGACGTCCACCTGAACGAGATCCAGACCGTCGGCAGCCACAACTCCTACAAGACGATGGTGTCCGACAAGGAGGAGGCCCTCCGCCGTCAGTTCATCGACGGAGCTGCGGACCTCATGCAGTACCAGCACGAGCCGCTGGGCACGCAGTTCCAGAGCCGCAAGGTCCGCCAGATCGAGCTCGACGTCTACCTGGACCAGTCGGGTGGCCTCTACTCGGACCCGCTGCTGCGCAGCGCCGCCGGCGTGGGCCCCTACGACCCGGCGATGAACGAGCCGGGCATCAAGGTGCTGCACATCCAAGATGTCGACTACGCCAGCACGTGCCTCACGTTCGTGGACTGCTTGCAGCAGATCAAGACCTGGAGCGACGCCAACCCGAGCCACGTGCCTCTGGCCGTGCTCGTGGAGCTGAAGGACGACCCGCTCGACTTCCCGGGCTTCACCTTCACGGCGCCTGAGAAGTGGACGGCGGCCAACATCGGATCCATCGACGATGAGATCCACTCGGTGATGGGTGCCGACGACCTGCTCACCCCCGACGACGTCCGGGGCTCGCACGCCACGCTCGACGAAGCCGTCACCACCGACGGCTGGCCGACGCTCGGCGAGAGCCGGGGCAAGGTCATGTTCATGATGGACAACGGCGGCGGCTACCGGTCGGACTACCTGAACGGTCACCCGACCCTGGAGGATCGGGTCCTGTTCACCAACGCCGATCCAGGTGACCCCGATGCCGCCTTCATCAAGCGCAACGACCCGTTCGACGCCAGCATCCCCGGTCTGGTGCAGCAGGGCTACGTGGTGCGGACCCGCTCCGACGCCGACACGGTCGAGGCTCGCGACAACAACACCGGGCCTCGCGACGCCGCCCTCGCCAGCGGCGCCCAGTGGGTGAGCACCGACTACGAGGGCCCGGGACTGGCCGTCGGGTTCACCACGCCGTACGTGGTCGAGATCCCCGGGGGCACGGTCGCCCGCTGCAACCCGGTGAACGGTCCGCCGTCGTGCGACTCCGCTCTGCTGGACACGATCTACACGCCGCTGGCGCCGCCGACGACGTCGACGACCACCTCGACCGTCGTGACCACCACCACTGTGGCCACCGAACCGCAGGCCGCCGGCGCAGTGCCGGTCCCCGGCTCGGCGGCCTACACCGGCTGAGCAGCCGTCTCATTGGCCTCGGGCCGCAGCGCGGCGCGAGGGTGACGAGGTGAACGTCCTCGCCGCCTCGCAGGCACTGGTCGATGTCCACGAGGCCCTGGCCTGGGTGGTCATCGTCGGCAACGGGCTCGCCGGACTCTGGGCGCTGGCCGCGCACCGCGACGAGCGGTTCCGGGTGGAGCAGCTGTGGTGGTTCACGGCGTTCGCCGAGATCGCCGTGTTCGTCCAGGTGGCGCTCGGGGTCCTCATCCTCCAGGACCACAAGGGCGAGGACTACGGGTTCCACGTCCTGTACGGGTTCTCGGCCGCGTTCGCGGTCGGGATCATCTACAGCTACCGGGCGCAGCTGAAGGAGAAGAAGTACCTGCTCTACGGCTTCGGCGGCCTGTTCATCATGGGACTCGGCCTGCGCCTGCTGACCATCGGCCAGGGCGGGATCTGAGTCAGCCCTTGAGGGCGCTGGCGGGGACCCGCCCGTAGCCGACGAGGTTGCTGGTCCACCACGTCGCGAGGTCGTACTCACCGGCCGGGACGCCGGGCTTGCGGGCCTGGATGATCTTGCCGTTGCCGGCGTAGAGCGCCACGTGGCTCACGTTCGAGGCCGAGCGGGTGCTGCTGTAGAACACGAAGTCGCCGGGCTGGAGATCGGCCTTCTTGATCCTCGTGGACCAGCCGTACTGGGCGCTCGCCGAGCGGGGGAGCGTGACGCCGGCCTGCTTCCAGGCGTAGTACGTGAGGCCGGAGCAGTCGAAGCCGCCCTCGGCGCGGGACTCGCCGCCGCTCTTGTAGGGCTGGCCGATCTGGTCCCGGGCTGCCTGGACGGCGGTGATCTGCGGGGTGCAGGCGGCGAGGCTGCCGGCCCCGACGAGGACGACGGCGACGAGGGCGAGCGATGCGAGACGGGTCTTCACTGGTGCGGTTCCTGGACTGGGGTGGCAGAGGTTGCGTCAGATCAGTAACGACCACATGACGCAGCGATCAAGAAACCGTAACGAGACCGCAATGTTGAGTCCAGTCAGGGAGCGCCGCCCGGACCTCGGCTAGAGGTTGACCACCGGCATGGTGGTGGTCTTGGTGATGCCGGCCAGCATCTGGACCCGGCTGACCACCAAGCGACCGAGATCGTCCATCGACGGCGCCTCCACCCGGACCACCACGTCGTAGGGGCCGGTGACGTCATCGGCGGCGACGACCCCGGGGATCTGCCGGACCTCGGTGGCGACCGAGGCGGCCTTGCCGACCTCGGTCTGGATGAGGATGTACGCCGTCACGGCCATGGCTGCCTCCCGGGCTGCTTGCGCTCGCCGAGCAACCTACAGCCGGACCGGGAACGACGAAGGCCGCCCCGGAGGGCGGCCTTCGATCAGGTGTCAGGAGGCGTCGAGCTAGTTGGCGAGGCGCTTCTGGAGGTCGCTGAGCTCATCGCGGAGCTCGCCGGGGAGGTGCTCGCCGATGAAGGCGAAGTGCTCCTCGATCAGCGGGATCTCGCCTCGCCAGGCCTCGTTGTCGACCTTCAGCAGCTCGGCCAGGGTCTCGGGGGACACGCTGTCGAGGCCGGTGGTGTCGATGCCGTCGGGCAGCGGGACGCGGCCGATGGCGGTGTCGACGGCCTCGGCCTCGCCGGTGACCCGCTCGAGCACCCACTTGAGGACCCGGCTGTTCTCGCCGAACCCCGGCCAGAGGAACGAGCCGTCGTCGCCCTTGCGGAACCAGTTGACCCAGAACAGCTTGGGCAGGTTCTCGGCATCGGTGGCCTTGCCGATGTCGAGCCAGTGCTGCATGTAGTCACCGGCGTTGTAGCCCATGAACGGCAACATAGCGAAGGGGTCGAAGCGGACCTCGCCGATCGTGCCGGCGGCGGCCGCGGTCTTCTCCGAGCTCATGATCGAGCCGAGGAAGGTGCCGTGCTGCCAGTCGAAGGCCTCGGTCACGAGCGGGACGTTGGTGGCGCGGCGACCGCCGAAGAGGATGGCCGAGATCGGCACGCCCTTCGGGTCCTCCCACTTGGGGTCGATGGACGGGCACTGCTCCGCCGGAGCGGTGAAGCGGGCGTTCGGGTGGGCGGCGGGGGTGCCGGACTCCGGCGTCCACTCGTTGCCCTTCCAGTCGATGAGGTGGGCGGGGGTCTCGGGCGTCATGCCCTCCCACCACACGTCGCCGTCGTCGGTCTTGGCGACGTTGGTGAAGATGGAGTTGGCGTTCAGGGAGGCGATGGCGTTCGGGTTGGTGTCGTCGCCGGTGCCCGGTGCCACGCCGAAGAAGCCGGCTTCGGGGTTGATGGCGTAGAGGCGGCCGTCCTCGCCGAACTTCATCCAGGCGATGTCGTCGCCGATGGTCTCGCACGTCCAGCCCGGCAGGGTCGGGATGAGCATGGCCATGTTGGTCTTGCCGCAGGCGGACGGGAACGCACCGGCCACGTACTTCTTCTCACCGGCGGGGTTGGTGATGCCCACGATCAGCATGTGCTCGGCCATCCAGCCCTGGTCGCGGGCCATGGTGGAGGCGATGCGCAGGGCGAAGCACTTCTTGCCGAGCAGGGCGTTGCCGCCGTAGCCCGAGCCGTAGCTCCAGATCTCGTTGCTCTCGGGGAAGTGCGAGATGTACTTGTTCTCCGAGTCGCACGGCCAGGGCACGTCGGCCTGGCCGTCGGCGAGCGGGTAGCCCACGGAGTGGAGGCACTTGACCCAGTCGCCGTCACCGAGGACGTCGAGGGCGCCCTGGCCCATGCGGGTCATGATGCGCATGCTGACCGCCACGTAGGGCGAGTCGGTGAGCTGCACGCCGATGTGGGCGATGGGGGACCCGAGGGGGCCCATGGAGAACGGCACCACGTACATGGTGCGGCCGGCCATGGAGCCCCGGTAGTGGCCGAGGAGGGTCTCCTTCATCTCGGCCGGGTCACGCCAGTTGTTGGTGGGGCCCGCATCCTTCTCGTCGAGCGAGCAGATGTAGGTGCGGTCCTCGACGCGGGCGACATCGCCCGGGTCCGAGAGGGCGAGGTAGCTGTTCGGCCGCTTGGCGTCGGACAGCTTCTCGAAGGTGCCTCCGTCGACGAGCAGCTGGCAGAGCGTCTCGTACTCCTCGGCGGAGCCGTCGCACCAGTGGATGTCGGTGGGTCCGAAGACCTCCGCCCACTCGGCGACCCACGCCTTGAGCTTCTCGTTGCTGGTGGTGGCTGTCATGATCTCTCCGGTGACCGGGCCGAAGGCCGCTGGGTTCTGGTTGCTTCAGACGTCAGGCGGCGGGCCGAAACCCGGGGTGCCCATGTCGACCTCGGACCCGAGGCGGAGCCCCATCGCCCGACCGCGTTCGTCGAGGTCGAATATCACCCGCTGCCCCTGACGGAGCATGCGAAACGGTGAGCCGTGGATGGACCCGGGTGCCAGGTCGTAATCGGCCAGGTCGGAGTCGCACATGATGATCCCGTCGCCCGTCCCTGGGTCGTACGACTTGATCACACCTTGCACAACGACGACCTCCACCTGTGAATGCGGTGTCGCGACCCTAGTGCCGAGATCGAGCGCGACGCACAAACGGAGCGGGTGCGAGGCCATACGAACTGCGGATGCAATGCATCGGCGTCAGCGATGTATCCAGGCTGGCGGATCGGTGCGTGCGATGGAACGCGACGAAGGCGCCGGGAGACCCGGCGCCTTCGTCAGCGAACTGCGGGTCCGGGTCGTGCGACCCGGGGCCGGATCAGGCGGAGGGGGCCTTGGCCCGGGTGGCCTTCGTGACCTTGCCGGCCTTGAGGCAGCCGGTGCACACGTTCACCCGGCGCACGGTGCCAGGCGCCACGACGGCCCGCACCTGCTGGATGTTCGGGCTCCAGCGCCGCTTGGTGCGACGGTGGGAGTGGCTCACGCTCATGCCGAACGACGGCTTCTTGCCGCACACTTCACACGTCGAGGCCATCACTGCGCTCCAGAGCTAGAAACCGAACCGGCCCGGGTCGGGCCGAGGGACAAAGGTACGCGGTCGAGGCACCCGACCACAAGCCGACGCGCCGGTGAGGCTGAGCATCCGTCGTCAGACCGCCGGGTGCGCAGTCGGTAGGCTGCGCCGCCATGACCACGCTCGAGCGCCTCGGTGCCGACGATCTCCGGCTCGTCGTCGCCGCATTCCGAGACGCCCTGCAGGCGCACAAGGACGGCATCAACCGGCTGAACGTCTACCCCGTGCCCGACGGCGACACCGGCAGCAACATGGCCCTCACCCTCACCTCGGTGGCGACCGAGCTCGATGGGGCCGGCGGGGACCTGGCCGCTGTCTGCAAGGCCATCGGCCACGGCGCGCTGATGGGCGCCCGAGGCAACAGCGGCGTGATCCTCTCGCAGATCCTGCGGGGGCTCACCCAGACGCTCGCCGCCGCGCCCGAGGGCCAGGTCGACGGTGTCCGGCTCGCCCAGGCGCTCGAGATCGCGGCGCAGGGCGCGTACGAGGCGGTCGGCAACCCGGTGGAGGGCACCATCCTCACCGTGATCCGCGTCGCGGCCGAAGGTGCCGCGGCAGCGGCCGCCGGTGGCGGCTCGCTCGTCGACGTGCTCGATGCCGCCCAGACGTCGGGCCACGAGGCCCTCGCCAACACGCCCGAGCAGCTCGAGGTCCTCAAGCAGGCCGGCGTCGTCGATGCGGGCGGCACCGGGCTGATGCTGCTCATCGACGCCTTCTTGCTGGTGGTCGACGGCCGCCCGGTCCCGGAGGCCTCGGTCACCGAGGCCGCGGCCGACGCCGGCCACGTCGACGAGCTGCAGATCCTCGCCCACGGCGACGAGGGCCACGAGCGCGGCCTCGCCGACCTCCGCTACGAGGTCATGTACATCCTGGAGGCGCCCGACGGGGCCATCCCGGCGTTCAAGGACGTCTGGGCCGGCATCGGCGACTCGATCGTGGTCGTCGGCGGTGAGGGCCTGTTCAACTGCCACATCCACACCGACGACATCGGCCCCGCCATCGAGGCGGCGATCGAGATCGGCCGGCCCTCGCGGATCCGCGTCACCGATCTGCTGGAGGAGGTCGAGGAGGAGCGCTGGGTCCGCGAGGCCGAGGAGCAGCCGGAGGCGGACGCCACGCCCGTGACCACCGCGGTGGTGGCCATCGCCACCGGCGACGGCGTCAAGCGGATCTTCCACTCGCTCGGCGCCCGGGTGCTCACCGGCGGGCAGTCGATGAACCCGTCGACGGCCCAGATCCTCGAAGCGGTCGAGGCCGCCCCGGCGGACCGGGTCGTGATCCTTCCGAACAACAAGAACATCATCGCCGTGGCCGAGCAGGTCGACGCCACCACCGACAAGACCGTGGTGGTCGTGCCCACGAAGGGCATCCCGGAGGGCTTCGCCGCCCTGCTGGCCTACGACCCCGACGCAGAGATCGATGCCAACGCCGCCGACATGGTCGAGGCGGCCGCCAACGTGCTGGCGGGCGAGGTGACCCAGGCGGTCCGGGACTCGTCGTGTGACGTCGGGCCCATCGCCGAGGGCGACTTCCTCGGCATCGCCCGCGACGGCATCCGGGCGGTGGCCCCCACCGTGGCCGAGGCCGCCATCGGGCTGCTCGACCACCTCCTCACCGAGGACCACGAGATCGTCACGCTCATCACGGGCGAGGGCTCGTCCGATGCGGAGACCCGCAAGGTGATCCACTGGCTCGAGGAGCACCACGACGGCGTCGAGGCCGAGACCCACCACGGCGGCCAGCCGCTGTACCCGTACTTCCTCGGGATCGAGTAGCCGGCGGTCGTGGCGGACGGCACCGACGTCGACGCAGTGGACGAGGCGGCCTCGGGCGACCAGCCGGTGCGCGGCGCCCGGCGCCGTCCACCCGCCGCGTCGCCCGCCGGGTTCGATGATCCGCAGCCGCTGCTGCGCATCGTGCGGTCCTGGCCGTGGGCCGGCTGGCTGGTCGGCGGGATCGTCCTCCTTCGCCTCATCGCGGTGGCCGGGATGCGGCTTTACATCTACGTCGACTCCGGCGAGTACGACCGCATCGACTTCAGCGGCGACTGGCGGCGGCCGTGGGCCACGCCGTACCTCTACTGGCTGATCCCAGGGAGCAACCGGGGGACCGTGGTCGGCCAGGCCCTGGTCGGAGCGGCCTGCTGGGCCACGCTCGCGCTGTGCGCCTCGGCGTGGTTCCGGCTGCGGACGTCGCGGATCGCGGTCGCCGTCGTGATCGGTGGGCTCGGCTGCACCACGGTGGTCACCAACTGGGACGCCGCCAAGCTGTCGGAGTCCCTCGGGCTCTCGCTGACCGTGCTGGTCATCGCCGCCTGGCTGAACTTCGTCCGCCGGACCGACGCCGTCACCGCCGGGCTCGTCGCCATGGTCACGCTGCCGTGGCTGTTCGTGCGCCAGAGCCTCGTCCCCACGGCGTGGCTGGTGGTGGCGGTGGCCGGGGTCGCCACCGTGGTGGTGTGGCGCCACCGGCGCACGGCCGGCGTCGTCGCGGTGCGGATCCTCGCCGTCTTGTGCGTGGTGCTCGCCATCGAGACCGCGGTGGCCTCGGCCACCTACAGCCACAACCAGGAGATCGTCCACGAGAACCTGCTCGTGATCGTGTCGAACCGGGTGGGGCCCGATCCGGCCCGGCTCGCCTGGTTCGAGGACCACGGCATGCCCGTGCCGAAGTCCGGGGACCTCAGCCCGGACTCCCTCCGCGACGACCCCGCGTTCGCCCACTGGGTCGCGCACGAGGGCCGCAGCACCTACGTTCGGTACCTCGCCACGCACCCCTGGTACGCGCTCACGGCGCCGCTCGACGACTTCACCACGGTCCGCCAGTCGGCGCTCGACGAGTACGAGCGGCCCACGGCCATGCTCGCCCCGCCCGACAGCTACGCCACCAGCCGCCCGGTGCTGCCGTCGCTCGCCGAGCAGGCCCTGTTCGGACCCGGCGACACCGGCATGGTCATCACCCTGCTCGTGGTCGTGCTGGGCTGGACCCTGGTCCGGATCCGGCGGCGCTCGGTGCGCTGGGCCATCCCGCTCTCGCTGGTCGGCCTGGCCTTCGCCTCGCTCTACACCGGCTGGCACGGCGCCACACCCGAGCTCGGGCGCCTCGCGCTCATGGGGGCGATGGGTCTGCGCATCGGCCTGTTCCTGCAGCTGGCGTTCCTGATCGAGGACGAGGTGGTCGCCCGACGGGACCGCCGGGCCCCGGGCGGGGCTCGTGACCAGCGGGTCGCCAGGGATGTCGCACCCACCTCGTAGCCTCCACGGTCGATGACCGACGGGCCGCTGACCTACGCCGACCTGGCTGCGTTCCCGCTCACGGCCATCAGCGCGCTCCACGCCAGCCCGAAGAAGGTCGAGGCGCTCGCCAAGATCGGCGTCGGCGACATCTTGGACCTGGTCACCTACTACCCGCGCCGCCACGTCGACCGATCCCGCCAGGTCGACATCCGCGATCTGCGTCACGGCGAGGAGGCGATGGTGGTGGCCACCGTCGTCAGCCACAAGGCGCACCGGCCGCCGAGGCGCGGGCGGGGACGCCCCCTCAACCGCGACGAGTTCGAGGTCACCGACGGGACCGGCGGCCGGCTCCGCATCACGTTCTTCAACACGTGGGGGATCGACCAGAAGCTCGCGGTGGGCACGGAGGCGGTGTTCTTCGGCAAGGTCGACTCGTTCAACGGCCGCCCGCAGATCACGAACCCGGTGGTCGATGTCATCGGCGGCGAGCAGACCGGCAGGATCATCTCGATCTACCCGCAGCACCAGGTCTCGGTGCCGGGCACGAAGGCCAAGACCAAGCTGGAGTCCGACGACTTCGCCACGTGGGTCAACGTGGCGCTGGGCAAGACCCGGGCCCGGGGCCTGGCCGAACCGCTGTCGGCGTCGGTCCGGGACCGGCTGGGGCTGGTGGAGCGGGAGCGGGCCCTGTGGGGCTACCACCAGCCCGAGGCGTGGACCGACATCGCCACCGCACGCAAGCGCCTCGTGTTCGACGAGCTGCTCCGGGTGCAGCTGGCCCTCGTCCTGCGCAAGCGGGCGCTGGAGCGCACCGCCAAGGGCATGGCGCACGACGGGTCGGGCGAGCTGGTCCGCCGGTTCCACGACGCCCTCCCGTACCCGCTCACCGGTGCGCAGGAACGGGTGATCGGTGAGATCACCGGCGACCTCACCGGCCCGCACCCCATGCACCGCCTCCTCCAGGGCGACGTCGGTTCGGGCAAGACCGTCGTGGCCGTCACGGCGATGCTCGTCGCCGTCCAGGGCGGCCACCAGGGCGCGCTGATGGCGCCCACCGAGGTGCTGGCCGAACAGCACGTCGCCGGCATCCGAGCCCTGCTC
This sequence comes from Ilumatobacteraceae bacterium, assembly GCA_025463265.1. Taxonomy (GTDB): domain Bacteria; phylum Actinomycetota; class Acidimicrobiia; order Acidimicrobiales; family Iamiaceae; genus Aquihabitans. The sequence goes on from JAOBWH010000132.1 coordinate 72,891, forward strand.
GCCGACCTGCGGGTGCCGGGGGACCCGGACCCGGACTCGCTCTTCTCCGGCCTGTCCGAGGACCGGCCCCTCCGCGTGGAGCTGCTCACCAACAAGGTGCCGGCCGCCGCCCGACGCAAGCTGGCCGAGGGCCTGGCCAGCGGCGAGGTCGACATCCTCATCGGCACCCACGCCCTCATCGAGGACAAGGTGGCGTTCCGCTCGCTCGGCGTCGTCGTGATCGACGAGCAGCACCGCTTCGGCGTCGAGCAGCGCGACGCGCTCCGGCAGAAGGGCGCCGACGGCCGTACGCCCGACGTGCTCGTGATGACCGCCACGCCGATCCCGCGCACCGCAGCCATGACCGTCTACGGCGACCTCGACGTGTCGATCCTCGACGAGCTGCCCCCGGGGCGGACGCCCATCGAGACCACGTGGGTGCGCGTCGACGGCGAGGGCGACGACCCCGAGGCCGAGGCGCCGGTGTGGGACCACCTCCGGGCCGAGGTCGCCGCAGGGCGCCAGGCCTATGTCGTGTGCCCCCTCGTGGAGGGGTCCGACAAGCTCGAGGTGGCATCGGCCGAGGAGACCCTCGAGCGCCTGGCCGGCGGGGAGCTCCACGACCTCTCGCTCGGCCTGCTGCACGGCCGCATGGCCAGCGCCGACAAGGAACAGGTCATGGATGCGTTCCGGGCCGGACGGACCCAGGTCCTGGTGGCCACCACCGTCATCGAGGTGGGCGTCGACGTCCCGAACGCCACCGTCATGGTCATCCTCGACGCGGACCGCTTCGGCATCGCCCAGCTCCACCAGCTGCGAGGCCGCGTCGGCCGCGGGGCCCACGCCTCCACGTGCTGGCTCGTCGGCGCCGGCACCACCCCTGATGGCCAGGCCCGGCTGGAGGCGATGGTGCGTACCACCGACGGCTTCGAGCTGGCCGAGGTCGACCTCGACCTGCGCGGGGAGGGGACCCTCATGGGCGAGCGCCAGAAGGGCAAGAACGACCTGAAGCTGGCGTCGCTTCGCCGCGACCGCGAGTGGGTGGAGAAGGCGAGGGCGGTCGCGTTCGAGCTCGTCGACGCAGACCCCGACCTCTCGCACCACGCCGTGGTCCACGAAGAGATCGCCCTCTTCCTCGGCGAAGCCGACGCCGACTTCCTCCTCAAGTCGTAGCGGAGGGCTGCCGGCTCGCCGGCCTCCCGATCTGCGAGGGGTCGTCAGCGGAAGGCGGGGGCGACCTCTTCGATGAGCTGGTCGATGGCGTCCTTGGTCTGTTGGACCGATCCGAGGGTGAAGCTGGGGACGATGAGCTCGTCGAGGCCGGCCTCGGCCCACTGACCGATGGTCTCGATGAGCTGCTCGCTGGTGCCGCCGATGGCGGGGCGGATGGCGGCGAAGTCCTCGGCGGTCCTGGCACCGTCGGGGCCCAGGAACACGAGCGCCTGGGTGGAGCGGTACAGGTCGCTGCGGTCCCGGCCGGCCTCGTCGAGCGCACGGTCGAAGCCGACCCGCTTCTCGAGCCACAGGGACGGCGTGCTCCAGGTGTTCCACTCGTCGGCGTAGCGGGCCACGATGCGCGCCATGCGCTGCTGGCCGCTGGCCCCGATGAGCAGCGGCATCGGCCCGGTGGGCTTGGGCTCAGCGGGAGCGGCGTCGAGCTGGTAGCGCGATCCGGCGACGGTGGTGCGGGCCTCGTCACGCAGGCCGAGCATCACCTGGCAGGCCTCTTCGAACCAGTCCACCCGTTCCCGGACGGTGCCGAGCGGGATGCCGTAGCGAGCGTGCTCGTTCTCCTGCCACCCGGCACCGACCCCGAGCACCAGCCGGCCACCGGAGATGTGATCGATGGTCGCAGCGGTCTTCGCCACGACGGCCGGGTGGCGGTACGTGTTGCCCAGGACGAGGGACCCGATGCGGACCCGGGGCACCGAGGCGGCGAGGGCGCCGAGCAGGGCGAGCGCCTCGTGCATGGGCTGCTCGAGCGCAGTGTCGTCGTTGGGCATGAAGTGATCGGCGACCCAGAGCCCGTCCCACCCGGTGGTTTCCGCGTGCGTGGCCAGGTCGAGCGTCTCGGTCCAGGGCAGCTGCGTCGAGATCCAGAAGCTGAAGCGCATGACCGCAGGCTACGAGCCGCGATCCCGTGGCGGAGGCCGGTAGCGTTGCGAGGATGACGCTCGATGCCGACCTCTCCGCTCTCCTCGCCGACAAGAACTTCGCGGCCTTCACCACGCTCATGGCCGACGGCCAGCCGCAGACGCAGATCATGTGGATCGGCGACGACGGCGAGCACCTCCTGATCAACACGGAGATCCACCGCCAGAAGTTCAAGAACGCCGAGCGCGACCCGCGGGTCACCGTCACCGTGTTCAGCGCCGAGAACGCCTACCAGTACGTCGAGGCGCGTGGCCGGGTCGTCGCAACCGTGGGCGGCGATGAGGCCCGGGCCCACATCGACACCCTCGCCAAGAAGTACATGGGCGTCGACGACTACCCGAACCCGATCCAGAGCGAGCGCGTCATCCTCAAGATCGCCATCGACAAGATCCACAAGAACGGGTACTGACCCTCGCCGTCCCGCCAGCGGAGCGGGCGGCGCTACCAGTCGGAGCCGTGATCGTCCTCGGGGTCGTCGCCGGGGACGATCAGGTCCCACCGGTCCAGGCAGTCCTCGCACCGGTAGCTCACGAGGTCACCGGGCCAGAACCGCCCGGTGTCGTCCGGTCGGGACATGAGGTGGGCGGTGCTGCCGCAGTCGATGCAGACGATCGTGGCCGACACCAGCGGTGCGCCCGACGAGTCGGTGGGCCCCTCGTCGTGGTCGTCGTCGGCCCGGTGGTCGCTCACCGGTCGCCTGCGTCGCGTCGCTTGGCCTGATCCGCCTGGAACCGGGCGACGCCGGCGGCGAAGTCCGGGTCGAAGATGACGGCCCGTCCGTGGCGGTCCTCGTTGGCGAGGGCGTCCTCAATGCTGAGGCCGTAGCTCTCGTAGGACGACAGGCGGTCGTGCACGACGGCCGGCCACGGTGACGAGGCGATGATCTCGGCCATCTCGACTGCCGTGTCGAGCGCGGCGCCGGCGGGGACCAGGCGGCTCACGAAGCCGATCCGCTCGGCCTCGACCGCATCGAAGCCCCGCCCGGTCAACATGAGGTCCATGGCCCGCCCGAGCCCGACGATGCGGGGGAGCCGGATGGTGCCGCCGTCGATGAGCGGGACGCCCCAGCGACGCTCGAGGCAGCCGAACTTGGCGTCGGCTCCGGCGACCCGGATGTCGCACCAGGCGGCCAGCTCGACACCGCCGGCGACGCACCAGCCTTCGACCGCAGCGATCACCGGCTTGGACAGCGCCATGCGGGTGGGGCCCATCGGCCCGCTGTCGCGCAGTCGGGGCAGATCGGTCAGGTCGGCGCCGGCGCAGAACGCCGAGGTGTCACCGGTGAGGATCGCCACCTTCGCCTCCGGGTCCTGGTCGAACGCGAGGAACTCCCGGTAGAGGCGTTCGGCGGTCTCGGAGTTCACCGCGTTGCGGCGTTCGGGCCGGCCGATGCGGACGATCCGGATCGCCTCGCTGGGGGAGGGGGAGGTGGTCTCGCTCACGTCGCTGACCGTATCCGCCGCGCCCGCGCGTTGGGGAGGGCGGGGGAGCGGGGCGCGAGACTCGGCCGCCATGGGTGCGAAGCAGCGCGAGGACCTGACCGGCAAGGTCATCATCGTCACCGGCGCCAACTCGGGCATCGGCAAGGAGTCCGCGGTGGAGCTGGCGGCCATGGGCGCCACGGTCGTGATGACGGCTCGGAGCCAGGCCAAGGGCGACGCGGCTCGGACCGAGGTCATCGAGCGCTCCGGCAGCGACCGGGTGGTGCTCGGCAGCCTGGATCTCGCCTCGTTCGCCTCGGTCCGGACGTTCGCCGCGTGGTTCCTCGACGAGTTCGACCGCCTCGACGTGCTGATCAACAACGCCGGGCTGATCGTCGACACCCGCAGGGAGACGGCGGATGGATTCGAGCTGATGTTCGGCACGAACCACCTCGGGCACTTCCTGCTGACCGACCTCCTGCGGGAGCGGCTCATCGAGAGCGCGCCGTCGCGGGTGATCGTGGTGTCGTCCGTGGCGCACCGCTGGGCGCTCACCGGCCTGGACCGGGAGGACCTCCAGTGCGTCGCCCGGTTCGGCGGCTCGCGGGCCTACGGGGCGTCGAAGCTCGCCAACGTCCAGTTCGCGTTCGAGCTCAGCCGCCAGCTCGCCGATGCGGGCGTGACGGTCAACGCCGTGCACCCGGGCAGCATCCACAGCGGCTTCGCCGCTGATGGCGACACCGGTGCGTCCGGTCTCGGCTGGTGGATGGCCACGTTCGGGCCGTACGTCCTGCGCACCCCGAGGAGCGGGGCCAAGACCCAGGTGCTGCTCGCCAGCTCCACCAGCCCCCGCATCGCCGGGCGGACCGGCCACTACTGGTCCCACGGCCGACGCTGGCCGGCGTCGCGCCACGCCCGCAGCCGGAGCGAGGCCCGCTGGCTCTGGGAGGAGAGCGCTCGGCTCGTGGCGGAGACGCCGTGAGCGGCAAGCGGCCCGCGCCTCGGCCCCGGCGATCGGCGTCCTCGTCGCGCCAGCCGCCCACGAGGGGCGCGCTGCGCGTCGTGGCCGGCACGGCCGGGGGGCGGCGCATCGACGTGCCCGCCGGATCGGCCACGCGGCCGACCTCCGACCGGGTCCGCGAGGCGCTGTTCAACGCCCTCGACAGCCTCGGCGCCGTCGAGGGCGCCGTCGTCCTCGACGGCTTCGCCGGCAGCGGTGCGCTCGGCATCGAGGCGCTGTCGCGGGGCGCGGCGCGGGCGACCTTCGCCGACACCGATCCCCAGGCGGTCGAGGTCGTTCGGACCAACCTCGGCGCCCTCGGCCTTGCCGACGCCGCCCAGGTGGTGGCCGGAGGTGCGGACCGGGCGCTCGCCTTCGGCCCCTACGACCTCGTGCTGCTCGATCCGCCCTACGCCTTCGACGGATGGGACGCGTTCCTGACCGCCGTCGCCGCGTCGCTGTCGCCCGAGGGCGTGGTGGTGATCGAATCGGACCGGGACGTGCCGCTGCCGGCCGGTCTGGTTGGCATCAGGTCGAAGACCTACGGCGGTACGGTGGTCCAGTTCGCAACCGCCGCCGGAGCACCGTCGTGACCCGAGTCCTCTATCCGGGGTCATTCGACCCCATCCACAACGGGCACCTCGAGCTCATCGAGGTCGCCTCCCGGCTGTTCGACTCGGTCGTGGTGGCGGCCATCGGCAACCCGCAGAAGACCACGGGCCTCTATTCGCTCGACGAGCGGCGCCAGATGATCGACGAGTCGGTCGCCCACCTGCCCAACGTGGAGGTCACGGTGTACTCGAGCCTCGTGGTCAACCTGGCGAAGGAGGTCGGCGCGGACTTCCTGGTGAAGGGCCTCCGCGCCGTCTCGGACTTCGAGTCCGAGCTCCAGCAGTCGCAGATGAACCTGGCCATCTCGGGGATGCACACGGTGTTCATCCCGTCGGCCACCGAGCACTCGTTCGTCGCCTCGAAGTGGATCCGGGAGATCGCCCGGTTCCGAGGCGACGTGTCCTCGATGGTGCCGCCGCCGGTCGCGGCACGCCTCGCCGAATCGTTCCAGGAGCCGCACCCATGAGCTACGACGACCGTCACCCCCACGACGACCGCCAGCCGCACGATCCTCGCGACTACGACGAGCGGGCCCACGAGCCGCCCTTCGACGCCGATGCCGACCTCGAGCCGGTCGCCGAGGAGCCTGCGCCCCGGCGCACCCTCGTGCGCGGCCGGACCCAGGTGGATGCCGAGGAGCTCCTCCGACGCGTGTCGGACCTGATCGCCGGCGCCCGCCCCATGCCGTTGTCGGCGTCGGCGATGATCAACAAGGAAGAGGTGCTCGAGCTGCTCGACGAGGCCATCGGACGCCTCCCCGACGAGCTCCGTGAAGCCCGCTGGCTGCGCAAGGAGCGCGAGGAGTACCTCGCCAAGATGCGAGCCGACGGCGATGAGATCACCGACGCCGCCCGGGCCCGGGCCGAGCAGATGGTCCAGCGCACCGAGGTCGTGAAGGCCGCGGAGCACCGCGCCCGGCGGATCCTGGACTCGGCCGAGGCCGAGGCCCGCCGCCTCCGGCTGGAGTGCGAGGACTTCTGCGACCAGAAGCTGGCCAGCTTCGAGATCGTGCTCGAGCGCACCCTGAAGATGGTGGGGTCGGGGCGGGAGAAGCTCCAGGCCACCAACCTGGCCCGACCCGAGGTCGAGGCCGAGGTGGAGGACGAGGAGTTCTTCGACCAGGACCGGTCGTGACCCCCTCGGGAGCCGCCGCGCCGAGCGACGGGCACCCGCCCTCGGTTCCGGTCTCGGTCACCGAGATCCGCCGCCGGCCGGGCAGCCGGATGCCGGTCGAGCGGACGCTCGTGGCCCGGGGCCTGGGCCTGACTGACGTGGTGGTGCCCGACGGCTCCGAGATCGCCTTCGCGGGTGAGCTGGAATCGATCCACGAGGGCGTCGTCCTCACCGGCTCGGCTGAGGTGCCGTGGGCCGGCGAGTGCCGCCGCTGCCTCAAGGAGCTCCACGGCACGTCCGCCATCGAGATCCGCGAGGTCTACGAGACCAAGCCCACCGAGGGCGAGACCTGGCCGCTCGATCACGACACGGTCGACCTGGGACCGCTGCTCCACGACATTGCGCTGCTGGCGCTGCCGCTGGCCCCCCTCTGCACCGACGACTGCCTGGGACCGGCACCCGACGCCTTCCCTGCGGTGGTCGCAGTGGACCCCGTCGCCGTCGAGGAGCCTGCGGGTGAACCGGCCAAGGACCCCCGCTGGGCGGCGCTCGACGACCTCGATCTCTGAGCCCGCTTTCGACCGGGGCGGGGTCGGCCGCTACCATCTACCCCTCGCGTGCGGCGCACCGCAGCGCCCCCGATCACGACCTCAGGACCACGACGATGGCTGTCCCCAAGAAGAAGACCTCCAAGTCCAAGAGCCGCAGCCGCCGGGCCTCGGCCTGGACGCTGAACGCCCCTTCGCGGAGCGTCTGCCCCCGGTGCGGGAGCGCCAAGGTGCCCCACGTGGTGTGCGGCAACTGCGGCTGGTACCACGGCCGGCAGGCCATCGAGGTCGACTGACCCACGTCCGGCTGACCTGCCATGACGTCAACTGATCGCCTTCCCGTCGCCGTCGACGCAATGGGCGGCGACAAGGCCCCCACGGAGATCGTGGCCGGAGCCGTCCGCGCCCGCGACGAGCTCGGCGTGTCCGTCGTCCTCGTCGGCCGTCCCGAGGACCTGACCGAGACCGGCGGGCTCGAGGTCCTGCCCGCGTCCGAGGTCATCGCCATGGACGCCGATCCGGGCAGGAGCGTCCGGACCATGAAGGACTCGTCACTGGTGCGCGCCGCCGAGGCGGTGCG
>JAOBWH010000161.1 GCA_025463265.1 Ilumatobacteraceae bacterium
TCGCCCGGCTCGTCTGACGACGGCTCGTCGAGGGATGCCGTTGGACGCACGCGGGTAGCGAGGACTCCCGCCACCCCCGGAGCAGCCATGAGCACCACCGAAGCACCCGACATCGATCTCACCGGCACGACCATCGCCTTCCTCGCCACCGACGGGGTCGAACAGGTCGAGCTGACCCAGCCGTGGGAGGCCGCCAAGGCGGCGGGGGCCACGGTCCACCTCGTCTCCGACCGGGACGTGGTCCAGGGCTTCAACCACCTCGACAAGGGCGACACGTTTCCGGTCGACCGCCAGATCGCCGAGGCCAACCCTGCGATCTACGACGCCCTCGTGCTGCCCGGTGGCGTCGCCAACCCCGACGCCCTCCGCACCGACGAGATCGCGGTGGGCTTCACCCGCACGTTCCTCGAGAGCGGCAAGGTCGTGGCCGCCATCTGCCACGCGCCTTGGACCCTGGTCGAGGCGGAGGCGGTGTCGGGGCGCCGGCTCACGTCGTGGCCGAGCCTGGCGACCGACCTGCGCAACGCCGGTGCGGACTGGGTGGACGAGGAGGTCGTGGTCGACGTCGACGGCGGGCCGGGGACGCTGATCACCAGTCGCAACCCCGATGACCTGCTCGCGTTCAGCCAGCGCCTGCTGACGACGCTCGGCGAGCGCGGCCCGGAGAGCAGGAACGGCACGACCTGACCGATCGGACCGATCACTCCGATCTGGCGGGGGCCGGTCGGAAAGATCGCCGCCGTCCTCCACCGCTGTGACCAGGGCGTCCCCGCCCTCCGTGGCCGGACCCGCGCGGCAGGTGGTTTGGCGGTGACGGCGCGTGGGTACGGGTGCGCCCTCGGCACGGGTGTTCCACGACCCGCCGGGTTCCGAAACACGACGTTCACCGGCGATCCGGTGCACGGGACCCGACACAGCGCTACGTTCGGCCGCCGGGCGCTCCCCCACCACTGCCGACCGCGGTCGGCGGCCCGACGAAACGAGGGCAATCGTGCACACGTCCCGACGCCGGGCGGCCATCGCCGCCTGCATCACCGGTCTGCTGAGCATCGGAGCCCTGGCCCCACCGGCGGGGGCCCGTGCGGCCCAGGACCCGCCGGCGAAGCCCGACCGCGCCCAGCTGACCGGAACGCCGCTCGAGGCATCGGGGCGCAAGGCCGTCGCCAAGTCGAGGACCAGCCGCCTGGCCACGTCGGACCAGGACCTCTTGGCGCGCACCGACGCCGCACCCGTCCCCGTGGTCGTGAAGTACGACTACGACTCCATCGCCACCTACAAGGGCGAGCCCGGCGGAGCGCCCGCCACCGCGCCCTCGGCCACCGGCCGGGCGCTCACCCAGCGCGACGCCACCACCGGCTCCTACGCGCGGCAGCTCGCCCGCACCGAGACCGCCATCACGGCCAACGTGAAGCGCACGGTGCCCGCCGCCAGGATCGGGACCAGCCTGCGGGTCGTCTACGGCGGCGTCGCCATGGTCGTGCCGGCCAACCAGGCCAAGGCGCTCCTGACCGTGCCCGGCGTGGTGGCGGTCCAGGAGGACGCGCTCAACGAGAAGCTCACGGACTCGAGCCCAGAGTTCGTCGACGCCCCGCCCGTGTGGCAGGCGCTCGGCGGCCAGTCGACGGCGGGCGCCGGCGTGCTGTTCGCCGACCTGGACTCGGGCGTGTGGCCCGAGCACCCCTCGTTCGACGGCAACCCCGACCTCCCCGCCAAGCCCTCCCGGCCCGGCGGCGGGGCCATCGACTGCAACTTCGGCGACAACCCGCTGACCGCGGAGTCCGACCCGTTCGAGTGCAACAACAAGCTCGTCGGCGGCTACGGCTTCCTCGACACCTACAACTCCGTGCAGGACCCCGAGACCTTCGGCGACACCGCTCGTGACAGCGACGGCCACGGCACCCACACGACCTCCACCGCTGCCGGCGGCATCGTCGAGCACGCCGACCCGCTGGGCGTGGACCGCGGCACCATCTCGGGCCTGGCTCCCGGCGCCGCCATCGTCGAGTACAAGGTGTGCGGGCTGCAGGGCTGCTTCTCGAGCGACTCCGCCGACGCCGTCGGCCAGTCCATCCTCGACGGCGCCGACGTCATCAACTTCTCCATCAGCGGCGGCTCCGACCCGCTGAGCGACCCGGTCGAGCTGGCGTTCCTCGATGCCTACGACGCCGGCGTGTTCGTGGCGTCGTCCGCCGGAAACGACGGGCCCGGCGCCTCCACCGCCAACCACCTGTCGCCGTGGGTCACCTCCGTGGCCGCATCCACCCAGACCCGGGCGTTCGAGTCCACCCTGTCGCTGACCGGCGACGACGACGAGACCCTGGAGCTCAGCGGCGCCTCCATCACCGCCGGCGTCGACGACGAGACCCCGGTGGTCCTGGCGCAGGACGTCGCCGGGTACGGCACCGAGCTGTGCGACGAGGAACCCCCGGCGGACGACACGTTCGACGGGCTCATCGTGGCGTGCGAGCGCGGCGGCAACGGCCGCATCGAGAAGGGCTACAACCTGTCGCTGGGCGGGGCCGAGGGCATGATCCTCTACAACCCGACGCTGGCCGACACCGAGACCGACAACCACTGGGTCCCCACCGTCCACCTCGCCGACGGAGCCGAGTTCCTGGACTTCGTCGACGCCCACGGCCCCGTGACCGCCACCTTCACCGACGGCGCCAAGACCGAGGGCAAGGGCGATGTCATGGCGTCGTTCTCCTCGCGCGGACCCGCCGGCCAGGTCATCAAGCCCGACATCACCGCGCCGGGCGTGCAGATCCTCGCCGGCAACACGCCGGTGCTGGACGAGCCCGCGCTCGGTCCGGAAGGCGAGTACTTCATGGCCATCGCCGGCACGTCGATGTCGGGTCCCCACGTGGCCGGCGCCGGCATCCTGCTCAAGGCCGCCCACCCGGACTGGACCCCGGGCCAGATCAAGTCCGCCCTCATGACCACGGCGATCACCGCGGTGGTGAAGGAGGACGAGGAGACGCCCGCCGACCCGTTCGACATGGGCGCCGGCCGCATCGACATCGCCAGGGCCGCATCGCCCGGGCTGACGCTCGACGAGGCCGCCGACGACTTCGTCGACCTCACCGGGACGGTCAACGCGATCGACCTGAACATCCCGTCGATCAACGCCACGGTGATGCCGGGCCGGGAGACCACCACCCGGACCTTCACCAACGTCGGCGGCGGCACGGCCACCTACCGGGTGTCGGCCAGCGCGCCGGATGGCAGCACCATCACGGCATCGCCCAGCAGCTTCACGGTGGCGGCCGGCCAGAGCAGGGACGTGGCCATCACCATCACGACCGCCGGTCACCTCGGCGAGCAGCAGTTCGGCCAGATCGACCTCAGCGCCCCCGGCCGCACCGCGCTCCACCTCCCGGTGGCGTGGATCCCCACGCAGGGAGCCATCAGCGCCACCAGCACCTGCGCCCAGAGCACCCTGGCGTTCGGGGCGTCGACCACGTGTGACGTCACCGTGCAGAACGCGTCGTTCGGCGACACCACCGCCGACATCGCCTCCTCCGTGAACCCGAAGCTCGAGATCACCTCCGCCTCCGGCGCCGGCGCCAGCCACACGGCGTCGTCGGCGGCGGCGTCGGACATCGACCTCGCCGGTCGGCAGCCGGGCGTGCCCGGGCTCGTCCCCCAGGACGGGTTCGAAGGGTACGTGGAGCTGTCTGACGACTACGACTCCGAACCGATCGGCGATGAGGAGTTCCTGCAGTACTCGGGCTTCGGATCCTTCGTCTACAACGGGCAGGCCTACAGCGAGGTCAACGTGAACTCGAACGGCTACCTCGTGGTCGGCCCGGCCAGCTCCGCCGACAACGTGTGCTGCCCGCCGCAGGAGTCGCCCGACGCCGCCCCGCCGAACAACGTGATCGCCCCGTACTGGTCCGATCTCGCCGGCGACACCGGGACCCCGGCGGGCGAAGCGCCCCTGGGCATCTACGCCGCCATCTTCGGCGACGACGATGGCAACGAGTGGCTCGTGATCGAGTCACGCTTGACCGACTGCTGCGACGGCGATGCCACCCACGGTGACACGAAGGTGTCCCAGGTGTGGCTCGGCCTCAACGGCACGCAGGACATCACCATCGACTACGACCCCGCCAACATCCCCAACTCCAGCGGCATCGAGCAGGAGCCGGGCGACCCGCTGGCGACCGTGGGGGTCCAGAACGAGCTCGGCGAGGGCGACGGCTGGGACCCCGAAGCCGATCCGCTGCCCACCGACTTCTTCGTGGAGAGCACCGACCCGATCCCCGGCGACAGCTACACGCTGACGGTCGGGCTCAAGGGGAAGGCCGAGGGTGCCGGTGTGCTCCACTCGGAGATCACCTCCCCCGACGTCCACGGCACCACCGTGGTCGAGTCGGCCATCGCGGTGAGCGCGCCGCCGGTCACCGGGCTCGACGCGTTTATCACCCGCTCCTACGAGGACTTCCTCGGCCGCAAGCCCACCGCCACCGAGCTGTCCAAGAACCGGACCGCCCTGGCCGACGGCTCGCTCACCCGCCGGAAGTTCACGCTCGGGCTGGCCACGTCGAACGAGTACCTCGGCCACGAGGTCGACAGCCGCTTCGAGCAGATCCTCGGCCGGGCACCCGACCCCAGCGGTCGCACCTACTGGATCGGGAAGCTGCGGACCGGGCTCAGCGAGACCGGTCTGGTGAACTCGATCACCGCCTCGAACGAGTTCTACAACAAGGCCGGGGCGACCCCGACCGGGTTCATCACCCGGGCCCACCAGGTGCTGGTGGACCGGAGCCCCACCCCCTCCGAGACGGCCGGCTTCACCGCCTACCTCGCCAACGGTGGCACCCGGGGCAGCGTGGCCAACAGCATCTACCAGTCCGAGGAGTCCCGTCGGCTCCGTGTCACCGGGCTGTACCAGCACTTCCTCCACCGCAACCCGGACACCGCGGGTCGCAACTACTGGGCGAACGTCATCAAGACGAAGGGCGACATCGCCCTGGCCCTGGAACTGGCCACCAGCAACGAGTACTTCAACCGCACCCGCTGACCGGTCAGCGGCGCTCGGCCTCTGGGGCCCAGGTGACGGGGGCGGCCCAGAGGGCGGGTCGGTGCGGGGTCCGGACCGCATCGGGATCGGCGGTCGGCGGGGCCTGGTAGCCGCCCACCACCGCCTCGGCGGCCGCCGCCGCCGCATGACGGGTGTCGGCCGCGGCCGGCTCGGCCACCAGCCGCTCGAACAGGGCCCGGCCCAGCTCCGAAGGGTTGTCGGCGAACTCGGCGCCGTAGAGCGCCAGCTTGGTCGAGCCTCGGAAGGGGACCTCACGCCGGATGTACACCAGCCCGGTCTGGTCCTCCCAGTGCACCTTGACCTTGGTGCCGGTGACGGCACGCCACGCGACCGGGCAGACGATGGCGATGCCCATCACCGACACCTCGATGATGGCCGCCTCGGTCCGGAACGCCTTCGAGCGGGCGTCGAGGCCGCGCCGCTTGGGGACCACCCACTCGATCGGTGTGGTGGCCACCGAGAACCGTTGCGCGATGCGCTGGTGGCCGATCGGACCCATGCTCGTCCTGTCGGCAGGCCGGCGCCAGACGTGACCCCTTCGCGCTCGAACCTGTCGCAGTACCGTCGGGGACCGTGACCAGGAGCCCCCGCATCGTCGTCGCCCTGGCCGTCCTCGGCCTCGCGAGCGGGCTGTTCACCGCCTGCCAGCCGCCCACCGGGCCGCGGGTCTTGATCTTCGGCGATTCGCTCACCATCGAGTCCAAGGGTTCGGGCGACTCCGCCTCGATCCTGTCGGGGTACCGGGTCGACTGGACCACCACGAAGTACATGACCTCGCCGTGCAACGGCATCGCCGCCGCCAAGAAGGTGACCTACGTCCCCGACGTCGTGGTCATCAACTACGCCGGCAACAGCGGGTCGTTCCAGGAGAACTGCATGAACGGCGAGCAGGGCCAGGCCCTCGCCGACCGGTACCGCAAGGACGTGCAGACCCTCATCAGCCGCTACCGGAACGGCACGACGAAGATCGTGATCCTGGGCGCTCCCGCCCGCAAGCAGACGCTCGCCCAGTCGAACCTGGTGTTCACCACGCTCCAGTCCCTGGCCGCCGACCCGGCGAACCAGGTGGCGTTCTACGACGGCGGGCGGCTCATCACGCCGAACCGGGTGCCCACCCGCGCCGCGACCTGCCTGTCGCCACGGGAGACGGGGGACCGGTGCGGCACCTCGGCCGATCCGAAGAAGAACGACATCCGCGACGCCCAGCTCGAGCACCTGTGCCCCACCGGCGGCACCATCAACGGGAGCTGTGGCAGGTACTCCAGCGGCGCGGTCCGCCTCACCCTCAACATCCGAGACGCCATCAAGATCGCCAAGACCGCCAAGCGCTGACCTCGGGCGGAGCGCTACGCCGTCTCGGCGATCACCGGTGGGCCGGAGACCAGGAGCTTGGGGAAGAAGCGGACGAACGCTTCGGACCGCAGCGCCAGGATCGGGCTGACCACGGCGAGGACCAGCACGTAGATCGCCGCGAACGGTGCCAGGCGATCATCGAGGCCGGCACCGGCCGCCAGGGTCACGAGGATCAGGGCGAACTCCCCCCGGGCTGCGACCGAGAAGGCGATGTTGGCCGCGGCGAGGCGGTCGAGCCGGTTGATCCGAGCCGCTCCCACCGCGGCCGCGACCGCCAGGGCGAGGGTGGCGATGATGGCGATGGCCGCCGGAGCGATGACCCTGGCGATGTCGCCCGGGTCGATCGAGAGGCCGAAGGCGAAGAAGAACACGGCGGCGAACGCATCCCGCAGCGGGCGCACGAGGCGCTCGACGCGACTGGCGAGGCTGGTCCCGGCGATCACCAGGCCGGCCATGAAGGCGCCGATGGCGTCGGACACGCCCAGCTCGTAGGCCACGCCGGCGACGAGCAGGGCGAACCCGACGAACAGCACGACGAGCAGCTCGTCGCTCTTCGCGGTCACGATCCTCTCCACGATCGGCGCCCCCCAGTTGGCCACCGCGGCCAGCAGGAGCAGGAACGCGAGCGCCCGGAGGAACAGCAGCGCGCCGTCGACAGCCGAATCGGCCTCGCCGAGGACCGGTGCGAGGGCGGCGAGGTAGAGCGCGAGGAACAGGTCCTCGATCACGATGATGCCGAGGATCAGCCGGGTCTCGGGGTTGGCCAGGCGGTGCAGCTCGACGAGGACCTTGGTGACGATGGCCGACGACGAGATGCCGGTGATGCCGGCGATGACGAACGCTTCTCGCGTGCCCCAACCGAACGCGAAGCCGAGCGCCAGCCCGCCTCCCATGTTCAGGGCGAGGTACAGCGCGGCGGACCCGAGCAGCTTCCTGCCGCCGCTCGTGAGGTCCTCGACCGAGAACTCCACCCCCAGGTAGAAGAGCAGGAAGATCAGGCCGAACGCCGCCAGGAGCTCCAGGTCGTGGGGGTCCTCGAACAGGACCGGGCCGGGCGTGTTGGGGCCGACGAGGATGCCGGCGGCGACGAACAGCGGGATGGTCGGGAGCCCGAAGCGGGCGCCGAGGCGGGCGAGGAGCCCGCTCAGCAGGAAGGCCGCCCCGAGGACGATCAGCTCACGTCCCATCAGGAACGTCATCGTATCGGGCGAACATCGTTGTCCCACAAGGGTTTCGGCCGTTCCGGCCCTCCCGGGGGCCCGGGCGGCGCGGTACTCTGACCGGCGTCGGCCGGGGAGGGAAGGGCGATGGTGGGCACACGAGCGGGATCGGACCGAGCGCTCTCGGAAGCCGTCGGGCGAGCCGATCTCCTCGGCGCGGTCGTGCTGCGCAGCCCGGACGCGCCGGCGGTCCCCGTCACCCGGCCCCAGGTCCAGCTGGTGCTCGCCTTCCTCCTTCTTGAGTCCCGCCCGGTGAGCCGGGGGGAGATCGCCGAGCTCCTGTGGGGGGACCGCCCGCTCGCCGACCACTGGCAGGGCGCCGTCCGCGGCGTCGTGTCGAAGGTCCGGGACCTGGTGGCCGCGGCGAGTCTCGACGCTGCGGTGTCGTCGCTCGGCGACGGGACCGTGCAGCTGGTCCTCGGCCCCGGGTGCACGATCGACGCCGTCCAGGCCGAGCACGCGGTGGAGGCGGCCGAGGCCGCGCTCGCCGCCGGCGCCCCCGAGCCGGCGCTGGCCCTGGTGGGACCGTGGATCGACCCGCTCCAGCAGCCGTTCCTCCCGGCCGGCGACGGCGACTGGGTCCGCTCCCAGCAGCACCACCTGGCGGAGGTCGCCCGACGGGCGGTGCTCGTCCGCATCGAGGCGCTGCGGTCGACGGACCGGCCCGGTCTGGCGAGCGAGACCGCCGCCGCCTGGGTCCGTCGCAACCCGATCGACGAGGGCGTGCACGAGCAGCTGATCCGCTGCCTCCTCGACGACGGCCGGCGCGGCGAAGCGGTCGACGCCTACCGCCGCCTGGCGGGCCTGCTGGCCGACGAGCTGGGGGTCGGTCCGTCGGAGTCGGTCGCGTCGCTCGTCGGCGGCGCTCGGCCGTCGGTCTCGCCCACCGCGGCCCAGCTGGCGGCACCCTCCGCGACCGACGCACCGGCCGACCCGGCGCAGCGGCTCTTCCTCGGCCGCCGGTCCGAGATGGACCAGCTGACCGCGACGTGGCGGGCCACGGTCGATGACGCCCGACCCCACCTGGCGGTGATCCACGGCAAGTCGGGCATCGGCAAGACCCGGTTGGCGGACGAGCTCGGGGCGGTGGCCGGCCGCGAGGGGGCCGAGGTCCGGTGGGCGCGCTGCTTCCCGGGGACCGGCCTCCCGTTCGAGCCGCTCGTGTCCGCGGTGCGCCCGGCCACCTCCGGCCGGCCGGGATCGGCCGAGCCCGCCCCCACCGGCCCCGCGCTCGCGCGCGCTGATGCGCTGCGGGCCATCGATGTCGGCATGCGCCAGCTGGCCTCGCGACTGTCGGTGCTGATCATCGACGACCTCCAGTGGGCGACCGACGACGTCACCGCCGCACTCGAGCAGACGGTCTCTGACCTGCACGGTTCCCTGCTGGTGGTGGCCACCAGCCGCAACCTGCCGGCGCCCATCCACGATGTGCTGGCGCGGATCCAGCGCTCCCTCCCCACCACCCAGGTGCGGCTCCGGGGCCTGGAGCCGGTGGACCTCGAGCCGCTCTTCGACCACGACGGGGCGCAGGCGGCGGAGCAGGCCGGCGAGCTCCACCGTCGCACCGGCGGCCACCCGTTCTTCGTGACCGAGCTGGCCCTCGCGCCCGGCCGGACCGGGCAGCCGATCGACCCCCGCAGCGTCCCCGAAGCCGTCCGAGGCTGGATCGGCGACCGTGCCGACGCGCTCCCCAAGCCGATCCGCTCGCGGCTCGACCTCGCTGCGGTCATCGGGGAGGAACTGACCCTCTCCACCCTGGCGGCCTGCGCTCACATCGATCCCGACGAGGCCCTCGACCAGCTGGAGCTGCTCGTCGACGACGGGTTCCTGGTGGAGACGGACCGCATCGACGTGTTCGCGTTCCCCCACCTCATCACCCGCGACGCCGTCTACGACCGCATCAGCCCCACCCGCCGGGCCCGCCTCCACCTGGCGGCGGCCGAGGCCCTGGCGGCGGCGGGACCGGCCCCGGGCCGCCATGCGGAGATCGCCCACCACCTCGTCCGGTCCGGCCCCGCCCACGCCGTCGAGGCCGGCCGCTCCCTGCTGCTGGCCGGGCGCGAGGCCCTGGACTCCGGTGCCTGGGCCCTGGCCGAGACCCTGTACGCCGAGGCCGCCGCGGTCGCCCCCGACGACCCGGCCACCCGCGCCGGGGCCCTGACCGGGCTGGCTCGCGCCGCGCACCTCCAGCGCCGGCGAGCGGAGGCCGAGGACCTGGTCGACGAGGTCCTCGCCCTCACCCGCGCCCACCGGCTCCCGCTGGAGCTGGCGGAGGCGGTGCTCGTCCTCGTGGGCCGAGCCGGCCGGGGCGCATCGCAGCGCCTGAGCGACCTGGAGCAGGCCGACCTGCTCCGCGAGGCGCTCGAGGGGCTGGCCTCGCTAAACGAGCGCGACCCCATCGCCCGGGGCCGCGCCGACGACGCCGCCACCCGGGCCGAGCGGGTCCGCCGGGACACGCTCACCTGCCACATCGAAGGCGAGCTCGCCCAGGCGCTGGCGCTGACCGCACCCGTCGCCGAGCGCCGTGCCATGGTCGAGCACGCCGTGGCGCTGGCCGAGGGAATCGATCCACCCGACACCCACCTCACCGCACGGGCCCTGCTCATCGCCCGGTTGGGGCGACTCGACCCGGGCCAGGTGCGAGACCGCCTCACCGACCTCGACCAGATCCTGGCCATCGCCCCGTCCGGCCGCAGCGTCGACGCCACCCTGGCCGCCCTGACCTACCGCCACGAGGACCTGTTCATGTGCGGCCGCCGCGCCGAGGCCGAGCGGGCCCTCGACGAGGCGATCGAGCTGGCGGACCGCTCCGAGCACCCGTACTGGCGGTGGGCGACCGCGGCGTGGCGCGGGCTCGGCGCGGTGATCGACGGTGACCTCGACCGCGCCGAGCGGCTCGCGTTCGAGGCCGTGGCCCTGGCCGAGCCGGGTGAGCCGGGGGCCGAGGCGTGCCTGGGCGTGAACCTGGTGGACATCCGGCTGTACCAGGGCCGGTCGGGCGAGGTCCTGGACCTCCTGGAGGGCGCGGCCGACGCCTCGCCTCACATCCCCTGCTACCGGGCGGTGCTCGCACTGTGCGCGATCGAGGCCGGCGAGCGCACGCTGGCGGCGCGGGCGTTCGACCACTTCCGCGCCACGGACTTCGCCGCCATCCCCGAGGACACCAACCGCCTGCTGGCCCTGGTGGTCCTGGCCGACACCGCCGTCCAACTGGGCGACGCTGCGTCCGCCGCCACCCTCCGGGAACTGCTCCTGCCGTCCGCCGGGCTTCAGGCCGTCCTCAACTGCTACGGCGGCGGCGGCGCCTACTGGGGCCCGGTGGCCCACCAGCTCGCCCGTCTCGACGCCCTCGCCGGCCGCGGCGACGAGGCCGAGCGCTGGTTCGCCCAGGCCGAGCGCTCCGCCCGCGACCTCGGCGCCCGAGCCGCGCTCGCCCGCATCACCGCCGACCCCCTCCGCTGACCCCCTCCGCTGACCCAGCGACGGCAGCCTGCGCCCGCGAACGGGTGACCAACGGTCAGTTCGGGGCGTGGACGCCGTTGGCGCGGCCGTGGTCGCGCTGGAGGTCGAAGGTGCGCTTCTCGAGCTCGGGCCACGCCGAGTTGTCGGTGCTGCTGACGTGCTGGCGGACCAGGCCGGGGGCGGCGGCGGTGACGGCCCCCTCGCCGTAGGGGTCGGTCCACCAGGTGGTGGCGCCACTGGCGTTGGTGACCCGGATGGTGTGCAGGGTGAAGTCCCGCTGGGCGCCGTCGAACGGCGATGCCGGATCGCCCTTGGCGAGCTGCGTGCCGGTCTCGTGCTCGTGCTCGGTGACCTCGTCGAACGGGTAGCCGCGGGTGGTGCCCCCGTCCGCCGTGTCGGTGGCGCCGGGGACGTCGACCAGGTCGAAGGTGCTGCTGTTGACGCCGCCGGCGTGGGCCCGAGCCGGGTTGCGGACCCCGAAGGCCGGGTCGAACGAGGCGAGCGATGAGCCGTCGGCCCTGGTGAGGTCGTTGGCCGACCGCCAGATCTCGTACAGCGACCAGATCGAGCTGGTCCGGTCGCTCGGCACGAGCACGTCGCGGTCGACGCAGAAGCGGTCGGGGATCAGCCGCAAGCCACCGTCGCCGTCGGGCAGGTTGCTGCCCGCCGTGGTCACCAGCTCGCTGGTGCACGAGCGGTTGAACTGGTTGGCGTCGCCGAACCGGGTGAGCGTGGAGGAGATGAGCTCGGTGCCGTCGCTGCACCGCACCGCGTGGAGCAGCTCGTGGGCGTTGTTGATGAGGGCGTCGGCGGAGTGGCTCCCCTGGTGCACCTTCATCAGCACGTCGCAGGTGATGACCGCTCCGGTGCGGTCGCGCAGGTAGCCGCGGGGCGACGCGGTGACCAGCGTGAGGTCGTTGACCACGATGATCTTGTGGCCGACGTTGTCCTCGTGGCGGGTGACACGGTCCCGGGTCGAGGCGTAGGTGTCGAGCGCCTCGCTGACGAAGCCGAAGGGGATGCCTCGGCTCTCCGACGGGGAGGCGCCGAGGAAGTCGGTCACCCAGCGGTAGAGGTCCGACCGGGCCGGATCGTCACCGTGCTCGTGGCCGAACGAGCAGGTCGTGCCCGTGGCGGGGTCGACGGCCGTCGGCGGGTGCCAGGTCGGGTAGAGCTTGCCGTCGGGGCCGATGACCGAGAACGTGCGGTGGAACGCGGCGCTGCAGGTGTCCGTCGCGGTCGGGGTCCAGTTGCGCTCGCGGTACGCCCTGGACGTGGGCGTCTCGGTGGGCGGGGCGGCGGGCCGGGTGACCGTCACGGCCACACCGCGGCCGGCGATGGCGGACGGTGCCGATTCGGTGATGCGGATCTCCCCGGATCCGGTGCTCTCGGCCGGCACGGCGGCCTGCTGGGCGGCGTTGAGCTTCACGGTCTGGGCCTGGGTGGCCCCGGCCGCGATGGTGAACGCCTTCACCGGGCCATTGACCCCGGCGAGGCGCAGCCGGGTCTCGCCGGTGCACGGCTCCGTGGCCGTGCACCGGAACGAGAACGTGACGGTGCCCTCCTGCGTGGCGGTCAGCGCCGCCGGTGTGGTGACGGTGATGGCCGGCTTGGCCGGCTCGCAGCCGGTCAGGCCCACGATCCCCAGGACGACGGCGGCGATCCCCACGCCCAGGGCCCGCCGGGCGAGACGGTGGTCGGGCGCCATCAGCGCACCACCAGGGTCTTGGTGGCCGAGGTCCCGGTGCCGATCCGGCTGGAGCCCGAGTAGACCGCGGTGAAGGCCTTGGTGCCCCGGCCGCCGAAGGCAGGGAGGGTGGCGGTGCCCTTCCCGTCGACGAGGGTCACCGTGGCGAGGGTGCGGCCGTTCATCTGGATCTTCACGGTGCCGGTGGGCACGAGGCCCGGTGCGGTCACCGTGACCGAGGCGACGGCCCGGGTCCCGATCTTCGGAGCCGACGGCGTGACCGAGAGCGCCATGGCCGGCTTGGCCTTGGTGATGGTCAGGCTGGCGCTGTCCGTGCCGGGGTGGTGCCGGGCATCGCCGCTGTAGGTGGCGGTGACCGTGCGCGTCCCGGGCAGGACCGCCGTGGCACCGAGAGCCAGCGACCAGCGACCGCCCACCAGGGTGGCGGTGCCGAGCACGGTGCTGCCGCTGGAGAGGGTGACCGTCCCGGTGGCGACCCGCCCGCTGCCCTGCACCTCGCCGGCGAGGGTGGCGCCCTTGGAGCCGTAGGTGCCGGTGGCGGCCTGGGCCCGGACGGTGGCGTCGGCGCCCGCGACCACCGAGGTGGCCGACGAGGTCGAGCCGGCGATCTGGTCGGTGCCGGCGTACGCGGCGGTCACGGCGTAGGTGCCACGAGCGGACCACGAGGTGGAGCAGGAGGCGTAGCCCTCGTCGGTGACGGCCACGGCGCTGCAGCCGGGGATGGCGGTGCCGGCCGAGGCGAACGCCACCTGGCCGGTGGTCATGGCGGCGTCGTCCGGCCCGGTGACCTTCGTCAGGAGCTGCACGACCTGGCCGGTGAACGGCGAGGTCTCCGACACCAGCAGGCCGGTGGTGCTGGCGGCCTTGGCCACGGTGAACGCGCTGGGGTCCGAGGCGACGCCCTTGAGGACGTCGGTGCCGGAGTAGGTGGCGACGACGTCGC
>JAOBWH010000006.1 GCA_025463265.1 Ilumatobacteraceae bacterium
ATCCACTCGGAGCGGATGACGTGGTTCACGAGGGCGTCCCTCCGGTGGGGGGCGCCGGGGGTGGCGGCGGAGGAGGGGGTGTCGGGCCGGTGTCGCCGCGGTACTCCTGGGCACCGGCGGTGACCTCGAGGAACACGTCCTCCAGCGATGCCGTGCGGGGGCTGAGCTCGTGGAGCGTGGCCCCGAGCGTGGCGGCGAGCTCGCCGATGTCCGCTGCGGTCGGCCCCACGACATCGATGGCGCCGGGGCCGGCGGCGACGACCTGGGCTCCGCCCTGGTGGAGGGCGTCGCCGATCTGCTGGAGCTGCGGGCTGCGCACGGTGACCCACTTCTTGGCGGCGCCGTCGACGAACTCGTGCACGGCGCCTTCGAAGATGAGGGCGCCCTTGCCGATGACCACGAGGTCGTCGGCGATCAGCGCCATCTCCGAGAGGAGGTGGCTGGACACGAACACGGTGCGGCCTTCACCGGCAAGGCCCTTGAGGAACTGGCGGATCCACTGGATGCCCTCGGGGTCGAGGCCGTTGGCCGGCTCGTCGAAGAGGAGCGTCTGCGGGTCGCCGAGCATGGCGCCGGCCAGACCGAGCCGCTGCTTCATGCCGAGGGAGAACGAGCCGACGCGCTTGTTGGCGACCTCGCGGAGCCCGACCAGGCCGAGCACGTGGTCGACCCGCTTGCGGGGGAGCCCGTTGGAGGCGGCGAGCGCCCAGAGGTGCTCCTTGGCCTTGCGGGTGGGGTGCAGGTAGCTGGCGTCGAGCAGCGCGCCGACGCTGCGCATCGGGGTGGGGAAGTCGACGAGCCGCTTGCCGTCGATGCGCACCGCGCCCCCATCAGCGCGGTCGAGGCCGAGGCACATCCGCATGGTGGTGGACTTCCCGGCGCCGTTGGGGCCGAGGAAGCCGGTGACCCGCCCGCTCTCGACCCGGAAGCTCAGGTCGTTGACCGCCGTGGTCGATCCGTACCGCTTCGTCAGCCCTCGTGCTTCGATCATCCAACCGTTCCTCTGTCGCATCGGGGGGTGGACGGGCCACCGTACCGGGCGGGTCGGACGTCGCCGGGCCGTCCGTCCGATTCCCGCCAGTGGGTCGGCGGTCGACGGCGTACCGTCAGGGCATGGTCGCTTCCGCTCCCACCGCCTCGACGACGGACCGCTACACCCGCATCGCCACCCCGGTCGACGATCTCATCCTCACCGGCGACGGCACGGCGCTCACAGGCTGCTACTTCGTCGAGCACCGCCACCACGGTGCGCCGTCCGACGGTCTCGAGCGCGACGATGACGCCTTCGCCGACGCGGCCGCCCAGCTGGGCGAGTACTTCGCCGGCGAGCGCACCGGGTTCGACCTGGAGCTCGCCCCGACGGGCACGGCGTTCCAGCAGCGGGTGTGGATGCAGCTGCGGGAGATCCCGTACGGCGCCACCTGCAGCTACGCCGATGTGGCTCGGGCGATCGGCGCGGGCAACGGGTTCCGGGCGGTGGGCCTGGCGAACGGCCGCAACCCGATCTCGATCATCGTCCCGTGCCACCGGGTCATCGGGGCCGACGGGAGCCTCACCGGCTACGGAGGCGGCATGGACCGGAAGCGGTTCCTGCTGGATCTCGAGGCCGGCACCCTGCCGTTCGGCTGAGCCGGTCCGCCGAGCCGAGGGCCCGGCAGGGCCGGTCAGTTCCCGGTGTCGGCGGTGTTCTCGGTCCGGGACGCAGGGAGGTCGGGGAGATCGAGGGCGTCGCGGTAGCGGCCTCCTTCGGCCAGGACCTTGGTGCCGTAGGGGACCGACTGGTTGTAGGCGAGCAGTGCACCGCGGATGGCGGCCTCGGTGAGCAGGTCCCCCCGGCTGAAGCAGAGGTAGCGGGCGGCGGCCCCGGCGGCGTCGTAGATGTTGTGAGGATCGGGCTTCAGGTCGGCGTTGCCGTCGGCGGCCCACCGGTTCCAGGTCCCGGGGATGAACTGCATCGGTCCCACGGCACGGTCCCACCGGGCGTCGTCGTCGAGCCGGCCGCCGTCCGTGTCGCCGATGGCGGCCACCCCCGGCCGGCCGTCGAGGGGGATGCCGAGGATGTGGACGGTGGTGTCGCCCTCGGCGGTGAGCGAGCTGCCGTGCGCGGACCCGTGGCCGGACTCGACCCGCCCGATGCCGGCGATGACCCACCACGGGATCCGGCAGGGCGCCAGCGCCGATGCCCGCCAGTAGGCGTGCAGGGCCACGAGCGGCAGGTCGAGCCCGGAGACCTCGCCTCCGAGGCGGGCGGTGCGGCGGCGCGCCAGCACCTCCTGCGTGGCCGCTTTGGCGTCCTCGTTGGCGCGGACCGCGGCGACCACGATCGCGTCGGCGTCGCGGACCACCTGGTCGGCGTGGTCGCGCTCCTCGGCTGCCTTCTTCGCTGCCGCCGCCCGCTTCTCGGTGGCGGCGCGGGCCGCGGCCACCTGGCGCTTGGTGGTGAGGCGGGCCTCGTGGGCCTTCGACCAGGGCCCGCGCGCCCGGGCGACGCGGCGCACCTGGAGATCTGACCCCCGGTCTCGCAGCGCGCTCCGCCGGTCGGCCTCGGTGATGTCGTCGATGCTGCCGAGGACGGCGTAGCGGTCCTCGGGGGCGGTGGCGAACAGCGTGGCCGCCAGGTGGCGCAGCTCGTCGAGGCGGTCGTCGAGGACAGCTCGGAGCTCGGCCTCCACGATCTCGCGCTCGCCGAGGCGGCGCTCCTTCACGGCCTGGTCCAGCAGGGCGATCTGGAAGAGCGCGTCCGCCTGGGCGGCCAGCTGTCCGGCCTGCCCGGCCCGGGCCGCGAGCTCGGCTCGCTTCTGCTCGGCGGCGATCCAGCGGAGCGTGGTCTGGCTCTGGGCCGCTGCCGCCTCGCTCAGATCGTCCTCCACGGCGCGGATGGCGGGGGTGGTGTCGACGGGGGCGCCGTCGAGGACGGGGTCCACGCCATCGGTGTCGATGGGCCTGGTGGTGGCGAGGTCCTGTGGTCCATCGGCGGCTGGTGGCTCCTGCGACCGCTCCGCGGTTGCGGGCAGGGGCATCAGGAACAGGGAGGCGGCGACCCCGACGGCAGCCGCGAGGGCGGTGGCCCGGGTGGCCCGACGACGTTGGCTCACCCTCAGCACGAAGCCCGAGGCTACCGGAGGAGGTCGGCTCCGGACCCGTCGCCGACCCAGGTCGTCAGCAGCCCCTTGATTAGGGTGCGACCCCATGATCCGCACTGCACCAACGTCTTCCGGCGGCGCCTCCGGCGCTCGGCCGGTCACCGCGCGACGGGCGCTCGTCGCCGCCACGCTCGCGCTGTCCCTCCTGCTCGCGGCCTGCGGGAGCAGCGACCAGCTCGGCGGCAAGATCGTCAAGGACGGCGTCGGCTGCACCATGACCGAGGTCGATCGCCTCGGGAAGGCACCTGAGGTGCCCTCGGACGTGAAGGTCGCCAAGGCCACCAAGACCACCGACGAGGCCAAGGCCGAGAAGGCGGCGTGCGAGGCCAGCGACGAGCAGTACCTGACCGTCGACCTGGTCGGCGCCACCGTCGACGACGGCAAGGTGTTCACCGACACCTACGGGACCGACCGCCCCCTCACCATGAAGCTCGGCCAGCAGCAGCTCATCGCCGGCCTCGAGACCGGTCTGACGGGCTTGAAGGTCGGCCAGCAGCGCGAGATCGTGGTCCCGGCGGCGGAGGCCTACGGCAAGGACGGCAACCCGGCCCAGGGCATCGGTCCCGACGAGGACCTGGTCTTCGTGGTCAACCTGGTGTCGGTCAGCGACTCGCCGGTGGTCTGCAACGAGGCGACCACCATCCCGAAGGGCAAGCGCGCCGGCAAGCCCACCGAGGTGAAGATGCCGGTCGACGCTCCGGTCGATGAGGTGACCACCACCGTGCTGAAGGAGGGCGACGGGCCGAAGGCCACCGCCAAGAGCTACCTCACCGTCGAGTACCTCGGTGTGTCGTGCGCGAGCGGCCAGCAGTTCGACTCGTCGTGGGACACCGACGCCCCGATCACCATCGCCATGGCCGACGCCGAGCCCACCGACACCGCGTTCAGCGTGATCCCGGGCTGGACCGAGGGCCTGGCGGGCCAGAAGCAGGGATCGATCGTCCAGATCGACATCCCGTTCGCGGACGCCTACGGCGCGGAGGGCCGGCCGCCCAGCATCGGGACCAGCGACCCGCTCGTCTTCATCGTCCAGATCGTGAAGGTCTCCGACGAGGCCCCGCCGTCGACGACCACCACCACGGCGGCCACGGCGCCCACCACCACCGCTCCCGGTGGCGCCACCACCACCACGGCCGCGAAGTGACGCGCCGCGTCCGCTCCACGGCGCTGGTGGCTGGGGCGCTGGCGCTGGTGCTGGGCCTCGCCGCCTGCGGGTCGTCGGACAACGGCGATGCCGCCACGACCACGACCGTCGCCTCGTCCTCCGGCGAAGGTCCCGAGTCGTGCGCCCCGGTGGGCGAGATCCCCGAGGCGGAGGGCAAGCCCACCAGCATCGACGCCCCGTCCGAGCCCGCGAAGGGCGACGTGAAGGTGACCGTGCTCGAGGAGGGCGACGGCCCCGAGGCGACCGACACCAGCTACGTGACGGTCCACTACGTCGGCGTCGCCTGCTCCAGCGGCGAGCAGTTCGACTCCTCGTGGGACCGCGGCGAGCCGATCTCCATCGCCATGCCCGGCGCTCCGCCCACCGACACCGCGTTCAGCGTGATCCCGGGCTGGAACCAGGGCCTGCTGGGGCAGAAGCAGGGCGCGCTCGTCCAGCTCGACATCCCGTCGGACCTGGCCTACGGCCCCACCGGCGGCCAGGGCATCGCGCCCAACGACCCGCTCACGTTCGTCATCGAGGTCGTCAAGGTGAGCGACACGGCCCCCGCGGCCTGACCCGTCCGGTCTCCGGCCGCCGCCCCAGCATCGGTAGGGTTGGCCCGCCATGGCACCCCACCTGACGTCCCTGCTCGCACGGGTCGACCCGGTCGGGCTGGCCCAGGCGTGCTCCGCCGAGCCGGGCAACGCCTGCAAGTGGGTCTACGAGCGGACCGGCAGCGTCGGTCTGGCCGAGTTCGTGGACTGGCTCACCGACGTCCCACTGCAGATCCTGTGGATCCTGCTGATCGCCTGGGTGGTGAACCAGGTGGCCAAGCGGGCGATCCGGCGCTTCGGCGACCGCATCGCCGGCATGCAGGAGAAGGGCGGGCACCGGTTCCGCTCCAAGGCCAAGCCGGCGTTCGTCGACACCGGCGAGGTCAACCTGCGCGCCGCCGCCCGGGCCCAGACCATCACCGGCGTCCTGCGCAGCGTGACCAGCGGCTTCATCGGGATCTTCGCCCTGATCTACATCCTCGGGGTCCTGGGCCTGAACCTCGGCCCGCTCATCGCCGGCGCCGGCGTGGTGGGGGTCGCGCTGGGCTTCGGCGCCCAGAGCCTGGTGCGGGACTTCCTGTCGGGCTTCTTCATGTTGATGGAGGACCACTTCGGGGTGGGCGACGTGGTCGACCTGGGCGAGGCCACCGGCACCGTCGAGCAGGTCACCCTGCGGGTGACCCGCCTCCGGGACCAGAACGGCACCGTGTGGCACGTCCCCAACGGCGAGATCCGGCGGGTCGGCAACAAGTCCCAGCAGTGGGCGCGGGCCGTGATCGACATCGCGGTGGCGCCCGGTGCGGACCTGGAGCGGGCCTCCGCGGTGATCGGTGAGGCGGCCGAAGCGGTGTGGGCGCGCGACGAGGCCAAGCCCGATGTGCTGGGCCGGCCCGAGGTGCTGGGCATCGAGTACCTCGGCCCCGACGCCGCCACCATCCGCGTGCAGGGCAAGACCCGCCCCGGTGCGCAGTGGCGGGTGAGCCGCCTCCTGCGGGTGCAGATCGCCGAGGCGCTGGCCGCGGAGGGGATCGACCTGCCGCCGTCGACGTTCGTCCGGCAGGGTGCGCCGCTGCGCTGAGCTGCTCGCTCGGGTGGCAACGACCCCGGCCGATGGGCGAAGCTGGCCCCATGGCTACCGCTTCGGACTCTCCCACCGTCGACGAGGAGGGCGTGCACGAGCACCCCGGCGGCGGCGAGCCCGTGGGCGGCCACGCCGACGACGTCGGCACCGATGACGCCCACGCCGCGCACGACGATCACGCCCACGGCCACGATGGTCACGACGACCACGGGTCGGGCGGCGATGCCTGGGTGCTCATCCCGATCGGCCTCGGGCTCCTGATCGGTCTGCTCCTGGCCCTGTACTTCGGTCTGGGCAGCGGGGCCTCGCCCCTCAACTGATCCCCGTGCCGGCTCGTCCGTCACGGCCCTGAGGTCGCTCCCTCCCAGGGGCAGTGGCGGCAGCCCTGGCTGCAGCAGTAGCCGCGCTCGGCGAGGTACGCCGCGGTCAGCACCGTGTAGCCGGTGCCCGGGTCGACGTAGGTCGACAGCCCGGCCGTGACGGCGCGGGCGTGACGGGCGAGGATCTCGTCGCGGCGCAGGTGGCCCGGGTCGAGGCGGCTCGGATCAGGCTGGTCGAGCCAGCCGTCGCGCAGGGGGCCCGACGGGCCCGCCTTCACGCCGGGTCGGCCCCGGGGACCGGTGCCAGGACGACGTCGACGGTGCCCTCAGCGTCGTCTTCGCCCTCGCGGTCGAGGGCGGTGGTGACGAGCGTGGTCACGGAGCCGGCGGCCTTGACGTCGCCTTCGGCCGCAGCGAGCGCCAGGAGGCGGTCGGGGGTGTCGGTGACCGTGACCAGCTCGACCTCGGCCCGCTGGGAGACCTTGGCGTCGGACTTGGCCTTGCGGATGCGGCCCAACACGTCGGCGGCGACGACGAGCGGCGACGGGACGCCATCCGCGCTGCTGCCGTCGCCGGCCAGGATCCGAAGCTCACCGGAGGTGGGCCAGGCGGCCCGGTGGATCGACCCTTCGGCGAACCAGGACCAGACCTCCTCGGTGACGTACGGGAGGATGGGAGCGAACAACCGCAGCAGGGTGGAGACGGCGGTGCGGAGGGCGATCCGGGCCGAGCGGGCGGCGGGGTCGTCGTCGCGGTAGGCGCGTGCCTTGACCAGCTCCAGGTAGTCGTCGCAGAAGCGCCAGAAGAAGTCCTCGGTGCGCTGGAGCGACCGGGCGTAGTCGAAGTCGGCGAAGGCGGTGGTGGCGTCGTCCACCAGCTGGGCCAGCTCGGCGAGCATCGCCTGGTCGATGGGCTCGGTGACCGGTGCATCGGCGGGGGCCTCGCCTGCGCTGAGGGCGAACTTCGAAGCGTTGAGGATCTTGATGGCCAGGCGGCGGCCGATCTTCATCTGCCCCGGGTCGAAGGCGGTGTCGGTGCCGGGGCGGCCGTTGGCCGACCAGTAGCGGACGGCGTCGGCACCGTGCTGCTCCAGCAGATCGGTGGGCACGACGACGTTGCCCACCGACTTGGACATCTTCTTGCGGTCCGGGTCGAGGATCCACCCCGACAGCGCGGCGTCGGCCCAGGGGACCTCGCCGTGCTCGTAGTGGCTGCGGACCACGGTGGAGAACAGCCAGGTCCGGATGATCTCGTGGGCCTGGGGCCGCATGTCCATGGGGAAGGTGGCGGCGAACAGCGCCGGATCCTCCTCCCAGCCCGTGGCGATCTGCGGGGTGAGCGACGACGTGGCCCAGGTGTCCATGATGTCGGGGTCGGCGGCGAAGCCACCGGGCTGGTCGCGCTGGTCGGCGGTGTAGCCGGCCGGGACGTGGGACTGCGGGTCGACCGGGAGGTCGGCCTCGGCGGGGGTGAGCGGCGTGTCGTAGTCGGGCCGGCCGTCGGCGTCGAGGGCGTACCAGAGGGGGATCGGCACCCCGAAGAAGCGCTGGCGGGAGATCAGCCAGTCACCGTTCAACCCACCGACCCAGTTGTCGTAGCGGTGCCGCATGTAGTCGGGGTGCCAGGCCAGTTCGGCGCCGCGGGCCAACAGCGCGGCGCGCAGCTCCTCGGAGCGGCCGC
>JAOBWH010000033.1 GCA_025463265.1 Ilumatobacteraceae bacterium
CCGCCCGCCGGGGGCGCACCGCACCGCGGCGCCCCGACACCTGGACCTCCACCCGGCGGGCCCGGAGCCGGCCGTGGCCCACCCCGACGCCCTCCCACCGGGAGGTCCCGGCCTCGACGGTGAGATCGGGCTGCGCCGCCCACACCCCGGCCCGGCCGCCTGCCTGCAGCAGGACCGACCCCCGGTCTCGCGCCCGGGCCACCAGCCGCCGCTGGACCGTGGGCGTGATGGCGCCTGCAGGCTGGACCAGCACCACCTCGACCGCATCGAGCAGGGCCGCCACCGTCCCCGCCCACTCCTGGGGGCCGGGGTCGGCGATGAGCAGCGTCCGCTCCAGCGCCACCCCCAGCTCCGCTGCCGCCAGCAGTCCGAGGTGGGCCACGCCCACGACCGCGCACCACGAGCCGGCTGCGGTGGCCGGGCCGGCCAGCGCCAGGGCCAGGCTGGTGGCGGCGCTGCCGCTGGTGGCGACGGTGCTCCCCCGCACCAGCCCGCCCTGGGGGATCAACCCGGTGAACGCCGGCGGGACGGGCAGCACCCGTTCCGCTGCGGCGCTCAGCGGCCGCACGCGCTCCCCCAGCTCGCGGAGGGCGACGAGGTCAGGAGCGGGGACGGCCATGGGCCCAGTATCGAACACCTGTTCGATGACCGCAACCGGTTCGGCTGCTTCCCTGGTCAGGCCGCCATCATCGCACCCGACGGGCGGGAACAGGACCGCCCGGCCGATCGTCACAAGCCGGTGAGCAGCTGGTTCACCCGGCCGCGTCCCGGGAGGGGTGCTCCAGACGCGAACATGGTGGATCCTTCTGGCGGAAGAAGAGGTGGGAGCGAACGATGGACGACGATCTGCGGGTGGCGGACGCCCCGAGCACCGGAGCGTTCATCCACGCGCCCGTCGTCACGTCCACCGCGCCTCAGGCCGAGCCCATCGAGCCTGCCGCCCAGCCCATCGAGCCTGGTGGCGCCGAGGTGGGCCCGGTGACCCCGGTGGCCCCTCGACGAGAGCGGGCGTGGGTGCGGCGGATCGGGGTGGCGCTGGTGGTGCTCATCGCCGGCGCGGCCACCGCCCTCCAGGTCCAGGCCGCCCGGGTGCGCGAGGAGGTCGCCGCCGCCGAGACCACCCAGCGCATCGCCGAGCTCGACGAGGAGACCGCCCGCATCCGCCTGGCCTCCGTCGGCGACCGCGTCGACCTCGCCGAGCGCAACCAGGCCGACGCCGAGGGCGTGCTCGACGGGTCCCGGGAGGCCATGACCGCCCAGGGCCTCGAAGAGGCCACGCTGCACGACGCCCAGGTCGCCAAGGCCGGCCAGGTCAAGGACCTCCGCAGCCAGGTGAAGGCGGTGGCCGCCGCCATCGCCACCCAGAAGCGCCTGCAGCCTGCGGCTGACGCGTGCCTGTTCGACCTGCTGCGCGGGCTCGGCAGCAGCAGCGCTCGCGACACCGAGGAGTGCAGGACGGTCGCGAGCCTGGCGGGGCAGGGGTGAAGCGCCGGAACCGCACCGACCGCGACCGCTCGCCCGCTCGCCGAGGCCGCATCTGGCGCCGGGTCATCCTCGGGGTGGTCCTGGTGGCGTCGCTCGTCACCGTCGCCGTGTCGGTCCGCCAGCTCCTCGACCTCGAGGAGCGCAAGGAGGTGGCCGACGCAGCCACCGTCACCGCCGGCCGGGAAGAGGCCGAGCTCACCGCCGAGGCGGCCGACCTGGAGGCGCTGATCGTCCAGCTCGACGACGCCACGACCCAGCTCCTCGCCACCGCCGACGGCATCGACACCGCCGTCGCCGACGTCGTGCACCTCCGGGCCAAGGTCACCACCCTCACCGCCGAGGTGAAGGCGGCGAGGATCGACCGCGACGCCCGCCAGCAGAAGATCAACGTGCTGCTCGCGTGCCGGCGGACGCTCGACGCCGCCATCGACCAGCTGAGCGGCGGACACCAGGCGGCGATGGGGGCGTCGGGCGTCTTGGACGAGGGCCGGGCCACGTGCCAGGCCGCCATGGAGCAGGTGCAGGGCGGCACCGGCGCCGTCCACCCCTACGACTTCGCCGACCCCACCGCCCTGCTCGTGGGCGACACGTACTACGCCTACGCCACGCAGGGACCCGGCGGGGCCATCCAGGTGCTGTCCTCGAAGGACCTCCGGACCTGGTCGGTGCGCACCCGGGCGCTCGCCAACCGTCCGGCGTGGGCGCGCCCCGGGCCGATCTGGGCCCCGAGCGTCCACCACATCGGCGGCCGCTACGTCCTCTACTACGCCACCCGCTCCAACGTGTCGGGCCAGCAGTGCCTGAGCACTGCGGTGAGCGGCAACCCGTCCGGGCCCTTCTTCGACGACACCACGGTCCCGCTCATCTGCCAGGACGACCTCGGCGGCTCCATCGACCCGGACATCTACCTCGACGAGTTCGGCTTCGCCCACATCACGTGGAAGAGCGAGGACGAGACGGTGGGCAGGACCTCGCGGCTGTGGACGCAGGCGCTGACCGCCGACGGCCGGGCCGTGAACGGGTTGCCCAGGGAGCTGCTGAGCGCCGAGGACGGCTGGGAGCAGAAGACGATCGAGAACCCGGCGATGGTCCACCTCGACGGGCAGTGGGTCCTCTTCTACAGCGGCGGCAAGTGGAACACCGACGGCTACGCCGTGGGCTACGCGCTCTGCGACGGTGCGGTCGGTCCGTGCCACCGGACCGCCGACGCGCGTCTCCACGGCTCGAGCGGCGGCGCCGTCGGACCGGGAGGCGCCGACGTCTTCCGCACCAGGGGCGGGCGCATGGCCGTGGTCTACGCCGCCTGGGACCGGGGCAAGGTCGGCAACCCGAACGGCCGCCGGCTGCACGTCGGCACCGTCTCGTTCCACGATGGTGCCGTGCACTGGAGGGATCTCTGACCGGCGCCGGCCAGGAGGATCAGCTGCCGCCCGCGCCTTCGCCGTCGGGCTCCTTCGAGCCGGCGTCGGCCGGGGCGAGGTCGTGCAGGTAGGCGATGAGGTCATCGAGCTCGGCCTCGGACAGCTCGCCCTCGTACACCGGCATGATGTTCGGGTAGCCCTCGACCACCTGGCCTCGTGACCGGACGATGGCGTCACGCAGGTAGGCGTCGTCGGCGGTGACCTCGGTGCCGTCCTCGAGCGTGACCGTGGACCCAGCCAGGCCCTGCCACGTCGGGCCGGTGCCCTTCTCGCCGTCGGCGGTGTGGCAGCTGATGCAGCCCTGCTCCTTGGCCACCTGCCTGCCGTTCTGCCCGGCTGCGCTCAGCGGGGCCGCGGGGGCGGCGCTGCCGCCGTCGCTCCCGCACGCGGCGAGCACGGTCCCGAGGCCCAAGACGACCACCGCCGCAGCGGTGACGAGCGCTCGGTGCACCGGTTCAGACTTCGGTGGAAGCGTCGAGCTCGGGGGCCGGAGCCTCGTGCTCGTCGGCGGCGTCGGCCGCGGCCTCCTGGGCCGTCGCATCCTCGACCGGAGCGGGTCCGGAGACCGGGTCGGTGGGGGCCGGGTCTGCGGGGCTGGGCTCTTCGGCGGCGGCCTGGGACGGGGCCTCGGGGTCCGACACCGGCACCTCGGCGGCGGCCTCGGGCTCCTCGACGGCGGCCGCCGGCTGCTCGGCGACGGCGGCGGGCTCCTCCGCTGCTGCTGGCTCCTCGGCGACGGGCGCTTCGACCGCGGCAGCCGCTTCGGTGGCGGGGGCCTCGGCTGCTCCGCCTCCGGGTGCGTCGGGGTAGAAGCGGTAGAGGTTCTCGATGATCTCGAGGAGGCCCCGGGAGTCGTAGCCCTTGTTCAGGTCGACGGTGATCATGTTCCCGTTGATCTGCAGTCCGGCGACCGACGGCTCGGCGAGCAGGCGTCGGGCCAGCTCGTCGGGCGGACGCTCGCCCCAGATCTCCTGACCGACGAGGTAGCGCTCGTGGGCCATGCCCGTGAGGGCTCGGTTGGTCTCGAAGCGGGTGACCCCGGGGTTCGAGGATGGCTTCTCGGTGACGACGATCGACTGGCCCATGGCAGCGGCGATCGTAGCGCCGCCGCTCCACCGCACCCTCAACCGCCCATTCCACCGCGAGCGGTCGCCCGGTCGTTACCGTCGGACGGATGGATCCCGCACCCGAGCGCCGCGCGCGCAAGGTCGACATCCGCTACGTCGCTTCCACGACGCTGGTCGTCTGGGTGGTCCTCTTCCTGCTCTCGGGGACCGTCGTCGCGATCTTGTCGCTCTGGAAGGTCGTCACCTACCTGCTGGTGGCCCTGTTCTTCGCCGTGGTGCTGACCCCCGCGGTCGACTCCCTCCAGCACCGGGCCCGGATGCGCCGGGGCGTGGCCACGCTCCTGGTCTGCCTCGTCGCCTTCGCGTCGCTCGCCGGGCTCCTCTACGCCTTCGTCCGGCCGCTCGTCGACCAGGGCCAGAAGTTCGCCGACAACCTCCCCGAGATGATCCAGGACGCCGAGGACGGCAAGGGCCAGATCGGCGAGCTGATCGAGAAGTACGACCTCGACCAGATGTACGAGGACAACCAGAAGGCCATCGAGGACCAGCTCAGCGCTGCTGGAGGGCAGGGGCTGACCGTCCTCGGCACGGTGTTCTCCGGGATCATCGCCGCCATCACGGTGATCGTGTTGACCATCCTGCTCCTGCTCGGCGGACCCGACCTCAGCGAGAACGTCGTCGCGCTCCTGCCCCAGCGGCACCGCGAACGGGTGCGACGCGTCTCGGTCGATGCCGCCCAGGCGGTGTCGGCCTACATGTTCGGCAACGTGGTCATCAGCATCGTGGCGGGCGTCGCGGCGTACATCTTCCTGCGCATCGCCGGCGTGCCGTACGCGGAGGTCCTGGCGCTCTGGGTCGCGTTCGCGGATCTCATCCCGCTGGTGGGCGCCACCCTCGGCGCCCTGCCGTGCATCGCCGTCGGGTTCCTCCAGTCGGTCCCCGTGGGCATCGCCACCATCGTGTTCTTCGTGCTGTACCAGCAGTTCGAGAACAACGTCCTCCAGGTCACCGTGATGTCGAAGACGGTCAAGATCAACCCGCTCGGGGTGCTGGTCTCCGTGCTGATCGGCGTGGAGATCTTCGGGCTCCTCGGTGCGCTGCTCGCCATCCCGGTGGCCGGCGTCGTCCAGGTGATCGCCC
Organism: Ilumatobacteraceae bacterium; assembly: GCA_025463265.1. Taxonomy (GTDB): domain Bacteria; phylum Actinomycetota; class Acidimicrobiia; order Acidimicrobiales; family Iamiaceae; genus Aquihabitans. The sequence continues at coordinate 5,114 of JAOBWH010000033.1, forward strand.
GGGACCTGTGGAACGAGCGGGACGGCACGTTCAAAGACGAACCCACCATCGGCGTCGACGAGGTCCCGATCTCCGAGGTCGAGCCGCCCACGGCCTCCGCCTGATCTCGATCGAGCGGAAGCGGACCTGATCAGCCCTCGACGGCGGCGTCGGTGCAGTCCTCCGGCGCGGTCACCGGGTTGCAGCGGGCGGCGAGGAAACCGGGCAGCTGGGCGGTGTAGCCGGTGTCGTACTGCTCCTGGGCCCCGTCGGGGCCGGGGAAGTCCGTGCTGACCCACTGGGCGCCGCTGGCGAGGGCGGCGTCGAGCCGGGTGGTGTCGTCGGCCTCGGCGTCGGTGCCGTTCGCATCGGCCCGGGTGCGGACCAGGTAGCCCTGCTCCACCAGCTGCGAGATGCGGGCGCCGTCGGCGACGGGGTCGTCGAGGCCCACGTAGGAGGCGTCGGCCTGCCCCGGCTCGGCGTTGGTGAAGAGGATGCGCCCCTCCAGCCCCTCGTGGTCCTCGAGGTAGATCGTGCGGTACGGCTCCGGGTTGATCATCAGGAACATGACCTTCCCGCGGCTCTCGCCCAGGGTCGGCCAGTCCTTCGCCAGCACCGCCTCCTCCAGGGTGTCGTGGTCGCCGCGGACGTCGTCGGGCGTGATGATCTGGTCCTCGTCGAACACCGAGGTGATCTCGGCGTCGAGCCCGTCCATCGCCTCGCTCGTCCACTTCTCGGGCACGGCCTGGTCGGGGACGTCGAAGATCAGCGGCCCGTCCTTGAACTGGATGTGGATGGCGATCGGCACGTGGGTGCGATGGTCGTCGGACCACGCCTTCACCTCGCGCAGGCACGACGTCAGCGACGCGCAGACCGAGTGGTAGTCGACGTCCTGCTCGTGGAGGACCTTGGTGCCGGGCGCCTCCATCTCGGCCAGGAGGTCGGGATCGAGGGGACCGAGGCCGGCGTCGGTTCGGAACGCCGGCTTGGCGTAGCGGCCGCCCTTCGAGTCGGCGAACACGTCGAGCTCGATCTGGCGGATGCCCTCCTCGGCGAGCTGCTCGGTGAGCGGCGGGTGCGAGTACTGCCGCTCCGCCGCCTGCTCGGGGTTCTGGGCGCGGAGCAGGGCGGCCTCGGCGTCGGGCGCGGCCACGTGGAAGCTGTTGTGGGTGCCGATGACCTGGATCTCGTCGAGCCTCAGGTCGTCGTCGGCCTTCGGCGAGGCGGCCGTGGTGGTGGTGCGATCGGCGCTCCCACCGCCCGACGCACCGCCGTCGGATCCGCCGTCGTCGCCGCTGCTGCACGCGGCGACGACCAGGCTCACGGCGACGGCCAGCACCACGCCGATCCGGACCGGTCCCCCTCGGTTCGCTGCCATGCGGGCGAGCCTCGCACGCGG
>JAOBWH010000050.1 GCA_025463265.1 Ilumatobacteraceae bacterium
GACCTCAACGACCTGTACCGACGGGTCATCAACCGCAACAACCGCCTGAAGCGCCTGCTCGACCTCGGTGCCCCCGAGATCATCGTGAACAACGAGAAGCGCATGCTCCAGGAGGCGGTCGACGCCCTGTTCGACAACGGCCGTCGTGGTCGTCCGGTGACCGGCCCGGGCAACAGGCCGCTGAAGTCCCTGATCGACATGCTCAAGGGCAAGCAGGGCCGCTTCCGCCAGAACCTCCTCGGCAAGCGCGTCGACTACTCCGGCCGTTCGGTCATCGTCGTCGGCCCCACGCTCAAGCTGCACCAGTGCGGCCTGCCGAAGCTGATGGCGCTGGAGCTGTTCAAGCCCTTCGTCATGAAGAAGCTGGTCGACGCCGAGCTGGCGCAGAACATCAAGTCGGCCAAGCGCATGGTCGAGCGTCGTCGCCCGCAGGTGTGGGATGTCCTCGAAGAGGCCATCAAGGAGCACCCGGTCATGCTCAACCGTGCCCCCACGCTCCACCGCCTGGGCATCCAGGCGTTCGAGCCGGTGCTCGTCGAGGGCAAGGCCATCCAGATCCACCCGCTGGTGTGCACCGCCTTCAACGCCGACTTCGACGGCGACCAGATGGCGGTCCACCTGCCGCTGTCCGCCGAGGCGCAGGCCGAGGCCCGCGTGCTGATGCTGTCGGCCAACAACGTGCTGTCGCCCGCCCACGGTCGTCCGCTGGTCACCCCGACCCAGGACATGATCATCGGCGCCTTCTACCTCACCGAGGTCGTGCCCGGCGCCAAGGGCGAGGGCCGCGTGTTCCGCCACCTCCACGAGGTGGAGCGGGCCTACGAGGCCAAGGACCTGGCGCTGCACGCACCGATCCAGTTCCGCGGCCTCGACGCCGAGGGCGAGCGCATCGTCACCGAGGACACCACGGCCGGGCGCCTGTTCTTCAACCAGGCCCTGCCCGAGAGCTTCGAGTACTTCAACCTCCGCGTCGACAAGAAGGTGATGGGCAACATCACCGACCGTCTGGCCAACAAGGAGGCCAAGGGCATCGTGGCCGGCAGCCTCGACGCCATCAAGAACCTCTGCTTCCGGTACGCCTCCCAGTCCGGCATCACCATCTCCATCGACGACGTGAAGACGCCGCCGGAGAAGGCCGGGATCATGGAGGACCACGAGCTCCAGGCCCAGAAGGTCGAAGACCAGTTCCGCCGGGGCATCATCACCGACGGCGAGCGGCGCCAGAAGGAGGTGGAGATCTGGACCGATGCCACCGACATGGTGCGCACCGCGATGGAGAAGAACCTCAAGAAGGAGCAGTTCAACCCCATCGAGATGATGGTGGGCTCGGGTGCTCGCGGCAACATGATGCAGGTCCGTCAGATCGCCGGCATGCGTGGCCTCGTGGCCAACCCCCGTGGCGACATGATCCCTCGTCCCATCAAGTCCAACTTCCGTGAGGGGTTGGAGATGCTCGAGTACTACATCGCCACCCCCGGCGCCCGGAAGGGCCTGGTCGACACCGCCCTGCGGACCGCCGACTCCGGCTACCTCACCCGTCGCCTCGTCGACGTCGCCCAGGAACTGATCATCAACGAAGAGGATCCGTTCGAGAAGGCCGAGGCCACCGGCTCGCCCATCCGCGGCATCTGGCTGGAGAACATCCACCCCGACACCGCCAACAAGCGGTCCTACATCGAGACCACGCTCTACAGCCGCACCCTGGCCAACGACGTGACCTGCGGCGACGGGACGGTGTACCCCAAGGGCACCATCGTCAACGAGCCGATCATGGAGCACCTCCGTGACGATGAGACGGTGACCCGGGTCCGGGTCCTGTCCCCGCTGACCGACGACTCCGTGGCCGGCATCTCCGCCGCCAGCTACGGCATGTCGCTGGCCACCGGCAAGGACATCGAGGTCGGCGAAGCGGTCGGCGTCATCGCCGCCCAGTCCATCGGCGAGCCCGGCACGCAGCTGACCATGCGTACCTTCCACACCGGCGGCATCGCCGGCTCGGACATCGCCGGTGGTCTGCCCCGAGTGGTCGAGCTCTTCGAGGCTCGTTCGCCGAAGGGCAAGGCCACCCTGGCCCGCATCACCGGTGTGGTGCGGATCGGCGAGGACGAGGGCAAGGGCCGCGTCATCACCATCGTCGGCGACGACGGCACCGAGGACCAGTACACGGTCCCGTCCCTGGCCCGCCTCGAGGTCGAGGACGGTGCCGAGGTCGAAGCCGGTGACGCCCTCGTCGAAGGTGCCCGCGACCCCAAGGAGCTCCTCGAGATCCGTGGCGTCCGGGAGACCCAGAGCTACCTCGTCGCCGAGGTCCAGAAGGTGTACCGCGAGCAGGGCGTGTCGATCCACGACAAGCACATCGAGCTCATCGTGCGCCAGATGACCCGCCGGGTCACCATCCTCGAGACCAAGGACTCGGACTTCCTCCCGGGAGAGCGGGTCGATCAGAAGGCGTTCGCCGATGCGAACAAGCTCCTCGTCGAAGAGGGCAAGCAGCCGGCTGAGGGTCGCGTGGAGCTCATGGGCATCACCAAGGCCTCGCTGGCCACCGACTCGTGGCTGTCCGCCGCCTCCTTCCAGGAGACGACGCGGGTGCTGACCGAGGCGGCCATCGACTCCCGCTCGGACTCCCTCGTGGGTCTGAAGGAGAACATCATCATCGGCAAGCTCATCCCCGCCGGTACCGGCAAGCACGTCTACCGAGACATCGAGACGCACGCGCCGGACTACCAGCCGATGGCCTTCTACTCATCGGACGGCGAACAGCTCGACGACTCCGAGTACCTGGCCGGCCTGGTGGCCGAGCAGGCCGACGCCCCCGTGGCCGAGGTCATCGACCTGCCGACTCCGGCCGGCAGCTGAAACCTCGCCGTCAGCACCGCCTGACCGGGTTGTGATGTGAGCGAAGGGCGCCCTCCGGGGCGCCCTTCGCCGCGTCCGCACCCAAGGGCACCCGGAGGGCGCTGACTACCATGTCACCGTGATCGAACTTCCCGACCTGTCCGGCGGATTCGCCGCCGAGAACGCCTTCCACCTCACGGCGCAGGTGCCGAGGGTCGCCAAGGTCCTGGCCCACGCCGAGCTGTACCGGATGGTCGCCGACCGGCCGGGCACCGTGGTCGAGTGCGGCGTGTTCAAGGGCGCGTCGTTCTCTCGCTTCGCCGCCTTCCGGCAGCTGTTCTCTCCGGCGGGTGCGGTGCGCCTGGTGGGGTTCGACACGTTCGACGAGTTCCCGGCCACCGAGTTCGAGGGCGACGTCGACCACCTGGCCACGTTCATCGACCAGGCGGGCAGCGCCAGCATCGGCGCCGACCAGCTCCAGGGGCTGCTCGACCACCGCGGCGTCGGCCACGACGTCGAGCTGGTGGCCGGTGACCTCACGGTGACCGCAGCCGAGTGGGCGGTCGCGAACCCCGATGCGTCGATCACGCTGCTGCACGTCGACGTGGACATCTACGAGCCGTCGAAGGCGATCTTCGAGCACCTCTGGCCGCTCGTCGCGCCCGGCGGCGTCATGATCCTCGACGACTACGGCACGTGGGAGGGCGAGACCGCCGCGTTCCACGAGTACTTCGGCGACGACGCCCCGGAGATCCAGCGGCTCGCCTACATCGAGACCACGCCGGTCTACGTGATCAAGCCCTGACGGTCGGGTCGCCCAGGCGGCCCGACTCCATCGACGCCCGGATGGCGTCGGTGAGCCCGAGCACGCGGGTGGCCTCGTCGAGGTCCACCGCCGGCGGGTGCTCCCCAGCCCGAGCGGCCAGGAAGTCGGCCATGGTGGCCACGAACAGGTCGTTGCGCTCGACGGCGTGCTCGGTCACCACGGGCTCGGAGCCCGGCTCGGACGACCGGACGGTCAGGGTGGCGGCGTGGACGTCGATCTCGGCGCGGCCCTCCGTGCCGGTCACGGCGATGGTGGCCCGCTTGGGGCGCTGGAGGTAGTCGAGGTGGGCGTGCACCGCGACGCCGTCGTGGCTGTGGGCGAGGAAGGTCACGGTGTCGTCGACGTCGAGCTCCAGGTCGCTGCGGTGGCCGCCCGACGCGAACACGGCGTCGAACGGGCCGAACAGCAGGTGCAGCAGGTCGGGAAGGTGGATCTGGGTGAGCAGGACGCCCCCGCCGAGCTCGCGCCGGGCGGCGTAGCCGGTGCGGTAGTCCTCGTCGGGGTGGTAGTCGGCGAGGTGCTCGCCCCAGTTGGCGTCGACCGAGAGGATCCGGCCCAGCGTCCCGCCCTGCACGAGGGCGTGCAGCGCGCCGATGAGGGGGTGCGCCCGCAGCTGGTGGCCCACGGCGACGGTGACGCCCGCCGTGGCCGCCTCGGCGGCGAGGGCGGCGCACTCGGGTGCGGTGATGGTGGCGGGCTTCTCGAGGTAGACGTCGAGGCCGAGCGCGATGGCGGCGTGCGTGGTGTCGCGGTGGAGCGAGGTCTCGTTGGCCACCACCACGGCGTCGACGCCCAGGTCGACCGCGGCTGCGATGTCCGGCACGCAGCGCACCGGCTCGCCGTCGAGGTCGAAGGCGTCGACGCCGCGCCTGGCGCTGACCGCGACCACGTCCTGGCCGAGCGTGCGCAGGTTCTGGATGTGGCGCCGGCCGACCGATCCGGTGCCGATGACTCCGATGGTCATCGGTCGTCGGCGAGCATCCCCGCCCGGATCGCGAGCTGCTCGGTCCACTCCAGGGAGAGGCGGTCATCGATGTCGCCGGCCAGCGTCGGGTCGACCACCAGCGGGATGATGCTCCTGCCGCTCATCGAGTCCAGCTCGGTGAGCGTGGTGGTCCGCATGACGTCGATGGTCCCCGTCTGCCAGTACACCTTCGGCAGCGCCTGGCGGGGTGCGTTCCAGTGCTCGGACACGTCCGAGGTGAGGAGCGGATCGAGCCGGTCGCCTTCGACGCGCCACATCTTGTACGGGTTGCACGGCGGCAGGCACACGGCGCGCACGGAGTCGGCGCCGTCGTCGGCGAGCAGCAGCCGGACGGCCTCGTCGACGAGGCCCTGCGGCCGGATCGGCGACGTGGGCCGGAGCTGCACGACGATGTCGGGCCGGTAGCCCTCCTCCTCGGCCAGCCACGTCACGGCGTGCTGGAACACGGGCAGGTCGAGGACGTGGTCCTCGGCCAGCTCGGCGGGGCGGATGAACGGGATGTCGGCGCCCGCGGCGCGGGAGGCCTCCGCGATCTCCTCGTCGTCGGTGGTGACCATGGTGCGGGTCACGGTCTCGGCCTGGAGGCCCGAGCGGATGGACCACTCGATCAGCGGTCGGCCGAGGAACGGCGCCAGGTTCTTGCGGGGGAGGCCCTTGGACCCGCCCCGTGCGGGGACGATGGCCAGGACCTCCGGGCGCCCGGCCGTCACAGCCAGGCCTCGAGGCGGTCGAGGGCGATCCAGAAGTCCTCGCCGCCGTTGCGGTGGCCCTGCCAGATCTCGGGGATGAACGGCACGCCGGGCGCGAGCCGGTCGATCTGCTCGCCGAGCACGGCGAAGTCGACCTCGCCGTCACCGATCTGCAGGCCCTCCCCGTCGACGCCGGCGGCATCGACGATGTGCAGGTGCGCGGTGTGGGGCGCGAGGAGCTCGGTCCAGTCCCGGAACGAGGCCTTGGCGTGGTTGGCCGCCAGCTTGGTGTGGGACACGTCGAGGCAGAGCCGGTACCCGCTCTTCTCGGAGAAGGCGATGGTGTCCTCGGGCTCCACGAACAGGTTGTGGTGCCACTGGCCGCCCAGCAGCCACGGGAACGGCGGCAGGGTCTGGGCGACGATCTCCACGCCGCTGTCGTCGACGCGCGACAGGCCGTCGATGATCAGGTCGTAGAGCTCGGGCCGGCGGGCCGGGTCGATGGGCTTGTCCTTGGTGAACCCGCCCATGGTCACGACCAAGGTGGGCCGCTCGGTGTTCGGGAAGAACTCGCCCAGCCCGCGGGCCAGGTCGATCACGGCCTGGAGGTCGACGATGGAGCGCTCCCGGCGCTCGTGGTCCGAGTCGGCCAGGTTCAAGATGTGGTCGCCCGAGAACAGGTCCGGGCAGTGCACGGCGTACCCGCAGTCGTAGGGGCCCTGGAGGAACTCGTGCGGGTCCACCTCCATGTCCCGGTAGGAGAGGTGGAACTCGACGAAGCTCGGGCTGGCCCGCTTGATGATCGACGCTGCGTCGTGGTGGCGCACGGCCACGCCCCACGGGCGCCGGAACTCGTAGGGCCGGGGCTCGGCCACCACGTCTTCGAGGTCGCTGGGGAAGAAGAAGTCGCCGGTCTCGAAGTCGCGCCGGGCGACGCGCCCGACCAGCTCGCCCATCCGGTTGGGCTGGAGGCCGCGACCGGGACCCTTCACGTCGAGGTGGCCGGCATCGATCACCGTGCCGCTGGCGATCTCGGACCGGGCCACCACCGACTTGGCCAGCGTGACCCGGTTCATGAGCTCGCCCTGGCTCGGTGTGCGGGCCCCGCCGAACCCGAAGGCGGCCTCGACATCGCGGATCGAGCTCACCATGGCGCGGAACTCGTCGGGGAGCAGGCTGACCTTGTGATCGACCCCCTCCTGCGAGGCGTCGAGCGTGATGTGCTTCTCGATCACGCGGGCGCCCATGGCCACCGCCGCGATCGGCACGTGCATGCCGCGCTCGTGGCCGGAGTAGCCCACCGGGCAGTCGCCGATGCTGCGGAGGCGCTCGAGGTACCGGAGGTTGATGTCTCGGAACGGCGCCGGGTAGGTGGAGTTGCAGTGGAGGAGGACGAAGGCCGAGCCCGCCGCCCGCAGCACGCCGACCGCCTCGTTGATCTCCCGCTCGTCGGACATGCCGGTGGAGACGACCACAGGGCGGCCGGTCTCGGCCACGAACCGCAGGAGGTCGTGGTTCGTGAGGTCCGCCGACGCCGTCTTGAAGGCGGCGATCCCGTAGTCGTCGAGGAGGCGGGCGCTGTCGATCTCCCACGCCGTGCACAGCGGCAGGATCCCGATCTCCTTGCAGAAGTCGAACACCTCGAACAGCTCGTCCGGGGTGAGCTGGAAGCGGGAGAGGAGGTCGAGCGTGTACTGCGTGCCCAGGTCCTCGCTGGCGTTGCCCGCCTTGCCTGAGTTCCGGTACAGCGCAGCCATGTCTCGCATCTGGAACTTGGCGGCGTCGGCCCCGGCGGCGTGGGCGGCTTCGACCAGGGCCATGGCGGCGGCCTTGCTGCCGTTGTGGTTGTTGCCGATCTCGGCGATGGTGAACGTCGGGGCGTCATCGGCGATGACCGAGCTGCCGATCATGAGGTGGTCCGGCGACTGGATGGCGATGGCGACCAGGCGGCCCCGATCGTCGAGGAGCGGGATGTGCCCGATCCGCGACGAGAACATGGCCTCGATGCTGCGGACCGGTGCGCCTTCGGCAGCCGACGCGAAGTCCCGGCGGGCCACCCCGCCGCTCGGGGTGGCCAGCTCGATGGTGGGCTGCGACACCAGCCAGCGGCGCACGTCGCCGTCGCTGAGCGACCCGACCAGGTGCCCGGCGCTGTCGACGCAGAACAAGATGCGCTGCTTGTTGGCGGAGATCTTGGTGAGCGCAGCAGCGAGCGGCTCGTCCTCGAGCACGACGTAGGCGCGCAGGTCTCGTTCGATGATCATGGCGGTGTCCAGCGCTCCCCTCGGCGGAGGGCCACCCTACTCCCGGCCCGTTCCGCGGCCCTCCCCGCAGCCCCCCGTTTCGACCCGGGGCCAGGCTGCGTTCACCCGCGGCGCCTGGTCGGTCCCGCCGGGCACGTGTGGGAGGATGGCAGCCCGCACGATGGACCAGGGGGCCGGGCGACGTTGCAAGACCAGGAGCTGTTCGATCTGACCGGTCGCCGAGCCGTGGTCACGGGTGCGGCCGGGCTGCTCGGGCGGGAGTTCGCCGGCGCGCTGGCGGCAGCCGGCGCCCACGTCGTGCTCGTGGACCGGGACGAGGCGGCCACCGCCGCCGTCGCCGCGACCATCGCCGAGGAGGCAGCCGTCGCGCCCACCGTGCTGGCGCTCGACATCACCGACCCGGCCGCTGTCGGGCCCGCCATCGAGGCCCTGGCCGAGGTCGACATCTTGGTCAACAGCGCCGCCATCGACCCGAAGTTCGAGCCCGGCGCCGAGCTGGCCGGCCACCTCACCCACTACTCGCTGGAGAAGTGGAAGGCGAGCCTGGATGTGAACCTCACCGGCTCGTTCCTGATGACCCAGGCGTGCTGCCGGCTCATGGAGCAGCAGGGCGACCGGGGCCGCGGCGCCATCGTGAACCTCTCGTCGACCTACGGCCTCGGCGGCCCGGATCAGCGGATCTACCGGGGCGCCGACGGCCAGAAGTTCTTCAAGCCGGTCGACTACTCGGTCACCAAGGCCGGCATGCTCGGCTTCACCCGGGCGGTGGCGGCCCTCTACGCCGGCACCGAGATCCGCGTGAACGCGCTCACCCCCGGCGGTGCGTTCAACGGCCAGGACGACGAGTTCGTCCAGCAGTACTCGGCCCGCACGATCCTCGGCCGCATGGCGGCTCCGGCCGACTACCGCGGCGCGATGGTCTTCCTGTGCAGCGACGCCTCGCGGTACATGACCGGCGCCAACCTGGTGGTCGACGGCGGTTGGACGGCGTGGTGACCCGCTGCGCCACGGCCGGCGGCGCAGCGCGGCGCCCGGTCGAGCAGGCCTGACCCGTCGTGGGCGTCGCCGTCTCGTCGAGCCGGGTCCGTCGGGCGGTGCTCCAGCTCGAGCACTGGTACTACCGGTCGGTCGCCCCCGTGCGCGGCGCCCGCAAGCGCCGACCCGGTGATCCGGTGTACGACCTCGACGGCTGGGTCGGTGCGCTGCGGACCGGAGCGCCCGTCACCCGGATCGTGGTGGTGGCAGCCGGGCCGTCCGCCAACACCTACGAGCCCCGACCGGGCGATCTGGTCGTGGCCACGAACTCCTCGGAGGACCTCGTCAGGGAGGTCCCGTACGTCTACTTCTTGAGCGAGAGCTACCACGTCGACCGGACGCTCAAGCGCGGCCCGCAGTGGCCCAGCTGCCGCGGCATCGTGTACCGGATGGCGGCGGAGGGTCTCCCCGCGGTCCAGGTCGCGGTGTCGAGCCGGGTGGTGGCCCACGGCCGGCGCTACGTGGGGGCGGTGCCGGAGCTGGTCGCCTCCGACCGGGAGCCGACGGGCGTCGAGCGGGACAACTTCACCCGCCTGTCCGCCGAGGTCCTCGCCCTGCTCGGCGCGCCGCTGCGCCAGTACAACAGCGGCTTCGGCGCCGCCTACCTCGGCCTCGTCCTTGCCGCCCGCCTCGGCGCCTCGCTCTGCCTCTACGGCCTCGACGCCGGCGTCGGCGGTCCGGCGCACTTCGACGGCTCGGCGATGCAGTCGGCCTCGGTCGTCAGCGACCGCACGCGCGAGAAGCTCGGCGAGCTGCTCGACCTCCTCGAGGCCCAGGCCACGGTCACGGTCGAGAACCGCTCGGCCTTCCGGCCCTCCAGCCCGGCCTGAGCCGGTCAGGCGGTGGCGCGGCCGGCGACGTCGTCGAGGAACGCGTTGACGTGCTGGGCGACCCGTTCCGTGCACCGGCCGTCGAGGTGGGTGCAGATGGCGGTCAGCATCGCCCGGCGCTGCGGGGCGAGGCGCTCGGGGTCGTCGAGCGCCGAGCGCACCTGAGCCACCAGCTCCTCGGGGGAGTGGGGGATCTCCAAGCCGCCAGAGGCGACGATGGGCAAGAAGTGCTCCCGCTCGTACAGCTCGCGGGCCTGGCGGCGGAGCCCCCGGCCGCCCTCGACGTCGTAGTCGGGTCCGATCTGCGGCTTGCCGAAGAAGGCGCCGTCGAGCGTCATGGTGGAGCTGACGTTCACGTGGACGTCGGTGTGGGCGAGCGTGGAGCACAACCCGACGATCTGGCCCTCGCCCATCGACGCCTGGCCCGGGCGGACGGTGGTGCCCACCGGCCCCGGGTCGTCCCACGTGACGCGCGGGTCGCCGCGGAACTCGTCCCACCGCTCCGGCAGGTCGTGCGGGTGGCGGCGCAGCACGATGGTGGTGCCGGCGGGCAGGCGGCCGTCGGCGATGGCGGCCAGGAGCTGGCGCACGTACTGCGGCTCCTGCGGGGCGATCACGGGCGGCCCCGCCCCGAACAAGATGGTGGGAACGCCCTCGGGGACACCGAGCCGACGGGCCCACGTCGCTCGGTCCTCCACGTACCGGGGGTCCTGGTAGAAGTCGAACTGCGCCGGGCCGACGATGGAGATGCTCGCCGGGTCCAGGCCCTCGTACGCCCGCTCGATCTCCTCGGCGTTGAACGCGTTCCACACCAGGTACTTCTCGAACCGCACCGGCAGCGGCGGCCGGGTGGTGAGGTTGTCGAACGACAACACGCTGGTCATCACGGGGATGCCCAGGCGGACCGCAGCGGGGAGCAGCAGCGCCTCCTGCACGGCGTAGGGCGTGATCGACACCACGGCGTCGATGCGGTGCTCGCGGAGGAGGTCGCGGTGCTCCGCCAGGCTGGGGGAGGTGTCCAGCCACGCCTCGTAGTCGGCGACCAGCTGCTCCGACGCGCCGGGGCGCCGCAGCCCCGCCAGCAGGCGAGCGTCGGAGATGTGGCGCCGGAGCCGGGCGGGCTGGGGCCGCAGCAGGGCGCGCCGGCGCATCTCGATGGGGCGCGACGGGCTGGCGAGGCGCCGGTGGAAGTCCATGTCCAGCAGGGTCCGGGTGACCCCGGCGGCGTGATCGAACACCGGCTCGGGGAGCCGGATCACCTCGGCGCCGGTGGCCCGCAGGTCCGCCTCCAGCGCCGGGTCGTCCCAGCTCAGCCCCAGGACCGGCCGGCAGTGCGCCTCGATGGCCTTCAGCAGCCCCGTCAGCACCACGTAGCGGACCGAGAAGTTGATGGTCAGCGGGATGAGGGTGCGCACGGTTCCGGGCGGGTCAGGGGTGCTGGTCATGGTGCTTCCGGCGCAGGGACGGCGAGCGGCGGGTGGCCGGGCGCCGCGGACGGGCGAGCGTAGCGGGAGGGCGCTCGGCTCTTTTGCTCCGTACGCAGGTTGCCTTCTAGCATGGCAACTCGGCTCAGTGACGGATGTCGTCACGCAAGAGCCGCCGCCGAAGTCATCGAGAGGTTCGTTCGTGCCCACCATCCAGCAGCTGGTCCGCAAGGGCCGCCAGGACAAGCCCACCAAGGGCAAGACGCCGGCGCTCAAGGGCGCCCCGCAGCGCCGGGGCGTCTGCACCCGCGTGTACACGAACACCCCCAAGAAGCCGAACTCCGCGCTCCGCAAGGTCGCCCGCGTCCGCCTGTCGAGCGGCGTCGAGGTCACGGCCTACATCCCCGGTGAGGGCCACAACCTGCAGGAGCACTCCATCGTGATGGTGCGAGGCGGTCGTGTGAAGGACCTCCCCGGTGTCCGCTACAAGATCATCCGCGGCACCCTCGACACCTCAGGTGTGAAGGACCGCAAGCAGGCCCGCAGCCGCTACGGCGCGAAGAAGGAAGGCTGACATGCCCCGCAAGGGTCCCGCACCCCGCCGCGAGCTGATGCCCGACCCGATCTACCGGTCGGTCGTCGTCACCCAGCTCGTCAACAAGGTCCTCCAGCGCGGCAAGCGCTCCACCGCCGAGCGGATCGTGTACCAAGCGCTCGAGATCGTCCAGACCAAGACCGGCACCGAAGACCCGGTCGGCGCGCTCAAGCGTGCGGTCGACAACGTCCGCCCCCAGCTCGAGGTGCGCAGCCGCCGCGTCGGTGGCGCCACCTACCAGGTCCCGGTCGAGGTCAAGCCCCGCCGGGCCAACACCCTCGCCATCCGCTGGCTCGTGGGCTACTCGCGGCAGCGCCGGGAGAAGACCATGGCCGAGCGCCTGGCCAACGAGATCCTCGACGCCAGCAACGGCATCGGCGCCTCCGTCAAGCGACGGGAAGATCTCCACAAGATGGCCGAGTCGAACAAGGCCTTCGCCCACTACCGTTGGTAGCCGCCCTCGGGCAACCACCCACCCCATTCCTTCCGGGCTCCGGCCCGGCGTGCGACGACCGGGCCTGCTCCAGCGGGACCCGGTCGTGGCATGGACCAGCACCAGACGTGAACTGAGATCAAGCAGATGTCGAACAACATCCCACTCGAGCGCTACCGCAACATCGGGATCATGGCCCACATCGACGCGGGCAAGACCACCACCACCGAGCGGATCCTCTACTACACCGGCAAGACCTACAAGATCGGTGAGGTCCACGAGGGTGCGGCCGTCATGGACCACATGGTCCAGGAGCAAGAGCGCGGCATCACCATCACCTCGGCGGCCACCACCACGTTCTGGAACGACCACCGCATCAACATCATCGACACCCCGGGCCACGTGGACTTCACGGTCGAGGTGGAGCGCTCGCTGCGCGTGCTCGACGGCGCGGTCGCCGTGTTCGACGGCGTGGCCGGCGTGGAGCCCCAGACCGAGACCGTGTGGCGCCAGGCCGACAAGTACGGCGTGCCGCGCATGTGCTTCGTCAACAAGCTCGACCGCATGGGCGCCAACTTCTACGACGCGGTGGACTCCATCAAGGAGCGCCTCGGCGCCAACATCGCCGTGCTGCAGATCCCGATCGGCTACGAGGCCGAGTTCTCCGGCGTGGTCGACCTGCTCAAGATGAAGGCCCTCGTGTGGGGCGGCGAGGAGCTCGGCGCCAAGTTCGACATCGTCGACATCCCCGCCGATCTCGCCGACAAGGCCGAGGAGATGCGCCACGAGCTGCTCGACGCCGTCGGCTCCGTCGATGACGACATCCTCGAGAAGTACCTCGGCGACGAGGAGATCACCGAGGCCGACCTCAAGAAGGCGATCCGCAAGGCCACCCTCGCCAACGAGCTCGTTCCCGTGCTCACCGGCTCGGCGTTCAAGAACAAGGGCGTCCAGCCGCTGCTCGACGCCGTGGTCGACTACCTCCCCTCGCCCCTCGACCTCCCGCCCGTCACCGGCACGGAGCTCAAGGGCGGTGCGCCCACCACCCGCGACCCCGACGCCAAGGCGCCGTTCTCGGCCCTGGCGTTCAAGATCGTGGCCGACCCGCACGGCAAGCTCACCTACTTCCGGGTCTACTCCGGCACCCTCAACAAGGGCGACAGCATCCTCAACAGCCGCACGGGCTCCAAGGAGCGCGTCGGGCGCATCTTGCTCATGCACGCCAACAACCGTGAGGACTTGGACTTCGTGTCCGCGGGCGACATCGCCGTGGGCATCGGCCTCAAGAACACCCGCACCGGCGACACCATCTCCGACGAGAAGAACCCGATCATCCTCGAGGACCTCACCTTCCCCGAGCCCGTGATCCAGGTCGCCGTGGAGCCCAAGACCAAGGCCGACCAGGACAAGATGGGCAAGGCCCTCTACTCCCTCGCTGAGGAAGACCCGACCTTCGTCGTCAAGACCGACGAGGAGACCGGCCAGACCCTCATCTCCGGCATGGGCGAGCTGCACCTCGAGGTGCTGGTCGACCGCATGATGCGGGAGTTCAACGTCGAGGCCACGGTCGGCAAGCCCCAGGTGGCCTACCGCGAAGCGCTCACCAAGACGGTCGAGAAGCACCGCTACACCCACAAGAAGCAGACGGGTGGCTCGGGCCAGTTCGCCGACGTCACGATCAAGCTGGAGCCGGGCGAGCCCGGTGCCGGCTACACCTTCGACGACAAGATCTCCGGCGGGCGCATCCCCAAGGAGTACATCGGCCCGGTCGACCAGGGCATCCAGGCGGCGCTGTCGTCGGGCGTGCTGGCCGGCTTCCCGATCATCGACGTGCACGCGACGCTGCTCGACGGCTCGTTCCACGACGTGGACTCCTCCGAGATGGCCTTCAAGATCGCCGGCACCATGGCGTTCAAGGAAGCCGCCCGCATGGCCAAGCCCGTCCTCCTCGAGCCGATCATGGCCGTCGAGGTCGTGACCCCCGAGGACTACATGGGCGACGTGATGGGCGATCTGTCGTCTCGCCGTGGCCGCCTCAGCGGCAACGAGCAGCGCGGCAACGCCACCGCCATCCGAGCCGAAGTGCCCCTCTCGGAGATGTTCGGTTACGCTACCGACCTCCGTTCGCGCACCCAGGGTCGCGCCAACTACACGATGCAGTTCGACAGCTACCAGCAGATGCCGAGCAACATCCAAGAAGAGATCGTCGCCCGCCTCCGCGGCGAGTGATCCTCTCCCACTTCGTTCCTTCAAATACCACCTCTATCAACCAGCACGTAGACGAAAGGCTCCAGGGCACCTGCCATGGGTAAAGAAAAGTTCGAGCGGAACAAGCCGCACCTGAACATCGGCACGATGGGTCACATTGACCATGGCAAGACGACGTTGACGGCGGCGATCACCAAGACGTTGCACGATGCGGACCCGACGACGGCGTTCACGCCGTTCGACATGATCGACAAGGCGCCTGAGGAGCGTCAGCGTGGGATCACGATCAACATCTCGCATGTGGAGTACGAGACGGCGAACCGTCACTACGCCCATGTCGACATGCCGGGTCACGCTGACTACATCAAGAACATGATCACCGGTGCGGC
>JAOBWH010000056.1 GCA_025463265.1 Ilumatobacteraceae bacterium
GGGTGTGCTCCTGGGCGTGGTGCTCCTGGCGGTCCACCAGCCACGACAGCGTGTCGATGACCGAGAGCGTGTTCATGATGCCGAGCACGAGCCGGCCGGCCGCTGCCACCGAGAGCGCCTCGCTGACCGCGAGCGGATCGTTCAGCTCGCTGATGAAGATGACGTCGGCGTCCTGGCGGGCGACGCGCCGCAGCGCGTCGATCACATCCGCGGTGTCGGCCCCGACCTCGCGCTGGCTGACGATGGCGGTCCGGTCGGCGTGCAGCACCTCGATCGGATCTTCGATCGTCACGATGTGGCGCGACTGGGACGCGTTGATGTGGTCGATCATGGCGGCCGCGGTGGTCGTCTTCCCCGACGCCGCCGGGCCCGAGATGATGATGAGGCCGTCGCGCGACTCGGCCAGGTCCTTGACCACCGGCGGGACACCGAGGTCGGCGATCGCCGGGGCACCGGGGACGACGCGGCGGATGGCGAGGCTCACCGATCCCCGCTGGCGGTAGACGTTGACCCGGAAGCGGCCGAGCCCGGGCACGCTGTGGGCCAGGTCGGTCTCGCCGGTCTCCTGGAACTCAGCCGCCTTGATGGGGGTGAGCAGCTCGGAGGCGAGCGCCTCGATCTCCTCGGGGCCGAGCGCGTTCAGCGGCGTCCGCTCGAGCTTGCCGTTGCGGCGCAGGCACGGCGGTGAGCCGACCTTCACGAGCAGGTCAGAGCCTCGCTCCTCGAGCAGGTACTGCAGTAGTTCGACGACCTGCGTCACAAGAGCCTCGCTTCAGGACACGCGCCTCCTCATGGAGACTGCAGGTATCCGTCGGCCAGCGCACCCCGGATGTTGAGGGCTGCGTCGCACACCTCGGTTCCCGGGCCGCCGCTGGTGGCGCCTTCGGGGCGGTACGCGCCGTCGTCGACCAGGGCCGACAGGACCGAGCCGGTGCACCGGACCAGGGCGTCGAGGTCGTAGCCGCCTTCGAGGAACAGCAGCCGGCGCCCGGCGGGCACCAGCTCGGCGAGGGCCACCGTGAGATCGGCGTAGTCGCCGGAGGTGAGGCCGAGATCGGTGATGGGGTCGGCCCGGTGGGCGTCGAAGCCGGCCGAGATCAGCAGCCAGGTGGGCCGCCACGCCGCCAGCGCCGGCACGACGACCTCGTCGACCGAGCGGCGGTACACGTCACCGGTGGTGTGGCTGGGGAAGGGCAGGTTGAGGGTGGTGCCCAGGCCGGTGCCGACCCCCACCTCGTGGAGGCCGCCGGTGCCCGGGTACTGGGGCCACTCGTGCATCGACACGTAGAAGACGTCGGGGTCGTCCCAGAACAGGTCCTGGGTGCCGTTGCCGTGGTGGGCGTCGTAGTCGATGATGACCACCCGCTCGCCCTGGTCCCGGAGCGCGGCGGCGGCCACGGCGACGTTGTTGAAGAGGCAGAAGCCCATCGCCTGGCTGGCGAGCGCGTGGTGGCCGGGCGGTCGCACCGCGCAGAAGCCGGCATCGCCCTCGCCGCCCTGCAGCCGGCGGATGACCTCGAGGCCGGCCCCGGCGGCGAGCAGGGCGGCGTCCCACGACGCCGGCACGACCGCCGTGTCCCCGTCGAGCGACCCCCCTCCCGCCGCACAGAACGACCGCAGCGCCCGCCGATACGCCTCGGGGTGGATGCGCTCGAGCTCGGCGTCGTCTGCCGCGACCGGCTCGACCGGCGTCAGCGCGTCCGTCAGCCCGGCCTGCTGCACGCCGAGCTGCACCGCACGCAGCCGGGCCGGCGACTCCGGGTGGCCAGGCCCTGCAGAGTGCTCGAGGAACCGGGGGTGGGTCGCGTACAGGACCGTCATCGTCACCAGGGTACGGCGCCACCGGTCCGCTGGACCCGGTGCGCCTCCGGGTGACCGTGGTGCGACGGTGGGGTGACCGCCAGGCGGCACCCGTGCACCACCTAAGGTCCGAAGGCGTGCTCGACCACCCTCGATCCCGGGCCTGGCGTCATGGCCGCCGATGACCGCTGGTGGGGCGCCCGCGCCCACCTCCAGGTCGCGGCGTGGCGGGGGTCCGATCACACGGTGCTGATGAGCCCGGTCCCGGATCGCCCGGCGCCCGGACCCGCCGACATCCTGCGCGAGCTCGACCGCCTCGCGAGCCTCGGGGTCGAACGGGTGCTCACCGGGGCGCTGCACCAGGGTGAGCTCAGCCCGTTCCTGGCCGCCGGGTTCGTCGAGCACGAGCGCCTCCACCTCCTCCGCCACGATCTCGGCGGCCTGCCCGCGCCTCCGGCGCCGGTGAAGCTGCGCCGGGCGTGGCGGCGGGACCAGCCCGAGATCCTCACCATCGACGAGCGAGCGTTCGACTCCTTCTGGGCGCTCGACCGCCGCGGTCTCGACGACGCCGTCCGGGCCACCCCGGCCAGCCGGTTCCGGGTCGCCGTCGACGGCGCCATCACCGGCTACGCCATCACCGGGCGGGCTGCGGACCGCGGCTACCTCCAGCGCCTCGCGGTGGACCCGCAGCGGCACCGCGAGGGCATCGGTGCGGCGCTCGTGGCGGACTGCCTGCGCTGGCTCCGCCGCTCCGGTGCGCGGGTGGCCGTCGTCAACACGCAGGAGCGCAACGGCGGCGCGCTCGCTCTGTACCTCGCCACCGGGTTCGTGCTCGAGCCGCACGGCCTCACGGTCCTCAGCCATCCCCTCGGGAGCGCTCGCCCGTGATCCGCCGCGCGATCGCTGCCGCGAGCCTCGCTGCGGCCGCGCTGGCCCTCACCTCCCCGACGCCGGCCGGCGCCCAGACCGCACCGGCGACGACGGTGGCCACCGGACCGACGCTGACGCTCATCGACCAGCCCATCGCCGTGGCGCCCGACGGCGACTTCTCCGTCTTCGTCCAGGTCGACGACGCCCCCACCGCGACCGACATCGCGGTCGACATCTTCGGCGCGGTGCAGCCCGGCGAGCCGATCGGCCCCGATCCCGGCGGTGGCGGCGAGGGCACCTTCCCCGTGCAGGCGCTGCCCGCCGCATCGGGCGGCGCACCCATCAGCACCCTCTTCACCATCTCCCTCTACGCCGCAGGCGAGCCCAACCCGGATCCCGCATGGGGCTGGCCCATCGACGAGCCCGGGGTCTACCCGGTGCGCGTCCGGCTCCTCGACGGCGACGGCAACCGCCTCCAGACCCTCATGACGTCGCTGATCCGGCTGCCGGGCGAAGGCCAGCAGGTGACCAAGACCGGCGCCGCCCTCTTGATCGGCATGCACGGCGCCCCGCCCGAAGACCCCGAGGAGCGGGCGGCTCCCGACCAGGCCGACACCGACCTGCTGGACCAGCTCGACCCGCTGCTCGCCGTGCTAGACGGGCACCCCACGCTGCCGGCGACGTTCTCGATCACCCCCGACACCCTGGCCCGGGTGGGCGGCGACGAGGAGGCGACCGAGCAGCTCGCCCGCCTGCGAGCCGAGGTCGCCTCCGACGAGCGGTCGGTGCTCGACGCCGCCTACGTCGACGTCAACGTGGCCAGCCTGGCCAACGCCGGTCTGGCCGACAACCTGGCCCTGCAGCGCGATTTCGGACGCCAGACCATCGCCGACCTGCTCGAGCCGCCGGTGACCGGAACCTGGCAGCTGCGCAACCGCGTCGACGAGTCCGCCCTGGCCCAGCTCCGCACCCGCGGCATCACCCGGACCCTGCTGCCGGGCGACGCCCTCGCCGAGGGTGCGGGCGTGCTCGCCCCCGTCGACCTGCCCTCCGGGGGCGGGACGACGCGCGCCGCCGCCCAGTCCAGCGACTTCGTGCTCGGCCTCGACCCGCGATCTGACCCGGTCCTCGCCGCCCACCAGCTCCTCGCCCGCCTCGCCAGCACCGGCGGCGGACCCACCGGGGATCCGGCCGTCGTGGTCACCGTGGACCCGGCGCTCGCCACGGACACCTCGCTGCAGATCGTCACCGACGCCCTCGCAGTGGGCACGCCGTTCTTCGCCGCCACCGACGTCGAGGCGATCCTCGACGCCGAGCCGGCCACCGGCGGCTCCGCCCTCACGCCCGTGTCGCAACCCGAGCTCGGGTCCTACCCCGCCACCTACCGGCAGGCCTCGTCGTCGCTGGCCAGCTACCAGTCGATGGTCGGCGGCCGCCGCGAGCTGATCACCCCCTACGAGCTGACCCTCACCGTCAGCGCGTCGCAGGACCTCGCCCTCGCCCAACGCCGCGACGACGCCGCGTCGGTCACCTCGGCGCTCGAGGTCCCGTTCACCGCGATCGCCACCCCCGAGAAGGACAAGGTCACCCTCGGAGCCGACGACGCCACCTTCCCGCTCCCGATCACCTCCGAGCTGGACTACCAGGTCAAGGTCGTCATCGAGCTCGAGAGCAACGACCGGGTGCGGTTCCCGAAGAGCCGGGTGGAGAAGATCCTGGAGCCGGGCAAGAACCAGGTGCCGATCCGGGTGCAGACCCGGGCCGCGGGCGACACCCCGGTCCGCATCACCGTCCGATCCCCCGACGACGGGGTGATCCTCGCCGAGAGCCAGTACACGATCCGCTCGACCGCGGTCTCCGGCGTCGGGATCGTCCTCACCGTCGGCGCCGCCCTGTTCCTCGCCGTGTGGTGGGGCCGCCACTGGCGACGGGCGCGCACCCGGCGCGTCACCGCTGCTGACCCCGACGACGCCACCGCTGCGGCCGACGCCCCCTCCGAGCCCGAGACCCCCGCCCCCGTGTAACCCGCCGGACCCATGCCGGGTCCAAGCACCGATCGCCCTCGTTCCCACCCCCACCCGGAGTCCTCCATGCCCGTCAAGATCGTCACCGACAGCGCCGCCGACCTGCCCGACGGCCAGGCCGCTGCCCACGACATCCGGGTGGTCCCGCTGACCATCCGCTTCGGCGACGACGAGTACACCGACGGGGTCGACCTCACCCCCCAGGCCTTCTACGACAAGATGGCCGAGCTCGATGTGCTGCCGGCCACCGCCGCGCCTGCGCCGGGAGCGTTCGAGGCCGCGTTCCGCGAGGCGGCCGCCGACGGCGATCCCGTGGTCTGCATCAACCTGTCCAGCGCGCTGTCCGCCACGATGCAGTCCGCCCAGACCGCGGCCAAGGCCGTCGCCGACGAGATCGACATCACCGTCATCGACTCGAAGTCGATCACCGCCGGCCTCGGCATGCAGCTCCTCGCCGCCGCCGAGCTCGCCGAGCAGGGCGGCACCCCGCAGGACATCGAGGCCCTCATCGCGGACCTGAGCAGCCGGACCCACGTCTTCGGCGCCCTCGACACCCTCGAGAACCTCAAGAAGGGGGGCCGCATCGGCGGCGCCCAGGCCATGCTCGGGTCGATCCTGTCGATCAAGCCCATCATCGACATCTCCACCGGCGAGGTGACCGAGGCCGCCAAGCAGCGCACCCGCAAGAAGTCGATGACCTGGCTGCGCGACAAGGTGCTCGCCGTGCCCGGCGTCGAGAAGGTCGCGGTCTGCCACGGCTGCTCCCCCGACATCGAGGAGCTCTACGAGCTGCTCCGCCCGCACTTCTCCGAGGATCAGCTCACCACCTGGACCATCGGCCCCGTCATCGGCGCCCACGGCGGCCCCCGCATGGTCGGCCTCGTCTGGCAGGACCCGAAGTAGGCCTCCGGCCCGCCTCGGGTTTCTTCGCGCTCGCCGGTTCGGTGGCGCTGGTGCCATCCGGGGCGGGCGCCGGCTCCCATCCGTGCCGGGAGGGGGCGCAGCCCCCTCAACTAGCGTGACCAGGCCGTGTCCTTGTCCGATTCCTCCTCGAACGAGCCCGCCGGGGCTCCTCTGTCCGGCCGACTGCTCGTCGGCCGGTACCGCCTGAACCGGCGCATCGCCTCGGGCGGGATGGCCGAGGTCTGGGAGGCCACCGACGAGACCCTCGCCCGACGGGTGGCCGTCAAGCTCCTCCACGCCCACCTCGGCCGCGACGACTCGTTCGTCCGCCGCTTCCGCGCCGAGGCCGTGGCCGCCGCCCGGCTCGCCCACCCGTCCATCGTCTCGGTGTACGACACGTTCTCCTCCGACGGGATGGAGGCCATCGTCATGGAACTGGTCCAGGGCACCACCATGCGCGACGACCTCGACGAGCACGGGCCGATGCGCCTCGACGCCGTGCTCGCCATCGGCACCCAGGTCGCCGACGCCCTCGGTGCCGCCCACGCCAGCGGGCTGGTCCACCGCGACGTGAAGCCCGCCAACATCCTCCTGTCCGCCGACGGCCGGGTCCTGGTCGCCGACTTCGGCATCGCCAAGGCCGCGGAGGGCAACGACTTCACCGGCGCCGGCGCCATGGTCGGCACCGCGAAGTACCTGGCGCCCGAACAGGTCGAGGGCGGCCCCATCGACGGGCGAGCCGACCTGTACTCCCTCGGCATCGTCCTCTACGAGGCTCTCACCGGCGTGCCGCCCTTCGCCGAGGAGACCGATGCCGCCACCGCGCTCGCCCGCCTCCACCGCTACCCCACCGAGCCTCGGCAGCTTCGCCCCGAGATCCCGGCGACCACCGAGGCCGTGGTCATGAAGGCGATGTCCCGCCTCCC
>JAOBWH010000099.1 GCA_025463265.1 Ilumatobacteraceae bacterium
GGTCGTGCTCACCGGCGACTACCACGCCGGCATGGTGCTCGACGTCCACGAGGTCCCCTTCGACCAGGACACGCCGGTCGTCGCCCCCGAGTTCATGGCGCCGCCGATCTCCTCCGCCCTCTTCGACGCCGACGTCACGAAGCGCACCCCGCAGCTGCGCCAGCAGATCAACGAGTACGGCTACCTCGTGGTGGCGGTCACCCCCGACCTGCTCACCGCCACCTTCCGCGTCGTCGACGATGTCGCCGACCCCGACACCGCCATCAGCACCGCCGCCACCTGGACGGTCACCGCCGGCAACCCCATCGCTGAAGCGACCTGATCCAGCCCTGCGGCCGCCTCCAGGTTGGTCAGGCGGGGACGGTCTCGGCGGCGAGGGCCTTGCGGTCGTTGAGGGCCCAGGCAGCGGCACCGGCGACGCCGGCCACCGTGAGGACCGATGGCCAGGCGCCGATCTTCTTGGCCAAGGGGTGCGACAGGCCGAAGCCGCCGTAGAACACGCCCGAGAGCAGCGCCGTGGTGGCCGGGCCGCTGGTCTTCATCCACTCGGTCTTGGCGTAGACGCCACCGACGCCGAGCACGGCCGCGCCGAGCTTGCGGTTCTTGGTGGAGCGGGCGACGGCGTAGCCCCCGACGAGCGAAGCGGCGACGACAGGAGCGGTGGGGATGGCCATGCGCCGAAGCTACTCAGCGTCGACGGCGACGCGGTTGCGCCAGTCCTCGAGGAGGTCGGCCAAGGTCTGGCTCATGGGGATCGCCGGCTTCCAGCCCGTGGCCGCCTCGAGGCGGGCGTACGAGCCGCGCAGGACGGGGACCTCGACCGGGCGGAGCAGCTCCGGGTCGGTCTCGAAGCGCAGCGGGATCCGGGCCTGGGCCAGCAGCTGGTCCGCCAGGTCCTGGACCGCGAGGTCCACCCCGGAGCACACGTTGTAGACCTCGCCGGGCTCGCCGTGCTCCATGAGCAGGCGGTAGGCCCGGACGACGTCGCGGACGTCGGTGAAGTCCCGGCGGGCCGACAGGTCGCCGATGGGCAGCACGTCGCTGCCCTCGCCGAGCTCGGCGCGGGCGATGCGCGACGCGATGGCCGGGGCGACGAACTTGTCGGTCTGGCCGGGGCCGAGGTGGTTGAACGCCCGGACCCGCAGCACGGGGAGGCCGTTGCCGAGCCACGCCTGCAGGCCGAGGTAGTCGGCGGCGACCTTCGAGGCGGCGTAGGGGCTGGCGGGCCGCAGCGGCGAGTCCTCGGTGAGCGGCAGCTCGGCGGGCTCGACCTTGCCGTACACATCGGCGCTGGACACGGCCAGCACCCGCTCGACGCCGACCTCCGCCGCAGCGCTGAGCACGTTGAGGGTGCCCTCGGCGTTGGCTCGGAACGCCTCGACGGGCGCCTTCCAGGACCCGCCCACGTCCGCCCAGCCGGCCAGGTGGTAGATCACCTGCGGCTCGATCTCGGCGATGAGCAGGCGGATGGCGTCGGCGTCGGTGATGTCGACGCCCTCGCGGCCGGTGACCGGGTCGGGGAACCGGTCGACGCCGATCACGTCGTCGCCCGACGCTTGCAGGTGGGCGGTGAGGTGCCGGCCGACGAAGCCCTGGGCACCGGTGATCAGGACCTTCGCCGGAGACATGGACTGCGAGTCTAGGCAGGGCCACCAACTACCCTTTGCCCGATGCGTGAACGAGGTGCTGCCCGTGGGTTGTGACGTCTCCGTCCTCATGCCGGCGTACAACGAGGCCGAGAACCTGGTCGAGGTCATCCCGGCCACGGCGGCGGCGCTCGAGGCGCTGGGCCGCTCGTGGGAGATCCTGATCATCGACGACGGTTCCACCGATGGCACCCGCACGGTGATGTCCGGGCTCCGGAGCCCGAACGTCCGCTACATCCGGCTGCGCCGCAACTCCGGCAAGTCGGCGGCGCTCGAGGTCGGGCTGAACCACGTCGAGGGCGAGCACGTGGTGCTCATGGACGCCGACGGCCAGGACGACCCTCAGGAGCTGGCGAAGATGTTCGCCAAGCTCGACGAGGGCTACGACCTCGTCACCGGTCGGCGGGAGGTCCGCAACGACCGGTTCATCAAGCGCAACACGTCGAAGATCTACAACGGCGCCACGTCGATGGTGACCGGCGTGAAGATGAAGGACTTCAACTCGGGCTACAAGCTGATGACCCGAGAGCTGTCCGACAGCCTGGAGATGTACGGCGAGCTCCACCGCTACATCCCGGTGCTCGCCGTGTGGAACGGCTTCAAGGTCACCGAGGTCACCGTCGAGCACCACGAGCGCCTCCACGGCACCTCGAAGTTCGGCCCGGCCCGCTTCTGGCGCGGCTTCCTCGACCTGGTCACGGTGAAGTTCCTCACCACCTACACGGCCCGCCCGTTCCACCTCTTCGGCGGCATCGGCTTCGGGATCGGCTTCGGCGGCGCCGCGATCCTGCTGTGGATGTTCGTGTCGAAGGTGCTCGGCCACGACATCGGCCAGCGGCCGGTGCTCCAGCTCGGCGTGCTGCTCGTGGTGGTGGCGGTGCAGATGATCTCGCTCGGCCTGCTCGGCGAGCTGATGGTGAACCTGCGGCGGCGAGACCGGTTGGACTCGTCGGCCGAGGGCGACCTCCGATGACCGCACCGGCGGACGGACGCCCCCGGTCCATCGGCCTCGCTCCCGGGCTCGACGACGCCGCGGCCGGCCAGGACGCCGCCAAGTACGGCACGTCCAACCCGGTGGTGCAGAAGCTCCTCGCCCGCTGGATGGAGGCCATGCACACCGTCTTGGGCGACACGTCCGGCGTGGTGGTCGACATCGGGATCGGGGAGGGGTTCGCCCTCGAGCGCATGTTCCCAGCCGACACCCCGGCCATCGGCCTGGAGTACCGCCAGGACAAGGCCCTGGTGGCATCGGCCAAGCTGCCCGAGGTGGCGGTGGTGCGCGGCGACGCCGGCGTGCTGCCGTTCCCGGACCGCTCGGCGGACCTGGTCACGTCGATCGAGGTGCTCGAGCACCTGCCCGGCTACGAGCAGGCCGTGGTGGAGATGGCCCGCATCTGCCGAGGTCGCCTCGTGATCAGCGTGCCGTGGGAGCCGTGGTTCCGCCTGGGCAACCTGGGTCGGGGCAAGAACGTCAAGCGCTGGGGCAACGACCCCGAGCACGTGAACTTCTTCAGCCCGGCCAAGCTGCGGGTCGCCCTCGGCCAGCACTTCGACGAGGTGCAGATCACCCGGGCCTTCCCCTGGATCATCGCCGAGGCGTCCAAGCCCCGCTGACCGCCGGCCGAGGTTCCGCCGGCGCCATGGAGGCGAGGTGGGACCTCACCCCCATGGGCGCGCGGGATCCGCCTGTGCCTCCAGACGAACGGTCCCGGCGAAACGTTCCCGATCCGGCCGAGAAGTTCGCCCGGGTGGGGCCTGCTCAGCGCTCGTCGAGCTCGTCGGTGACCTCGTCGAGGCGGGCGTCGGTGGTCTCGGCCGCCTTCACCGAGGCCCGCTGCAGGTCGATCAGCTGCTCGCGGAGGGGGTCGACCTCCCAGGCGATGACCCGACGGATGAGGCGCTTGACCGTGCTGACGCCGGGGCGGGCCGACGTCGCCGGGGGCGGCGGGACGGCCCGGAGGCGGCGCAGCGGGGTGGCCACGTGCTCGGGCACCGCACCGGGCCGGACCCGGCCGGCACCGCTGCCCTCGGCGGCCGACCCGGTCTTGACCTTGATGCCCCGCTGGGCGGCGGCGCGGCGGTGGACCTCGGCCTGGACGGCGCTGCGGTCGACGGGGCCGTCGAACTCCCAGGTGCTGATCGGCCGGGTGGCGGCGCCTTCGCGCCCGACCGCGGCGGCCATCGCCCGGGCCAGGCCGGCGTTGTCGTCGACCACCGTGTTCTCCGGGTGCTCGCCGATCTGGTCGGCCAGCCCGCCGACCCGGGTGGCGATGACCGGCCGGCGGTACAGCCGGGCGCGCTCGGCCACCGACGAGGACCAGATGTGGCGGTAGGGGAGCACGATGGTGTCGGCGGCGACGATCCAGCGGTCGAAGGCCTCGTCGCTCACGAACCCGAGGTGGAGGTGCACACTGGGGATCTGGGCGGCCAGCGCCTCCAGCTCGCGCTGGTGGTCGACGGCGGACGGGTCATCGAGGCGGACCGAGCCGACGATGTGGAGCGAGGCGCCGTCGTCTGACAGCCCCCGGAAGGCGGTGGCGGCCCGGTCGAACCCCTTGTGGGGCTGGATGAAGCCGATGCACACGAAGACGTGCCCCTCGGCCGGCAGGCCTAGCGAGGCCCGGGCGGCGGCCTGGTCGTCGGGGACCCGGCGGGTGAAGTCCTCGCCGTGGTCGACCACTCGCACCCGGCCGGGGTCGACGCCGAACGAGTCGATCATCATGCGCTGGTGCTCGGGCACGTGGACGGTGATCTCGTCGGCCGCCTTGAACACGGATCGTGACGCACGCGCCGCCTGCTCGAACACCTGGGTGGCGACGAAGCCGCCGCGGCTCGACGCCTCCACCTGCTCGGTGGCCGACGCCCAGCGGCGGTCGATCTCGTGGAGCCGGATCTCGACGGGCGGCCCGGCTCGGAACGCCGAGGCGAGCGCCGTCCCGGTGCTGATGCGGGACGTGGGCGTCGAGGGGTTGGCGTAGAAGACATCGGGGTGGAAGTGGACGATGACCCGGTCGAACCCGGCCATCAGCTTCTTGAGCGCCTTGGCCCCCTTCGGGCCTTCGAGCGCCAGGTGGTGGTGCGCGGCCGACGGCCAGGGCGAGACGACCTCGACGTCGTGGCCCTGGCGGCGCAGCGAGCGGACCTGCTGCACGGCGTAGGCGCCGATGCCGTCGCGGACCGGCGGGTACGGCGTGACGACGAGGATCCGCTGGCCCGACCTCGGACCTGCCACGGTCCCGGAGCCGGTGGTGGGGGAGGCGGGGCTCACGGCATCGCCTCCAGGCTGGCTTCCATGCGGTCGAGCGTGGCCGGCCAGGTGTAGTGGTCGAGCACGTACTGCCGGCCCGGGACGGCCAGGGCGGCAGCCTCGGCGGGTGCTTCGGCGATGAACCGCAGGCACTGCTCGAGCTCGGTGGTGTCGTCGTAGGTGAGGCCGGCGCCGCTGCGGTCGCAGTGCCACGCCACCACGGCGCTGGCGGCGTTGGCGATGACCGGCGTGCCGGCCAGCCACGCCTCCATCACCGTGCGGGAGAACGACTCCATCGCCGATGGCTGCAGGTAGGCGGACGCAGCGGCGAAGGCATCGTCCTTGTCCCGGTCGGTGAGCAGGCCGAGGTCGACGATGCGTCCCTCGACGTCCGGCGGCACGTGGACCTCGCCGACCCCGAACGTCACCAGGTCGAGATCGAGGTCCTCCTTGCGGATGGCGGCCACGAACCCGTCGAGCAGGGCGTCCCAGTTCTTGGCGCCCTCGCGCCGGCCGGCGTAGAGCACGAAGGGCCGGTCCGTCAGGCCGTGGCGCCGGCGGAACCCGCTCGGGTCGTAGGAGCCGGGGACGGGGATGCCCTCGCCGATGATCTCCGCAGGCGCGTGGGCGGGCCAGATCTCGTCGAGCAGGTCGGCCTCCGGCTCGGTGTTCAGCCAGAGCTTGGCCACCCCGGTGACCAGCGGCTCGAACAGTTCGAACCGGGCTTCGGGCTCGTCGTGGAGGCACGGCCGGACGATGGTCCGCTCCGGGGCGATGAGCCCGCCGGCGAAGGAGGTCCAGAACAGGTACGGCGACACCACGATCGCCCGGTACTCCTCGGCGTGGTCGAGGATCTCGTGGAACAGGTCCGGGACCCGGAGCCCGTCGTTCATCCACGCCTCCTGCTGGGCGAGGGTGGGCGCTTCGCCCAGCGTCATGGTCCGCACCAGATCGGCCCGGGCCGTGCCGGGCGTGTCGTCGACCACCGCGAACCGCTTGACCGTGACGCCCGCATCGTCGGTGGTGGCGGCGGGGTAGTGGTTGGCCCAGGTGTGGTGGTCACGGGCACAGGTGGTGAGCACGTCGACCTGCCAGCCCCGGGCCGTGAGCCCGTGGGCCACCTCGCGCAGCACCAGCTCGGCGCCACCGACCACGTCGGGTCCGTATCGGGGTGGCACCAGGGCGATGCGACGGTCGTTCACGAAGGGACCACGGTAGTGGTCGCCCTCAACGCGCTGGGCGACGCCCCGCCTGCTCGCCGCTGGACGCGATCGACGCCACCAGCAGGACGAGGCCGACGGCCGCGATCGCCAGGCCCGCCAACCGGGTGAGCGGGCTCCCGATGGCCAGGGTGAGCTGGGTGTCGACCCGTGCGGTGAGGTTCGTGCTGAGCCACTGCGCGTACCGGCGGGTCTGGACCATCGTCACCACAGCGAGGGCGACGATGATCGCCAGCCCGGTCCACCGGGTGAGGAACCGGACTGCTGCGAGCGCGACGGCGGCGGCCACCACCGGGAGCATCGGCAGGAGGTACCGCGGGTGCGGCGCCCCGCCCCCGGCGCGGTGCTGGGCGGTGAGCAGCACGGGGATCAGCGAGACGGCCGCGGCGGCGACCCAAGCCGTGAACGGCAGCGGATAGGGCGACAAGAAGCGGTTGCCCACCGTGCTCCGCCCGCCCCGGCGCAGCACCGCCGACCACCCGATGAGGACGGCCGCACCGATCACGCCGCCCACCACCACCACGAACGCGATCGTGTACCACCAGCGCGGGTCCGACGCGAGCGGCTCCTCCATGCGCCGGGTGGCGATGGTGCGCAGCGCGCCCTCCCAGATCGCCCGGAGCGTGAGCGAGGACCAGAGGCTGCCGACGGGCTTCCGGAGGAACTTGTCGAGCAGAGCGCTCGACCCGGTGGGATCGCCGTACCTGATCGCGTTGAGCACGTAGAACCAGCCGGCGAGGACGACCGACGGCAGGGCGAGCCAGGCCGCGGTCCACCAGAACCGTCCGTCGCGGCGCCACCAGACCACCCCGAGGGCGGTGGCGGCGGCGGCGATGGCCGGCAGGAGCGACATCGGCCGGGTGAGCGCAGCGACCGCGCACCAGCCGCCGAGCCACTGCACGGCCCGCCTGGTGGTGATGGTGTCGGGTCCGGCCCCGCAGGCGCGCGCCAGCCAGAGCAGGACCCCGGTGGCGCCCAGGATCGCCACCCCGTCGTTGAAGCCGAGGGCCGCCACGAAGCCGAGGTGCGGCACGGATGCGACGAGCCCGGCGGTGACGAGGCCCACCGTCGTGTCGCCGCCCGCCAGGTCCCGGCCGAGCAGGTAGCTGAGGGCCACGGCGGCGCCGACGGCCACGATGTTGACCAGGCGGAGGCCGAGGAGGGGACCGCCCGGGATCTCGAGCGCGGCGGTCACCGCACCCGGACCGGCGGCGAGCACGTAGGTGAGCGGTGGGTTGTTGGCCACCCAGATGTCCCGGTTGCGCGTGGGCGCCCGGTCAAGCCGCAGCTTCATCGCGTACCCCGCCGACTCCTCGTCGATCGGGGTGTCGATGTCGGGCAGCTCACCGTGCTGGACGGCGACGACGTACCCGGCGTGGGCCTGCTCGTCGATGAACCGGTACGGCGGGGTGACCAGCGCCTGGTACCAGGCGCCGCCGACCAGCAACAGCACCGCGCCGACCACGCCGATCAGCGCCGATCGGGCGGCGAGGCGCTCCCGGACCCGTGCGACCATGGTCCGGTTCCTAGCCGTTCAGTCGGATCGGACGCTCGCCGAGACCATCGTCCACGGGAGGGGGCTGCGGACGGCGCGGACGTCGAAGCGGCGCCCGACGAGGTCGGCGAACCCGTTCTTGGTCCAGTGGTTGATGTGGCCGGGCGTGTTGCCCTTGTCCTTGATGTACTTGCCGCGGGCGAGGTTCAGTGCGCACCAGATGGGCTCGCGGGGGACCGAGGTGACCAGGTCCCGGCGGGCGACGCGGTGGAGCTCGGCGAGGGCCAGCTCCGGGTAGGGGACGTGCTCGAGGACCTCGATGCACAGCACCAGGTCGAACGTGTCGTCTCCGAACGGCAGCCGGCCGATGTCGCCGAACAGCGGTGAGAAGCCCTTGCCGTCCCAGTGGCCCGCCAGCTCGGGGTCCGGCAGGTCGACGCCGCAGAAGGTGGCGTCGGGCCAGCGCTCGGCCAGCCGGGCGGTGACCTCGCCCTCGCCCACACCGACCTCGAGGATCCGGGCGGGCGAAATGCTGGGCAGGGAGGCGTCGAGGGCGGCGAAGAACCCGTCCATGAGCTTCTGCTCGATGGGGTTCTTGGATGCGTACTTGTCGTACGTGTTGCCGGTCTCGACGTCCTCGCCGTCGACCTCGATGGTGGTCTTCGCCATCAGGCCGCACTCCCGATCACAGGAGCAGAGACGGTGTCGATGGTGGCACACATGGGCAACGACGGTACTTCGCACCCCTGCACCCGGGGGAATCGCCGGCGGCCGAGGTTCGGGTCGGTCCGGGCCGCCGAGGGGTGCGCCGGTAGCATCGCTGCCCGTGCCTGATCCCACCGAGCCCCGGCCCCGGCGCCGGGGCTCCGTCCCGGCGGTGGTGCTGGCGGCCACCCTCGCCTTCGGTGCGCTCGGGGCCGTGTGGTCGGTGGTGGCTCCGCTCGGCGAGGCACCCGACGAGCCCGCCCACCTGGCCCTGGTGCTGCACCTGGCGGACGGGAAGGCGTACCCGGACTACGACGGGCTCACGAACCAGGCGGCCATCATCCGGCTCTGCCGGACCTACGCCGCCGCCACAAGGGCCTGCCCGCGCGAGGGCGAGCAGGTGACGCCGACGTCCATGCGGCGCCATCCCCGTGCCGAGGCGCCGGACAAGGCCGACCGCCCGGCTTGGGACGACGAGGGCGGTGACGCCTCGGTAGGCCAGGTCAACCAGATGCCCCAGCACCCGCCGCTCTACTACCAGGCGATGGCCAGCGTCCTGCGGGTCGAGCGCGCCGTCGGCGGCGGGCCGATGTCCACTGACCGCGAGCTGGCGCTGCTGCGCCTCGTGAACGCCGTCCTGCTGGCCCCGCTCCCGCTGCTGGCCTGGTGGGCCGCTCGCCGGTTCCGGCTGAGCGAGGTGGTGGCGGTGACCGCAGCGGTGGCGATGTTCGCCGTGCCGATGCTCACCCACATCGGCTCCACGCTGAACAACGACAACCTGCTGACGCTCCTCGCCGCCATCGGGACGGCGCTGCTGGCCGGCGTCCTGCGCGGCGACCGGTCGCTGAAGACCGCGGCCGCCGTCGGCGTCGTCACCGCCCTCGCCCTGCTCACCAAGGCTTTCGGCGTGGTGTTGATCCCGGCCATCGTGCTCGCCTACCTCCTCGGATCCCGCGAGCGCCTCACCGCCTGGGACCCGGACCTGGAGCCGGACCCCGCACCGGCACCGGTGGCCGGCGGCCCCGATGCCGACGGGTTCGACGCCCGGTCGGGGTGGGGGGAGCGCGTGCGTTCGGTCCTGGCGCCGCTGGCTGCGGCGGGAGGTGCCGTCGTGGTGCTCGCCGGCTGGTGGTTCGTGGGCGTGCGGATCCGCACCGGGCAGTTCGCCCCGACCGTCGAGTCCGCCCGCCTCACCTCCGCCCTGGCCCCGCCCGGGTTCTCGCCCGACCCGGGTGCGTTCGCCGGCGAGTTCGTGCGCAGCATGGACAACCGGTTCTGGGGATCGTTCGGCTGGTACACGATCCGCTTCCCCTCGTGGCTGGCCACCATCGCCACCCTGCTCGTGGTGGCGGCCGTGGCCACGGCGCTCGTCCCCAGGCGCGACCGGTCCGGAAGCAACCGTCTCCAGCGGGCGGCGCTGCTCGTGCCGATCGTCTTGTTGGGCGGGTTGGTCTTCAGCCGGGCCTGGAGCCTGTACACCACCACCAGCAAGTTCCAGTTCCTGCAGGGCCGCTACCTGTTCGCCGGCCTGGTGGGGCTGATGGTGCTGGCCGCCGCCGGTGTGGACCGGGTCGCGGGCCGCTGGGCGCCCGTCGGGGTCGCCGGGTTCGCGCTGATCCTCCAGCTGGAGGCGCTGCGCCGCTGCCTCCAGGGCTGGTGGGGCGGGCCGGCGCTCGGACCCCGTGGACAGGTGCGGGCGATGGTGGCGTGGAGCGCCTGGCCGGGCGAGCTGCTGGGCCTCCTGGCGCTCGCTGCGGTGGCCGCGGGGGTCTGGTCGGCGGTCGCGCTGGTGCGCTTCGTGATGCAGGCCGCCCCCGACCGGCCAGTAGGGTCGATGCCCACATGAGCGCCACCGAACCGACCGCCGCTCCCAGGCGGCGGTTGCCCCTGGAGACGCTCGGCGTCGCACTGGCGGCCTGGATCTGGGGTGCGATCCTGCTGCGCATCTGGGACATGCCCAAGCGGCTGCCCTTCGACACCCGCTCGGACGCAACCCTGATCTCCTCGATGGTCAAGACGATGGGGGAGCGGGGCTGGTACCTGAACCAGCCCCGGCTCGGTGCCCCGTTCGGCCAGCAGTTCTACGACTTCCCCCACGGCGGCGAGTCGTTCCAGCTGTTCGCCATGAAGGTGCTGGTGACCATCACGGGCGACTGGGGCCTGGCGATCAACCTGTACTTCTTCTTGGGCTTCGGGGTCCTGGCCTCGGTGACGTTCCTGGTGCTGCGGCACCTGCGCTTCGGCCCGGTGGTGGCGGGCATCGCCGCGCTGATCTTCACGTTCATGCCGTACCACTTCACCCACGGCGAGATGCACCTGTGGCGCAGCACCTACTACTCGGCGCCGCTCGCCGCCCTGCTCCTCGTGTGGGCCACGGCGTGGCGGGAGCGGTTCCTGACCGACCCGGCCCGCACCGGCAAGGGCTCGGTGCGCGGCAACCTGCGCTGGGCCCGCATCGCCGGTGCCGTCGCTATTGCCGTGCTCATCGCCGGCACCGAGACCATGACCACCGGCTTCACCATGGTGCTGCTCGGGTCGGGTGCCCTGGTGGCCGCCATCCGCTGGCGCGAGCCCGCCCGGCTCGTGGTCGCCGTCGGGTTGATCGGTGTGATGGGCATCACCTTCGGCGTCCTCAGCTACCCGACGCTCAACTACTACCGGGTCCACGGCACCAACGAGCAGGCCGCCCGGCGCCTGGTGACCGAGAGCGAGCTCTACGGCCTGAAGCTGAGCCGCCTCATCACGCCGCAGGGCGGGCACCGGCTGGAGGCGCTGTCGGACATCGGCGAGCGTGCCCAGGACCAGAGCTCCGTGCGCAGCGAGGGTGGGCAGGCGCTGGGCATCCTCGGCACCGCCGGGTTCCTCGGCGCCCTGTGGGGTGCGTTCGCCGGGAGGTGGCGGCGCGAACGCCCCGACATCCGACCGGGGTGGGACCGCTCGGCGCTGCGGGAGGACGCCACCACGTTCACCTTGCTCGCCCTGCTGTTCGGCACCATCGGCGGCCTGGCGATCCTGGTGTCGATGGCGGGCTTCTCCCAGATCCGCGTCTGGAACCGGATCATGTTGCTCATCGCCTTCTTCGCCATGGTCATCGTGTTGCTGTGGACCGAGCAGCTCACCGCCTGGGTCCGCAGCCGGTCGAAGCGTCCGCAGGCCGTGCTGGGCGTGCTGGCTGTGGCCGTGCTGGCGTTCGGGCTGTGGGACTCCATCCCGCCGCAGCGCAAGGCGTACTCGGAGATCGAGGCTCAGCACGCCGGCGACCGGGCGTTCGTCGGCCAGATCGAGGAGCTGATGCCCGACGGGGCCAAGATCCTCCAGCTCCCCATCATCGACTTCCCCGAGGCCCAGCCGGTGGGGAAGATGGAGGACTACGACCACCTCCGGGCCTACCTCGCCGATGACGGCACCCTCCGGTGGAGCTACGGCAGCATCAAGGGCCGGCCCGACGCCGCCTGGCAGGTCGCCCTGCGGGACCGGGTCGGTCCCATCGGCGCCCTGCCGGCCATCCTCGGGCTCGGGTTCGAGGGCATCTGGATCGACACCTACGGCTACGTGGGCAAGGAGGACGAGGTGGACCAGATCATCGAGGCGGTCGGCGTCGAGCCGCTCGTGTCCGCCGATGGCCGCTTCATCTTCTTGGACCTGCGCGACTACGAGCGGCGGGCCGACCTGTCCGACGAGGAGCTGCGCCAGGCCGCCATCGACATCTTGGGCGTGACGCCCCCCGAGGAGCCCTCGTGACCGACGTGCCAGACCGGCCCGACCAGCCGGACCACCTGGGCCAGCCGGACGACCTGGGCCAGCCGGACGACGGGCACGTGACCGCCGAGGGGCTGCTCGACGAGCTGGTCGTCGAAGCGTTCGAGCACGGCGACGGCGGCGACGGCGGTGCGCCCGCCCGCCGGGGCGGGAAGGCGGCGAAGATCATCACCGCCTTCGGCCTGGTCCTGGGCGGGGCCGCCGTGTTCTTCGTGGTCCGCCGGTTCATCAAGGACTGGCCGAAGGTCGAGCCGTACCTCGACGACGCCAACTGGAGCTGGCTGGGCGTGGCCGGCGTCTTCGCCGTGCTCGGCATGACCAGCATCGGCTGGGGGTGGCGTCACGTCATGCGCACGCTCGGCGCCGAGCCCCCGCTCGGGCGGTCCATCGCCTGGTACTACGTCGGCGAGCTGGGCAAGTACGTGCCCGGCGGCGTCTGGCCGGTGCTCGGCCAGGGCGAGCTGGCCCGGCGCGGCGGCATCCCGCGGACGCGGGCCTTCACCAGCGTCGCGCTGTCGCTCGGCATGCTCTACCTGGCCGCCATGTTCACCGCCGCGGCGTTCCTGCCCTTCGCCCTGGCGGGCGAGGGCGGCGGGTTCAGCCCGTGGATGCTCGTGCTGCTCGCGCTTCCCGTCGGCGTCGTCCTGCTCCACCACGACGTCCTCGACTGGCTCATGGCGAAGGCGTCGAAGGCCACCAAGCGCGACATCAAGGTCGAGGTGCCGCAGTGGCGGGACTCCCTGGTCCTGGTGGCCCGGTACATCCCGACCTGGATCTTCATCGGGACCGCCACCTACGCCGTCACCCGGGCGATCACCACCGACGTGAGCTACCCGCGGATGATGTTCGCCACCATCTTGTCGTGGGTCGTGGGTTTCCTCGCCGTGCCGGTCCCGTCCGGCGCCGGCATCCGCGAGACCGTGCTCTTCGCCGCCGCTGGGGTGCCCAAGCCCATCGCCATCACCACGGCGATCGGAGCCCGGTTGATCTTCGTGATCGTCGATGTGGCCGGTGCTGCGATCTGCGCCCCGTTCGTGCGCCGGAGCCAAGGCTCGATCGTGGCCGAGGAGCCGGGAGCCGACGGCTCCGACGACGCGTCAGCCGTCGACGCGGCGCAGTAGCTGCTGGGCGGCCACGCCCGGCGCCACCTCGCCAGACATCACCGCCGCCTCCACGGCATCGACCTCGGCGCGGGGGTGGTCGGCCTGGAACCGTTCGAGCAGCCCGGAGCGGATCTCGTCCCAGAGCCACGCCTTGGCCTGACCGGCCCGCAGCGCCTGGAGCTGGCCGGAGCCCTGCAGGTGGGCGTGGATCGCCGCGACCGCCTCCCAGACCTCGGCCACCCCGGTGCCGGAGGTGGAGCTGACCAGCAGGGTCTCGGTGGCGATGCCGTCGTACTTGGGTCGGAGCAGATGAATGGCCCGGCGGAGGTCGGCTGCCGAGTGGTTGGCGGCGTTGGCCAGGTCGCCGTCGGCCTTGGTGACCACCACCAGATCGGCCAGCTCCATGATCCCGCGCTTGATGCCCTGGAGGTCGTCCCCGCCGCTCGGGCTGGCGAGCAGGACGAAGACGTCGACGAGGTCGGCCACCGCGAGCTCGCTCTGGCCGACCCCCACGGTCTCGACGATGACCACGTCGAACCCGGCGGCTTCGCACAACAGCAGGGCTTCCCGGGTCCGGCGGGCCACGCCGCCCAGCTCGGTGCCGGCGGGGGAGGGGCGGATGAACGCCTTGGGATCCCGGGCGAGGCGCTCCATGCGGGTCTTGTCGCCCAGGATGGAGCCGCCGCTGCGGGCGCTGGAGGGGTCGACGGCCAACACCGCGACCTGGTTGCCGGCCTCGGTGAGCGACGTGCCGAAGGCTTCGATGAACGTCGACTTGCCCACGCCGGGCGGTCCGCTGATGCCGATGCGCACCGCAGATCCGGTGCGAGGGAGGACGATGTCGAGCACGGCGGCTGCGTCGCGCCGGTGGTCGTCGCGGGTGGACTCGACCAGCGTGATGGCCCGCGCCAGCGCCCGCCGGTCCCCGGCCTGCACGCCGTCGGCCACTGCTGCGACGTCGGCGGCACCCACGTCCCGAAAGCTAGCGGCTGCCGGGTGCCAGACCCGCCGGCGTGCCCGACCGCCTTCTCGCTAGATGTTGCCGCAGGCGGTCGAGACGAGATCGGTCACCGACGCCTTGGCGTCTTCGGAACTGTCGGCCAGGCCGGCCGAGGCGGTGAGGTAGACGCCGTCCTTGAGCGCGCTCAACAAGCCGCCGAGCCAGAAGGCCTCGTCGCAGCCGTCGATGTCGGCCGACTCGTCGGCAGCACCGGCGCTGGCCTTCCAGAAGTCGTCCATCTCCATGGTCTCGGGCGGCGAGATCGTCTGCAGCAACAGGACGTGACCGGCCCCGTCGAGCGTGGGGTCGTCGATGCTGGCCTGGGTCTGCCACGAGCACGACTTCGAGGCCAGGCCCCCGGTGCCGCTCTCGGCCTCAGGTTCAGCCGACTCGCCACCCAGGATCTCCGAGGCCTTCTCGATCGGCACGAGATCGCACGGGTTCGGGAGCTCGCCGGATCCGGCGTCGTCGCTGCTGCCGCCGCTCTTGCTGGTCTTGTCGCCGCTGTCCTGGCTGGTCTTGGTGCCGCCGTCGGAGCTGCTGGAGCTGTCGCTGCTCCCGCCGCCGCAGCCGGCTGCTCCCACCAGCAGCGCCACGGCCACCGCAGCGGTGGCCAGCACCTGTGCGCGTCGTCCTCGGATGTCCTGCATGTCCCCGCTCCTGCTCTGGTCCTGGTTGCACCGGCGAGCAGGGATCCTAGGACGGGCCGGTCAGCGCTGCTCGGCCTCGATGAGGTCCAGGACCTGGGTGGCCGACTCCAAGATGTTGGTGCCGGGGCCGAACACCGCCGCCACGCCCGCCTCCTCCAAGAAGCCGTAGTCCTGCGGCGGGATCACGCCGCCGACCACCACGAGGATGTCGTCGGCGCCCTTGGCCTTCAGCTCGGCGATGAGCTGCGGGACCAGGGTCTTGTGGCCGGCGGCCTGGCTCGACACGCCGATCACGTGGACGTCGTTGTCGACGGCGTCGGCGGCGGCCTCGGCGGGCGTCTGGAACAGCACGCCGACGTCGACCACGAACCCGAGGTCGGCGAACGCGGTGGCGATGACCTTGGCGCCACGGTCGTGGCCGTCCTGGCCCATCTTCACCACGAGCATGCGGGGGCGGCGGCCCTGAGCGGCCTCGAAGGCGTCGATGCGCCTGGAGAGGGCGGCGAACCCCTCGTCGCCGGCGTAGCTGTTCACGTACACCCCTTCGATCGTGCGGACCTGGGCGGCGTGGCGGCCGAACACGGTCTCCATGGCGTCGCTCATCTCGCCGACGGTGGCGCGGGCCCGGGCGGCGTCGATGCACAGGGCGAGCAGGTTGCGGTCGCCCGCTGCACCCTCGGTGAGCGCAGCGAGGGCGGCCTTGACCGCGACGTCGTCGCGCTCGGCGCGGATCTTCTCGAGCTTGGCGATCTGCTGGGCCAGCACCGAGGCGTTGTCGATGTCGAGCACGTCGACGAGCTCGGGGTTCTCGACCTTGTACTTGTTGACGCCGACCACGACCTCTTCGCCCCGGTCGATGCGGGCCTGGCGCCGAGCCGCCGACTCCTCGATGCGGAGCTTGGGCATGCCGGACTCCACGGCCTTGGTCATGCCGCCCAGCTCCTCGACCTCGTCGATGAGCGCCTGGGCCTTGTCGACCAGCTCGTTGGTGAGCGACTCGATGTAGTAGCTGCCGCCGAGCGGGTCGATGACGTGGGGGACGCCGGTCTCCTCCTGGATCACCAGCTGGGTGTTGCGGGCGATGCGGGCCGAGAAGTCCGTGGGCAGGCCCAGCGCCTCGTCGAACGCGTTGGTGTGCAGCGACTGGGTGCCGCCCAGCACTGCGGCCATGGCCTCGATGGTGGTGCGGATCACGTTGTTGTACGGGTCGAGGGCGGTGAGCGAGACGCCTGAGGTCTGGCAGTGCGTGCGCAGCATCAGCGACTTGGGGTTCTTGGGCTCGAACCCGCTCATCGTGCGGTGCCACAGGATGCGGGCGGCGCGCAGCTTGGCGATCTCCATGAAGAAGTCCATGCCGATGGCGAAGAAGAAGCTGAGCCGCCCGGCGAACTTGTCGACGTCGAGGCCTTGGGCCATGGCGGCCCGCACGTACTCCTTGCCGTCGGCGATGGTGAAGGCCAGCTCCTGCTCGGCCGTCGCCCCCGCCTCCTGCATGTGGTACCCGGAGATGGAGATCGAGTTCCACTTCGGCATGTGGTCCGACGTGTAGCTGATGATGTCGGCCACGATCCGCATGCTCGGCTCGGGCGGGTAGATGTAGGTGTTGCGGACCATGAACTCCTTGAGGATGTCGTTCTGGATGGTCCCGGCGAGCTGGTCCTGGCTCACGCCCTGCTCCTCGCCGGCCACCACGAAGGAGGCCAGCACCGGCAGCACGGCGCCGTTCATGGTCATCGAGACCGACATCTGGTCGAGGGGGATGCCGTCGAAGAGGATCTTCATGTCCTCGACCGAGTCGATGGCCACCCCGGCCTTGCCGACGTCGCCCACCACCCGCGGGTGGTCGGAGTCGTAGCCGCGGTGGGTGGCGAGGTCGAACGCCACCGACACGCCCTGCTGGCCGGCGGCGAGGTTGCGTCGGTAGAAGGCGTTCGACTCCTCGGCGGTGGAGAACCCGGCGTACTGGCGGATGGTCCAGGGCCGGTTGGCGTACATGGTCGCCCGCACGCCGCGGGTGAACGGCTCGAACCCGGGCAGCGTGTCGGTGTCGAGGTCTGCGGTGTCGGCCGAGGTGTACAGCGGCTTGACGTCGATGCCCTCGGGCCGGGTGCGCGTCAGGTCGTTCGGGGAACGGCCCTTCAGGTCCTTGGCGGCCAGCGCCTCCCAGTCGGCGAGGGAGGGTGTGGGATCCGAGGTCGCGTCGTCGCTCATCGAGGGGAAAGCCTACGAGCCGCCCATCCAGTGCCCCCAATGCGACCTGACGTGCCATCAGGGAGTCCCGAGGGCCCAGGCCCGACCCGGTCCCGACCTGGTGGTCGGTCGCCCGCCCACACGGCGATGGCCTACCGTCCGGCGGTGCTCCCGCTGATCTGCCTCGACGTCGACGGAACCCTCGTGGGCCTGGCCGGTTCGCCCAGCGACGAGCTGTGGGCGGCAGCGGAACGGGCCCGGACGCGCGGCCAGCGGCTGACGCTGTGCACCGCCCGCCTCGCCGCCGGGTCCACCCGGGCCTGGGCCGAGCGCCTCGACCCGCTCGGCTGGCACGTGTTCCACACCGGTGCCGCCCGCTGGAACCCGGCGACGGGCGAGGTCCGTGAGGAGCCGATCCCCGACGAGGCCGTGGCCGCCTGCGCCGAGGTCGCCGCCCAGCGGGGCTGGGTGCTCGAGACGTACTCGTGGGACGACTACGTGGTGGACTCCGACGACCCGCTCGCGGTCCGCCACGCCGCCCTCCTCGCCCTGCCGCACCGGCGGCGCCCGGTCACCGATCTCGCCGGCCGCATCGTGCGGGTCCAGTTCGTGGTCGCCGCCGACGACGCCGCAGCTGCGGTCGCTGCGGCTCCGCCCGGGACCACCGCGTCAGCGGCCACGTCGCCGGTGATGCCCGGTGCGGCGTTCGTGTCGGTCACGGTGGCCGGCGTGTCGAAGGCCGAGGGCATCGGCCACGTGGCCGACGACCTGGGCGTCCCGCTGTCGGACGTGATGATGGTCGGCGACGGCCACAACGACCTCCCGGCCATCGAAGCGGTCGGGTGGGGCGTGGCCATGGGCAACGCCGAGCCCGAGGTGATCGCAGCGGCTCGGCTCCTCGTGGGCGACGTCGAGGACCACGGCGCGGCGCAGGCCATCGACGCCTCGGCCACGCTCGGAGGCCCAGACCCGGACCGGTAGCCTGCGACGATGGCTCATCGGTTCGTCGTCATCGGGGGTGGTCCCGCCGGGAACACGGCCGCCACCACCGCAGCCCGGCTGGGCGCCGAGGTGACGCTGGTCGAGCGGGACATCGTCGGCGGGGCCGCCCACCTCCTGGACTGCATCCCGTCGAAGGCGATGATCGCCACCGGCGGCGCCATGAACGACATGCGCCGAGCCAGCGGCATGGGCCTCGTCCACGTGGAGGCCCAGCTCGACTTCGAGGCCCTCCGGACCCGCATCGCGGGCATCGAGAACCGCCTCGAGGGCTCGGTCACCGGCATGCTGCGCAGCCAGGGCGTGAACCTGGTGCAGGGCAGCGGCCGCGTCATCGACCCGCACCACGTCGAGATCACCGGTGCCGACGGCGTCACCCAGGTGGTCGAGGCCGACACCATCGTGTTGTCCACCGGCAGCCGGCCCCGCATCCCGGAGTGGGCACCCGTCGATGGCGCTCGGGTGCTCACCACCCGCGACGCCTACCCGCCGCCGGAGCTCCCGTCGCACCTCATCGTGGTCGGCTCCGGCGTCACGGGCGTGGAGTTCGTGCACATGTTCTCGGCGTTCGGCTCCGACGTCACCCTCATCGTGAGCCGCCAGCAGGTGCTCCCGCAGAAGGACCCCGAGGTCGCCGCCGTCCTCGAGGACGACTTCCTCGGGCGAGGCGTGAAGCTGTTCAAGGGCGCGAGGGCGGAGGGGATCGACGTCACCGACGATTCGGTGTCGGTGCGCTGCGACGACGGCCGGGTTGCTCGCGGCTCCCACGTGCTGCTCTGCATCGGCTCGATCCCGAACTCGGAGCACCTCGGGCTCACCGACGCCGGTGTCGAGCTGGACCACGGCTACGTGGTGGTGGACCACAACTGCAAGAGCACGGTGCCGAACATCTACGCCGCGGGCGACCTGTCCGGGAAGCTCCCGCTGTCGTCCGTCGCGTCCATGCAGGGCCGCAAGATCGCCGAGCACGCCCTCGGCCTGCACGCCGGCCCGCACCGCCACATCGACTACGAGAAGGCGGCGTCGGCCATCTTCACCGACCCCGAGATCGCCGATGTCGGCCTGGCCGAGGCCGATGCCTTCGCCGACGGCCGCAAGGTCCGGGTCACCAAGGTGCCGTTCTCGGCGTCCGCCAAGGCGCTGATCAACGATGACCCCCGCGGGTTCGTGAAGATCATCTCGGACCCCGCCACGGGCGTGGTGCTCGGCGGCTCGATCGTCGGCCAGCACGCCGCCGAGCTCATCTCGGTGATCGCCGTGGCCGTCACCGCCGGGCTGAAGGTGGGCGATCTGGCGGAGAGCCTCTTCGTCCACCCCGCGCTCGCCGAGGCGCTGAGCGACGCGGCCGACTGACCCGCCGGATCCGTGAGCGAAACCGACCAGGTCGACATCGACCCCGAGGCCCCCGCCACGCAACCCGTCTCCGGTGCGGTCGCCCGCCCGGTCCACCGCCTGCGCGATCTCGATCGCCGCGGCCGCCTCGTGGCCGCCTGCACCGCGCTGCTGCTCGTCCTGGTACCGATGGTGGCGGCCACGGCCAACCACGGCCGCTGGGAGCCACAGGGCGACGACGCCCTGATCGAGCTGCGGGCGCGCGACGTCGGCACCGGCCGCACGCCGCTCGTCGGCCAGCCCTCCACCAGCGGGACCTACGGCGAGCAGGCCGGCAACGTCGCCCACCCCGGGCCGCTCGGCTTCGTGGTGCTGGCGCCGGCCACCCGCGTGCTGGGTCCCGTCACCGGCACGCTGCTCGCGGCGGCTGCGGTGAGCGCGGCGTCGATGCTCGCCGTGGCCTGGCTGCTGTTCCGCCAGCTCGGCGCCCGCGGCGGTGCGGCGGGCGCGGTCCTCGTGAGCCTGGCCGCGTTCAGCGCAGGGGCCGCCGGTCTGGTCGATCCGCTGAGCTCCAACTTCGGGCGGCTGCCGCTGCTCGCGGCGTCGGTCGGGGTTTGGTCCCTGCTGTGCGGCGACCTGCGCGTCGCCCCGCTCACCGTCGCCTTCTGGTCGTTCGCTGCGCAGCAGCACCTCTCGGTCCTGCCGGCGGCGGCGGTCCTGGCCGGCGCAGGAGGGCTCGCGGTCGTCTGGTGGATCTGGCGGGCGCCCGCCGACCGTCGGGGCGCGGCGCTCGGCTGGACCGGTGCTGCGGTGGCCGTCGGCCTCCTGCTCTGGTCGCCGGTGATCTACCAGCAGCTCACCGGCCACCCCGGCAACCTCACGGCCCTCTCCACGTACTCGGGTGACGCGCAGCGCGAGGATCTCGGGCCCCGGTCCGCCGTGTCGCAGCTGGCCAACGCCCTCGGGCCCCGACCGTTCCTCGGCCGATCGAGCCCCAAGGGCTGGGACCTCGTGGCCCACCGCTCCGCGCTCGGGGTGGCGCTCACGCTCGCCCTGGTCGGCGGCATCGTTCTGGCCGGCGCCTGGTGGCGGCGGCGCGAACCGAAGTTCCTGGCGGCGGTCGCCATGCTCGGCGTGCTCGGCGTCGCTGCGCTGGTGACGGGCATGAACATCCCGGACTCACCGGAGCAGGGGCGGCTGAACTTCTACCACTGGGCGTTCGCCCTCTCGTTCTTCGAGCTGCTCGTGCTCGGGTGGCTGGCGGCCCGGCTCGCACCGGTCCTGTTCCCGAGCGTGACCCACGGGCGCCGGATCACGCCGGTGGCCGTCGCTGCCGCCGTGATCTTGGGTGTGGCCGTCACCCCGCTGGTGGTGCACCGCCAGAGCGACCGCCTTGGCCAGCCCCTCGCCCCGGCGGTGGTGGAGGAGCTGATCGGCGACCTCCAGGCGTCCGACGCCCTGGCCGGCGTCGACGGCCCGGTCCTGGTTCTGGTCAACGGCGACGACCGCTACATCCAGGTCGGCGACACGGTCGGGACCCGCCTCGCCATCGACGGCCGGCCCATCGTCTTCCCGCCGTCATCGGACGGCTTCGTCCACCCCGACCGCATGGCGGACCTCTGTTCGGTGCAGCACGCCCTGGTCATCAGCCTGGTCCGCAACCAGCTGGCACCGCCTCCGGGCCAGGAGCTGACCTCGGTGGACGGCGCGCCCACGCTCGACCGGGAAGCACTCGCCCGTCTCATCGACCAGGCGGCGGGCGAGCCGGTCACCTTCGGTCCCGATCTCGATGCCGCGCTGGCCGAGATGCCCGGCGACCAGGGCGGTCTGGTCGGATCGAGCATCGGCTTCCGGCTGGCCAAGCGCGGGGAAGAGGTGTTCCTCGTGCGGTCGAACCTGGACCTGCTCGCCGCGCACCCGCCCGTGTCGCCGAAGCTCGACCACGACGACCTCATCGCGGTGCGCGAC
The DNA here is from genome assembly GCA_025463265.1 of Ilumatobacteraceae bacterium. Classification (GTDB taxonomy): domain Bacteria; phylum Actinomycetota; class Acidimicrobiia; order Acidimicrobiales; family Iamiaceae; genus Aquihabitans. The sequence continues at coordinate 21,315 of JAOBWH010000099.1, forward strand.
TCGCTCCCGGAGGGGACGACCACCATCGTCGCCACCGATGTCGCCGCCCACCTCCTCGACCGCGCCCAGCTCGAGCAGTTCCGCCCCGACCTCACCGGGTCCTGCTGAGGCCGGCCACCCGGCCCCATCAGGTCAGCTGCGGCTGCTGCGCAGGGACTTGACCTGGTCGCGGGCAGCGCGGACCTCGTCGAGCTGACGCTGGACGACGGGCTTGAACTCCGGGGAGATGTCGCTCTCCAGCGCCTTCTCGAACTCCGACACGGCGTGATCCTCGCCCTGCTCGGCGGCGTCGAGGACGCCGTCTGCGTCGGACCCGGCGATGGCGTCCTTGACGGCCATCCAGCCCCGGTGCGCCTTGGCGGCGACCGAGCCGGACTCCTCCATCTGGTCGCCGTAGCCGGCGGCGATCGTCTGGAGCTCGTCGGACATCACGCCGCGGGCCGCACCCAGCTCCCGGAACGCGCTGGCCAGGGTCGTCTCACCGTCCTTCTCGAGCTTGTCGGCGCCCTTGGCGAAGCCGTCCTTGCCATCTTCGAGCGTCTGGATGAGATCTTGGGTCACTGCTGCATCGTTCGACATGTTGTTCCTCGGGTCGGTCGTGGACCCCTCGTTACCCCGACTGGTCGGGCGGCAACCCAGGGGTCTCCGGGACCGATCCGGCGCGGCGGGCGAAGGAGGTCGTGATCGTGGAAGCATCGTGTGGATGACGACGCCGATCGGTTCCGATGCCCAGCGAGCGAACCCGGCGCTCGAGCCGCTGACGCCCCTCGTCGGCGTCTGGCGGACGACCGGCACCCATCCGATGGTCCCGGGGGTGACCTTCCACGGGCGCACATCGTTCGAGTGGCACCAGGGCGGCGCCTTCGTGTTGATGCGCTCGGAGATCGACGAGCCGGAGATCCCCAGCGGCGTGGCGATCATCGGGTCCGACGATGCCGCCGGCACCTTCACGATGATCTACTTCGACGAGCGTGACGTGTCGCGGCGGTACCTCGTCGAGGTCGCCGACGACGAGGTGAGCTGGCACCGGGACGAATCCGGCTTCGCCCAGCGCATGGTGTTCACGATCGAGGCCGATGGCGCCCGCCTCCGAGCGCGGGGCACCATGGCCCGCGATGGTGGACCCTGGGAGGACGACCTCCAGCTGTCCTACGAGCGGATCGACGGATAGACCCATCCCCGACGGCCGGAGGGCGAGCACGCGCACGGCTCCGGCGCGTCGCTCATCTGGCGGTCCTGACCCGGAACGCTTTGGAGGTGGTCACTCCGGCTCGCCAGTGGGGGAGGGTCGTCGCCGCCAGGGGACGGTGCCTTCGAGTTCGATCTCGAGGGAGAAGCTGAGGAACGTGCGGACGAGAACGATGATGGCCAGTACCAAGGCGCTTTCCCGGGTCGGGTCGATCGTGATCGTGTTGACGATGTCGGCGACGATCAGGATCTCCAAGCCGAGCAGGATGACCCGGCCCACGTCGTGACGAGCCTGTTCGTATGCGGCGTTCCGATCGCCGCGCACGAACGTGATGGCCGCGCCGGTGAGCGCGGCCAACGATCCGATGGCGAGGATGAGCACGCCCGCAGCCTCGAACCCCTTCACGACGAGTTCGATGTAATCCTCGAAATCCACGATGCGCCTCTCGGTTGGGCACCCACACGCTCGGCGGGCGTTGCTGGTCGGTGAGCGCCCCCAGGTGACGGTGGGGCGCACGATCTTGATGCTTGCAATACCTGACCAAGGCTGGGACGAGGATGCCACGGCCAGGGGAGAGGCTGTGCTCGAGCGACCCGGACGCACGGGCACCGACTCCGTCACGGTCGCCGCAGGTCCTCCTCGAACGTCAACGGCGTCCTCGACGTCTCGCCGCACCGGCGGTTCGGGGCACACGCACGAAGCTGCGCAGTGCTCAGGACGTGATGTTGCGAGCGAACGCTTCCTGCTCGTCGGTCTCCCTGGCGCGCTCGCACTAGGTGGCTCGGACCCAGCTCACGGCTTCCTCCGGTTCTTGGCCGCAGAGGATGGCAAGACAGGCCAAGGCGGCCCCGGCTGGCAGCAGGCACGGCTGCTGCCAGTTTCGTGATCAGCGCAACGATGTCGACCCGTGTGGGCTGACGGCTGCCTGCAGACCGGAGCCGACCGGTGCGCAGAACCGGGAATGGCTCTCGCCATGCAGCCAGACGCTGTGCCGTGCGAACCAGAAGACCGATTCGCCGCAGCGTTGACACATCGAGGTCGTCATGGGACCTCCTTGTTCATCTTCGTCCAGCGGGCCACGGACGCTCCGCAGCAGGAGTTGACCGGACGCCATCAGTCTACGGACGCCGTTGCGACATCCTCCTCCACACCCGATCCGATGAACGGTCGGAGGGACGCTCATCGGCGTGCTGTTGGGCCCGGATGCCAAGGATCTGCTCGAAGGCAGCCAATGCGACCTGCCCGCGGCCCCGACGGGTTGGCGCCCCGCGAACCGGGGTAGCGACGGACCATGGCCATCGACAGTGGAACGGAACTGACCTGCACCAACGAGGATTGCGGATGCCGCCTGCGGGTGGAGACACCTTGTCCGCACGGTGATCAGTACCAGTGCGCGTGTGGCCACCAGCTCCAGCCGACGGGCGGTCGAGCAGAACCGCCGATGGTGACGCCAGGAGCCTGAGGCTCCGCCTCGGCGAGGACGCCGATCACGGCGATGCTGCATCTGTCCGTCGAACACATCGACCGAACCGGTTCGGCCCCGCCAGCTTCGTGTGAGCTTGCGTGACAGCAGGCGGCGAGGACCTCGGCGCTATGCCTCGCAGGCCACGCCATCCTTGTCGCGGTCCATGCTGCTGTTGGCGTTGTAGAGGGCGAGTGCGGGGTCGCCCCCAAGGGCCAACTCCGACGAAGTACGACACGGCCTACTGGTGAGTCAGTCATCCAGGAGGCGGTGGCACCTGCGAAGTTCTGCAGGTGGGGCGGTCGAGGTGGACACCGTCGGGTCAGGTAGACGCCCGGGGTCGTCCTCGTACAGCGGCGGGAGGTACGGCTCCATGCAATCTTCGTAGGCCCTTCTCTGCTTCGTTGACGGTCCCTCATGCTCGTCCAGGCGCGAGATGAACACGGCACCGACGATGAGGAACACCAGGCACACGATGGCGAGCGGTACAAGCAGCGACCCCAACCGCTCCCGCTGCATCAGCGGCGAACTCACCGAAGCGCTCCCACGAACCACCGCATTACCACGAGTGGAATCGTAAGTGCGATCCGCGCCGATCTGTCGGGTCGCAGGGTAAACCCCGGTGCATCGAGATGCCTACGCCACCGGCCAGCGTTCTGGGCACCGTCAGGAGCCGGCGATGGCGAGCCGGTATCCGCCATCGTAGGAACGCTGCGTTCGCAGGTGTCCGTGGAGGTCATCCCATCGGCCGCTTCGCAGATCGCGTGCGAGGCGTTCGGTGCCATCTCGACGAGCTGCCTCGGGTTGAAGCGCCAACCATGACATGCCGGCCTGCACCCGCGGGTCGAGGTATGCCTCGGGCCGGGACCAGTAGGCGGCGCCGAAGCCGTCGGTACAGTCAGCCGGCACTTCGACGATCTGGATGTCCTGGATGTCGAGCTGGTCAGAGATGAGGCTTTCGCCAGGCGGGTTCTGCTCGGAGGGCACGTCGGCGGTCTCGGTGAAGTAGTCGAGGACCCAGAAGCCCGTCGTGCGCAGTGGCTCGAAGTAGAGGATGACCTGGCGCTCTGCGACCCTGCGCATCTCCGCCAGGCCGGCCTGAGCGTCGCGCCAATGGTGAAGGGTGAGGACTGCCAATGCGGCGTCGAAGGCCCCCGGTCGGAACGGGAGGAGCTCGGCGCCGCAGCGCACCACCAGATGAGATCGGCCGGCGCGTTGGCCGATCATCTCGAGTGAGGGCTCGACGGCAACGACCCGACGGTCCGGCGGTTCGTAGTTCCCGGTGCCCGCGCCGACGTTCACGATCGTCGAGGCGGCCCCCAACGCTCGCCAGATCGGTGCGGCGATGCGTGGGTCCTCCCGTCGGGTGACGGCGTAGCTCCTGCCGATCTCGTCGTAGCGAACACCGCCGGTCACCATGGGCCCCACGTTGCCATGAAGGGGCGCATTCCGTCCCGGCGAGTATCGGCGGACCAGCGCCCGGACCCGCGTCGGTCTGTCGTCGACTTCGGCCACATCCTCAGCCTCTTCTTCCGCGATCCCGACGGACTCGAGTGCGAGGTCTGCGTGCAGAATCCTGATGCCCAGCCCGGGGTCCGCAACCCGCCGGGTACGCCGGCGATGCGCCATCAGGAAGACGATGCCTCCTAGTCCTGCTTCTCCTGGGCACGTCCTGTCCGGCCTCGTTGCTGGCCGTCTCGTATCTCATCGGCATCATCGACGAGCTGGTGCACGACAGTTGGGCGCCGGTGGCGAACGCTCGGGGTTCTCCACCGCTGCGATGAACGATGGGAGCAGGGCGTCCCATCCGGCTCGGTTCGAGTTGCGCCAGGCGGCCCCGTCTTCGCCGAGCCGTTCCCAGCCCGAGTGGACGATGTCGAGCCGGGTCGTGCCACCGAGGTCCACAAAGGTGATCTGAACGTCGGTGGCGTCGCTTCGGTCTCGGCGTATGTGCCAGAGGTACGCGAAGCGGTGTGGTGGTTCCCAGTTCGTGATCTCGCCCCATTCGATCTCGTCGCCGTCGGGCGTGCGTTCGAAGATCCGGCCGCCCTGCTTTGGTTCGAGGGTGACGGTCGTGTTGGGGTCGCCCGATGCGGAGTGCCCTTTGGGCCACCAGGCCGACATGCGGGTGGTCCACACCGTGAATGCGTGGTCTGCAGGGCAGTTGATCTCGAAGCTCAATCGCAACGGATCGATGGTCACGATGGCCGGCTCTTCTCGGCGGGCTCGGTGTTCTCGGCCACCAGGCGGAAGCGGGCAGCGGCCTCGCCCCATGCAAGCGTGAGAAAGGCGGCGACGCTTTCGAGGCCCTCATCGTCGAGTCGGTAGATACGCCGGGTGCCGTGCCTCGCCTCCACGACGAGACCGGCTTCCTTGAGCAGTCGCAGATGCCGGGAAACAGCGGGCCGGCTTATGGGCAGGGAGTCGGCGAGCTCGCCGACGGCCCGTTCACCCGAGCCCAACAAGGCGACGATGGCGCGCCGGTTGGGATCGCCGAGCGCGGCGAACGGATCACCCGCAGGCGCGGCGGCAGTCATGAGGCGGTTCAGACCGCTCGCATCCGGTTGTTGCGGGAGTGGTGTTCGACTTCTGCCCAGCCGAGCGCCTCCATGACGGGCGGCACGTAGTTGCCGAAACGGCCCCGCAAGCCCTTCTTCAGTCCGTACCAACCGCCTACCGGGTTGTGCGCTGACCGGGCCCAGGCCTCGACGGTCCCTTCGGCGGCGGGCTTCTGTTCGTCTGCGTTCCCGAGCGGCACCCAGTCACCGGCGTCGACGAGCATCGTGCGCAGGTCGTCGAGGCAGCGCAGGTCGTAGTGCAACTGGGTCTTGCCCCCCTGGACCACCAGCGAAGGCGGGTCGAGCGTGTCATCACGATAAGCAGTGAACTCAGACCCGCCGCTCGGAGTCGTGAGCACCCACGGGCAGTCGGCGGCGGACCCGGCGATCTTCGTCATCGACTTGCTCCTCGACGGTACGAGCCAACCAAGGTGGCCTCCGATACAACGGGTCCGATCAAGCATCGATCAGCGATGTCCGCCGTGAACGCCTTGAACGCCGGCATGGCGTTCAACGGGTTCGTGCCGTCGTCGGTGTCGGTCTCGGCCACATGCACGAAGGTTGTGCCATCCGCCATCCGGGTAGCTCTCGTACCGCAAGCCCTCGGGTCGGTCGCTGGCGAGCTCCGTGAAAACGGCTTCGATGAGCGACTGATTTTCATCCGCTCGATCGGGCTTCGTTTCGTACCGAACCACCGTGAGTCCCATGCGTAGCAGCCTTCCCAGGTCTTGAAATCGTAACCTCGCAGTTACTGTAACAGATCAGTTACCATCTGACGTTCGCCGGCTCTGCATCTGAGCACCGTGCTGCCGGAACACCAGGCCGGTGGCGACGCCCCAGGCGCGCATCGCATCGCGTCGGCCGATCCGAATACGTTGCCTGCTCATGATTCCTTCTGACTCGGCGTCGTTGCTCATCAGCATCGCCAGCGGGATCGCGGCCGTCCTGGCGCTCGGCGTGACCCTGTACCAGCAGTGGTGGCGCCAGCCGCGGCTGCGCCTCGCGCTCTCGCTGGACCCGCGGCACGGCGACCTCGTCACCCTCACGCCCGTCACGCCCCCGGACGCGTCCGCCGAGGTACTCGAGCGCGACACCGTCGAGCACTGGCTGCGGATGCGAGTGACCAATGCGGTGGGCAAGCAGTCCGGTCGCGAGGTCGAGGTCCTCTACATCGGCCGCCGCAGCAACGGGGTGCTCAACATCGACCCGCGCCCGTTGCGCTTCACCGGGACGAGCGAGAACCTGAACCACAGCGACATCCTCGCGATGGGTGCGGACAAGCCGGCGCTGACGGCGACGGTGCCGCCCGGCATGTTCCGGCAGGTGGACGTGATCGCGGCCTCCTGCTCCACCTCCGTCATGTCGAGGCTGCGCGGTGCTCCGCGAGTTGCGGTGTGGCCCGGGCCGGGCGAGCCGCTTGTGGAGGGACAGCACGAGGTCTTCCTCGCCGTTGCGGGCGCCGACCGCAACGCCGCGTTCTACCGGTTGGACCTCACGGTGGCGCCCGGATGGACGGATGACGTGGCGGTCTGGTGGGACTCCCACCTGGTGCTGTCGCCACTCGTGCGCATCAAGGGGCGGCACCTTCCTCGGCTCGGGCTGCCACCGGCGCCCGGCCGGCGCGGCTGAGCACCTCACCGGTGGAACCAACGATGACGGAGTTCGAGGGCGACGTACTCTTGCCGGTCGTGGCGGATGTCGACCTAGACCCTTCAGCGAGGGGACCAGCGAGCAACGGTCTCGCTCGGCGACCGATTGAGGGGAAACAACGGAAAGGTCGAGGTCAGGGTGCAGGTCGACACCGGCTGCCATCCGGCCTGACCGGATTGGCCATCCCCGGGTGTGGCGATCGTGCACGCCACCGACCAGGCGTCGGAGACAGTTCAGGCCGAGCCCGCCGCGGTGCTCGTCGGCGTGATCGCGCGGCTGTTGGATCTCATCATCGCGGTCGCGCTCCTTCCAAACAGGACCCTTTCGAACCAGATCCGGCCTGACGGCGGCGAGGTGTATGGGCACCACATGGGAACGTCCCTCGGACCAGTGCCAGGGATGCGCGCAGGCGTGATGCGCAGCCTGTGTTCGGTGAGCAGCGCCTGCTCCTGGTGGCGATCGGGGACCACCGTCGGCGGCCGCGACTCTTGAGCCTCGGGAGCGGGTACGGGAGGCCCATGGCAGATCGTTCGTCGCAGACCGTGCTCACCACCGGGGCCAACTCCGGGATCGGACTGGCCACCGTGCTGGAGGTGGCCCGCCTCGGGTTCCACTCGGTCGGGTCGGTCCGGTCTGACGCCAAGGCCGAGATCGTCCACGCCGCTGCGGCCGACGCTGGGGTCGAGGTGGAGACCGTGCTGCTCGACGTGACCGATCCCGAGGCGTGCGAGCGGGCCGTCGAGGGTCTCCCCCCGCTGTACGGGCTCGTGAACAACGCCGGGTACGCGCTGACCGGAGCGGTCGAAGACGTCGGCGACGACGAGGCCCACCGGCTGTTCGAGACGATGGTCCACGCCCCGATGCGCCTCGCCCGCCTCGCCCTGCCCGGCCTGCGCACCGGGGAGGGCGGGCGCATCATCAACATCTCCTCGATCGCCGGGCTCAGCACCGCCCCGTTCGCCGGCCACTACACCGGTGCCAAGCACGCGCTCGAAGCCCTGTCGGATGCGCTGCGCATGGAGGTCGCCGGGGAAGGGGTGAAGGTCGTCCTGGTCGAACCGGGCGGGTTCAAGACGGGCATCTGGGAGGAGTTCGAGCGCGACATCGACCGCCGCGACGCTGAGGGCACCCGCCACGGCTCGGCGTACCGCCGATCCCTCCAGGGCCAGCGGCTGCTGGAGCCGATCATGGGCAGCCCGGCGGGCTGCGCCAAGGTGATCGGCGGTGCCCTCACGTCGTCGATGCCGCGCGCTCGCTACCTGGTAGGGATCGATGCCCAGGCCATCCTCCTCGCCCAGCGGCTCACGCCCACGCTGGTGAAGGACCGCGTCGTCCGCTTCGCCCTCGGGCTCTGAGCCGGGGACCAGGCGGTGCGGCCTCGTGGCTCGCTGCGATCATGACCGGGCGTGAGCGGCGGCCAGATCGGGCGCACCCGTGGGCGCCTTGACGAGCGGGCGGGCAGGCTCCAGCAGCATGGCCCGGACGGTCTGCCGTTCGGCCAGGTCGAGCGTGTCGAGGCCGGTGGGGTGCCGGCCGTCCGGGGGCGAGTAGGTGCCGAGCAGGCGGTCCCAGAAGGTGAAGATCAAGCCGTAGTTCGTGTTCGTCTCCGGCAGCGTCGGCGAGTGGTGCACCCGGTGCAGACCCGGCGTCTGGATCACCCACACGAGCGCCCGTTCGAGCCGCCTCGGGAGGACGATCCGGATGTGGTCCCAGAGCCCGAAGACCGCGCCGAGGGCCCCCGAGACGGCGACGTGGGCAGGCGCCGCGCCCAGGAGGAGCACCGCAAGGGACGAGCCCAGGACGATGGCGACCACATCCAGCGGGTGGTTGCGGAGCGATGTGGTCACGTCCATGTCCGGATCGGTGTGGTGGGCGCGGTGGACGCTCCACAGGCGGGCCGAGGTGTGGCTCCAGCGGTGGGTGAGGTAGCCGGCGAGGTCGACCACCACGATCGTCGCCACCAGCGCCGGCAGACCCGAGAGGCCGAGCCAGGGGAGGAGACCAGCGCCGTGGCGATGGCCGTACTGCGACACGCCGACCAGGGCCAGATCCGACAGGGCGGCCGCCACCAGGACCGGGAGGATCATCGCCAGGTTGGCGCGCCGGGAGCGCGTCGCGGGACCGCCGAGGCGGACCTCGAGCGGGGTGATGACGACGTAGGTGAGGACGATGAGCAGGGCGAGCATGGGGGCTCCTCGGGTCTGGTGGTCGGTCGGTTCCGGCTGCACGCATGATCCGACGGGCCGCTTGCAGGACGCTCTCACGCCGCTTGGAACATGGTGCACGGCTGTTCCAAGCGCCAGGGCGCCACCGCCGCCCTGGTCGCTCCGGCCGGCCCTCGGCTCTGGCCCCCCACCCGTCGCTCCCGCCACCCATCGGTGCGCTCGGCCCGGGTCCTGGGTCCGCTGAGGCCATGATGGCTCGATGTGGCGCAGCCTCTCCAGTCAACTGGCGTCGGCCACCTCCGGCGCTCCGGTGATCGCCCGGTCCCGGTGAAGGCTTCGGCGCGGTCGCAGGTGCCACCGTTCGAGGTGATGGCGATCCTCGATCGGGTGGTTACGCTGCGCGACGCCGGCCGAGAGGTGCTGTCGCTCTGTGCCGGTGAGCCCTCGGGCGGGGCCCCGACCGACGTCCGCACCCTGGCTGGCGAGCTCCACGCCGGTGGCGATCCGCTCGGCTACACCGGCCCCCTGGGCACGGCGGAGCTGCGTCGCGCCATCGCCGGGCACCACCAGCGCTGGTACGGGCTCGAGATCGACCCGGGGTCCGTGGCGGTCACCACCGGTGCGTCCGGCGCGTTCGTGCTCGCCTTCCTCGCCGCCTTCGACGCCGGGGACCGTGTGGCGGTCGTCAGGCCCGGCTACCCGGCCTACCGCAACCTCCTGCACGCCCTCGACGTCGAACCGATCGACATCGCGGTGGGTCCAGACACCGGGTTCCGCCTCACGACCGAGGCGCTCGATGCCACCGTCGCCGCACGTGGACCCTTCGCCGGGCTCGTCTTGGCGTCGCCGGCGAACCCCACCGGTTCGATGATGAGCCGAGATCAGTTCGCAGCGATCGCGTCCTGGTGCGCAGGCCACGACGTCCGCCTGGTGAGCGACGAGATCTACCACGGCATCACCTACCCGACCGAGGGGCCGGGGGCCACGAGCCGCGGCACCTGTGCGTGGTCGCTCGACCGGAGCACCATCGCCGTGTCGTCGTTCTCCAAGTACTGGGGGATGACGGGCTGGCGGATCGGCTGGGCGCTGCTGCCCGACGACCTCCTCGGCGCGGTGGATGCCCTGGCCGGCAACGTCGCACTGTGCCCGCCCACGCCGGCGCAGCGGGTGGCGCTCGGCGCGTTCACCGAGCGCTCCTACGCCGAGGCCGACCGGGCGGTCGAGGTGCTCGCAGCGAAGCGGACGTTCCTGTACGACTCGCTGGACCGCTTGGGCTGGGGCCCCGTCGCCCCGGTCGACGGGGCGTTCTACCTGTGGGCCGGCATCCGCGGGCAGCTCGGCGAGCACCCGTCGTCGACGGAGTGGTGCCGTGCCCTGTTGGAGGACGAGGGGGTGGCGCTGGTGCCGGGCACCGACATGGACCCGATCGACGGAGGCGGGTTCATCCGGCTCTCGTTCGCGGCGTCGATGGAGGTCATCGTCGAGGCGGTCGATCGGATCGCCTCGTTCCAGCAACGAGGGTGATGCCCGCCCTGCCGGGAGCGTCGGCTGGATGACCCGGGTCAGGCGCTCACGGTGCTGACGTCAGCTCGGCGAGCAGCTCGTCGAGCTGCGCGAACGTCTCGTGCATCGCCTCGGATGCGCCACCACCTTCGGCGTCGAGTGCTTCCTTCGAGGGATGGAGCTCGCTCACGACCACCAGCGTCCTGCCGTCGGTCTCGGTCAGGGTGACCGTGGTGACGGATGCATCGGCTCCGCCCTCCTCGTTGGTCCAGACGATGCGCGACGGCGGGGTCACCTCGAGGTACCGGCCGAAGAAGTCCATGCCCTCGAACCCGAGGCGGTACCGGCCGCCGGTGCGCACGTCCATCTCGCAGGAGCTCAGCGTCATGCCCATCGACTTCGGCACCCACCAGCGCCGGAACAGCTCGGGGTCCGACCACGCCTCGAACACCAGGTGTGCGGGAGCGTCGAACGATCGCGTGACGACGACCTCTCGATCTGAGGTCCGCTCCACCTTCGTGACGTGCTCTGCGGAGGCGAGATCACCTTGTGGGTTCGTGTCCATCTGATTTCTCCTTCAGTTTCAACTCTTCGATGATCTGGTCGAGCTCGTCGAAGCGCTCGTCCCAGAGGTGCTGGTAGCGCTCGATCCATCCCGCCACATCCTCGAGCCGGCGGTCGCCGACCCGACAGGTCCGCACGCGGCCGACCTTCTCCGTGACGACGAGGCCCGCCTGTTCGAGGACGCTCACGTGCTTCTTCATGCCGGTGAGGGTCATGTGGAAGCGATCGGCGAGGTCCGAGATCGAGGCCTCCCGGCGGCCGAGCTGTTCGAGGACGCCACGTCGCGTGGAGTCCGACAGCGCCGCGAAGGAGGCGTCGAGCTGAGCGTTCGCATACTGAACCATGTGGTTCACTGTTTACACCTCGGCAGGAGCCGACGCAAGAGCGTGAGCTGCGGCTTCAGCCGCCGGACCGTCTCGAGCGGGAAGGACCGGCGGTCTGGGTCAGAAGCGAGCCGCCAGCAGGAGCCGATTAGCATCTGTGGCCCGCCATGGCCACGGATCCATCTCGAACGACCGAGCCGCTCGAGCTCTGCGTGCTCGGGCCGCTGCGCGCCCACCGGGGTGCGACGGCGCTGGCACTGGGAGGTCGCCAGCAGCGCGCCGTGCTGACGCGCTTGGCCCTCGCCGGCTCGCGCTCGGTGTCGGCCGAACGCCTCGCCGACGAGTTGTGGTCGGGCGAGCCGCCGCCCAGCGCCGTGAACACGCTCCAGAGCTACGTGTCCAACCTGCGGCGCATCCTGGGGTCGAGCCCGGCGGGCACGACCGTGATCGAACGGGTGGGGGACGGCTACCGCCTCGCCTTGGCCCCCGGTGCGTACGACGCCGACCGGTTCGAGTCACTCGTGGCGCAGAGCAGCCGCACCGAGACACCGGCACTCGACCGCGTCGCCCTCCTCGACGAAGCCCTGGCGCTGTGGCAGGGACCGGCACTGGCCGAGTTCGCCAGCGAGCCCTGGGCGCAGGGCGACGCAGTCCGGCTCGAGGAGATGCGCGTGGCGGCCATGGAGGCCCGCTTCGAGCTGCTCCTCGAACTCGGTCGCCACGCCACCGTGGTCGGCGATCTCGAGCTGGCGGCGATCGAGCACCCGCTGCGGGAGCGGTTCACCTTCCAGCTGATCACCGCCCTCTATCGCTGCGGCCGCCAAGCGGAGGCCTTGCGGGCCTTCGAGCGAACCCGCGCCCACCTGGGCGAGGAGCTCGGCTTGGATCCCAGCCCCGAGCTGGCCCGCCTCGCCGATGCCGTGCTGGCCCACGACCCGAGCCTGGCTCTCGAGGTCAGCGCGACCCGCAGCAGTGCGGGGTCATTGGCCGTCACCGTGCCGCGCGCCCCAGGCGAGCGGCTCCCGCTTCCGCCCGCGGTCATCGAGCGAAGGACCCGAAGCGGGTTCGTCGGCCGGCGGTCGCAGCTCGCCGTCCTCCGGTCCGTGTGGATGTCCGTCGCCGACCCATCTCGGCACGGCGAGGTCACCCTGGTGGCCCTCGAGGGTGAGCCCGGCGTGGGGAAGACCCGCCTCGTCCAGCACCTCGCCCGGGTCGTCCACGATGACGGGGGCCAGGTCTTCTGGGGACGGTGCACGCCCGAGAGCCTCGTCGCCCACCAGCCCTTCGTGGAGGCCCTGCGCACGGCGGCCCGCAGCGTGGAACCGGACGAGGCCCGTGCCTCCGTCGCGGCACGCCCCGCGCTCGCCGTCCTCCTTCCCGAGTGGGTCGATGCACCCGCCGCCGAGTCCACCGGTGCGCGCGCCGAGCGCTGGGAGCTCTACGAGGCCGTCACCGAGCTGCTCGAGGACTCGGCAGCGGTGGCACCGGTCCTCCTCGTGCTCGACGACCTGCAGTGGGCCGACGCTGCCACCCTCGCGCTGCTCGATCACCTCGTGCACCAGGACCGGGTCGGTCGGCTCCTGGTCGTGGCGACCGTGCGCCGCCCGGCGGGACGGCCGACCGCGGAGCTCGATCGGCTGCTCTCCGATGCCCGTCGAGATGGCCGCTTGACCACGGTCGGCGTCGCCGGGTTCGAGGTCGACGAGGTCATCGAGCTGCTCGACGACCGGGGCCGGGCGGTCTCCTCCGATGCCGCAGCCGCGCTGCGCGACCGCACCGGAGGCAACCCGTTCTTCATCGAGTCGTTGGTCGACAACGGTGGCGATCTCGACCCTGCTGACCCCCGTGCCGTCCCCGACTCGGTGCGCGACGTGCTCGACCAGCGCCTCACCGCACTCGACACCGGTGCGCTCGCCGTGTTGAGTGCCGCTGCGGTCATCGGCCTGCGGGTCGATCTCGGGGTCCTCGGCACGGTGGCCGGTCTCAGCCCGGACGCCCTGCTCGACGTGGTCGACGTCGCGGTCGCCACCGGCCTGCTCGTCGAGGACGAGGACATCGGGTGGGTCACGTTCCCGCACGCCCTTGTGCAACAAGCTCTGGTGGCGCGCATCACCCGGAACCGCGAGGCCCAGCTCCACCTCCGGATCGCGGATGCGATCGAGTCACGGCCGCCCGAACCGGACCATGCCACCACGGTCGCCCAGCACCTGCTGGCCGCCGGCCGCCTCGCCGATCCCGTCCGCACGACCCGCGCCGCCCTGGCCGCCGGCCACGAGGCGCTCGCCGCCCTCGCCGACGTCGAGGCCGGGGCCTGGGCCGAACGGGTCGCGACCCTGCTCGAGGCCCCGACCGCTCGGGGCGAAGATGTCTGGCAGCTTCGGGTCGACGGCCTCCTCCTCTCGATGGCGGCCAGCCGCTACATCGGTGACGTCGGGGGATGGCACCGGGCGCTCGACGCCATCGCCGAAGCTGCGCAGGAGGGCGATGACGCCGGTCTCTTGCTGGTCAGCGCCGTCGAAGCCGCCCTCGGCGAGGCGTCTCGCGGGTTCCCCTACGACCTCTCGCCGGTCAACGACCGCCTGGAACGCCTGCTGGACGATGCCCTGGATCGCATCCCAGAGGAGCGGGTGGGTGATCGGGCCCTCGCGCTGGGGTGGCACTCCTTGAGCCTGTCGGGCACCGATCTCCGAGAGGAGGAGCGCCAGCGGACCCGGCTGGCACTCAGCCTCCTCGACCAGCTGGAGGACCACCCGTCGTCTGCCGCCGTGGTGCTCTTCGCCCACCGCAACGCCTTCGCCGACCCCGCCCGGCTCCAGGACCGGGTGGACTTCCACGTCGACCTGATCCGCTACGCCGACGCGTCCGATGACCACCAGGTCGCTGGTCTCTACTACGCCGCCGTCGACCTGCTCGAGGCCGGTCGGCTGCCGGAGGCCCGCGTCATGGCCGAGCGGCTGGGGGCCGTCGCCGCACCGCACGGCCGGCCGTGGTACGACGCGTACGCCTCGTTGCTCTTCGCCATGTTCGCCCACCTCGAGGGCCGCGGCGACGAGGCCGAGGCCCTGACCGCAGCAGGCATGCGCGACGGCCTGCCCGCCCACGCCGGCGAGGGGTCGCAGTTCGACGTCGGCCGACGGCTCCTGTTCGCTCGCCGCCACGGCCGCTACGCCGAGCTGCGCGGATGGGGCGAGGCGCTCGTGGCCCGTCACCCCGGTCAACCGGCCTGGCGCACCACCGCCGCCCTGGCCCAGCTCGCCGACGGAGACCGCGCCGCAGCCCGGGCATCGGCGCGCACCGTGCTCGGACCCGACGGGCTGACGATCGGCGATGACTCCCTCGTGTGGTACCTGGTGGTCGACCAGCTCGCCGAGCTGTGCTGGGCCGAGCCCGCCGCACTGGGCGCCGCTGCGCTGGCCACCGCCATCGAGCCCTATGCCGACCGCATCGGCGTGCTGGGCATGGGCTCTCTGCCCCTCGGATCGATGCGGCTGGCCCACGGCCGGGCGTTGGCCGCCGCCGGCGACCTCGACGCCGCCGACGCGGTGCTCGCTCGCACCGCCACCGAAGCCGAGGCCCTCGGCTTCCATCCCGATCGGGCCCGGGCCCTCCTGGCCCGCGCCGACGTGCTCGAGCTCCGTGGACGACCGGGCGATCAGGCCGCCGCCGGCGAGCTCCGCCAGACGGGGACCGAGCTGGCGGACAGGCTCGCGATGGCCCGTCCGACCCCGCTCGGCGCCTGAGCGGCTACGCCGTCGGGGCGGGGGTGACCACGACGATGATGTCGCCGGAGCCGACGGCCTGGCCGGCTTCGACCTTGACCTCGGCCACCGTGCCGGCCACATCGGTGGCGACGTTGTTCTCCATCTTCATGGCCTCGAGCACGGCCACGACCTGGCCGGACGCGACCTCGTCGCCCACGGCGACGTCGACCTTCACGATGGTTCCCTGCATCGGAGCGGCGATGGAGCCCGTGCCCGCAGCGCCGCCACCGGCACCCCCGGCCCGCTTCTTGCGGGGCTTGGCGGCGGCACCACCACCGGCGGCAGGACCAGCGGCCGCGAGCTGCGACTCCGGCATCCACATGGCCACCGAGAAGCGCTTGCCGTTGACCTCGACGTCGACGTCGCGGCGGACCTTGGGCTCGGCGTCGTCGCCCTCCGCCTCGGGCTCGGCGCCGGCGAGGCGGCCGGTGGTGACCCCGGAGAGGTCCAGCGTGCCGTTGTCGACCCAGTTGGTGGAGTGCTCGCCGGCCACGAAGTCCGGGTGGTCGAGGATCAGCAGCTGGGCGGGGAGCGTGGTGTCGATCCCGTCGATCACGAACTCGTTGATGGCCCGCTTCATGCGGCCGATGGCCGTGTCGCGGTCCGAGCCCCAGACGATGAGCTTGCCGACGAGGTTGTCGTAGAACTGGCTGACCTCGTCGCCGGACTCGTAGCCGCCGTCCCAGCGGGTGCCGAAGCCCTGCGGGGCGACGAGCTTGTCGATCTTGCCGGGGGCGGGGAGGAACTTGCCGCCCGCCGGGTTCTCGGCGTTGACGCGGACCTCGATGGACCAGCCCCGCAGGTCGATGTCGTCCTGGCTGAACGACAGGGTCTCGCCCGAGGCGACCCGGATCTGCTCGCGGACCAGGTCGATGCCCGACACCAGTTCGGTGACGGGGTGCTCCACCTGGAGGCGGGTGTTCATCTCGAGGAAGTAGAAGGCGCCGTCCTCGTAGAGGAACTCGACCGTGCCGGCGTTGTAGTAGCCGCAGGCCTTGGCGACGGCGACCGCCGCTTCGCCCATGGCCTGGCGGATCTCGGCGGGGAAGTTCGGCGCCGGGGACTCCTCGATGAGCTTCTGGTGGCGGCGCTGCACGGAGCAGTCGCGCTCGCCGACCCACACGCAGTTGCCGTGCTGGTCGCCGATGATCTGCATCTCGACGTGGCGGGGCTTCACCAAGAAGCGCTCGACGTAGCACTCGTCGCGGCCGAAGCCCTTGAGCGCCTCGGACTGGGCCGAGGCGAGTGCGGCGTGGGCCTCATCGGCCGACTGCACGACGCGCATGCCACGACCGCCACCGCCGTAGGCGGCCTTGATGGCGACGGGCCAGCCGTGCTCTTCGCCGAACGCCACGACCTCGTCGCCCCCTGCGAGGAACTCGGTGGTGCCCGGCACGCCGGACACGCCGGCGGCCTGTGCGGCGATGCGGCTCGACACCTTGTCGCCCATGACCTCGATCGACTCTGGCGGTGGGCCGATGAAGGTGACGCCGCGCTCGGTGATGGCCCGGGCGAAGTCGGTGTTCTCGGAGAAGAACCCGTAGCCGGGGTGCACCCCGTCGGCACCGGACCGCTCGATGATCTCGAGGATCTTGTCGGTGTTGAGGTAGCTCTCCGCAGCCGTCTGGCCGCCCAGGGCGTAGGCCTCGTCGGCGAGGCGCACGTGGAGCGCATCTCGGTCGAGCTCGGAGTACACCGCCACCGAGGCGATCCCCAGCTCCTGGCAGGCACGGATGACCCGGACGGCGATCTCGCCCCGGTTCGCGATCAAGATCTTGGTCAGCACAATCGCAATGTCTACGGCGTCAGCGGGGGGCCGTGCCAGATGACACGCGTGGAAGCCGCCCACGGCCTTGCCCGGTGCGTGCTGTTCGGGGTGGACTGCCGTCCGTGGACGACCGCTCAGCAGGAGACATCGCACGCTCGGCGCTGGTCGGGACCCGTTTCGGGGATGTCCGGTGGGTGGCCGAGACCGGCTCCACGAACGCCGACGCCCTGGAGCTCGCCCGGCAGGGGGAGGCGGAGGGCGTGGTGCTGGTCGCCGACCACCAGACCGCCGGTCGTGGCCGCCTCGGCCGCACGTGGCAGGCCCCCGTCGGCGGATCGCTGCTGTGCACCATCCTCCTGCGCCCGCCCGCAGCGGTGGCGGCGTCGACGACGATGGCGGTCGCCGTCGCCGCCGCCGAAGCCGTCGAGGACCTGACCGGCCGGGCTCCGCGTCTGAAGTGGCCCAACGACCTGGTGTGGCCCGGCGACGGCTCGGGTCCCGACCGCAAGCTGGCCGGGATCCTCGCCGAGGTCGACTGGCCCGCCGCCAGCCAGATCTCGAGCGGGTGGCGCGAGCCGAACCCGGCCGATCGGCTCGTGGTGGCCGTCGGCATCGGCATCAACGTGGCGTGGGGCGTCGACGTGCCCTCCGATCTGGCGGACATCGCCGTCGCCGTCGACCACCTCACCGACCCGGCACCGGCGCCCAGCCGCGCGGACCTGCTCGTGACCATGCTCACCCACCTCGACCGCCGCTACGCCGCCCTGCTCGCCGGGCCCGACGGGGTCGGCGAGCTGCAGGGCGCGTGGCGGGAGCGCTCGGCCACGCTCGGCCGCCGGGTCCGCATCGATCTCGGCGCCGATGACCTCGTGGGCACGGCGGTCGACATCACGGCCGAGGGCCACCTCGTGGTCGAGACCCTCGAAGGCGACCGTCGCACCATCGCGGTCGGCGACGTGGTCCACCTCCGCCCCCTCTGAGCCAGGCGGGCTCCGGGCCGGGTCAGGCGTCCTGGCTCGGGGAGGGGACGTCCTCGTAGGAGCGATCGGGGTTGGCGGGGACCATCTCGCCGACCGACGGCCCGGACCAGTCGCACACGCCCATCGGGAAGACGGCCCGGATCTGGTCCAGCTGCGAGCCGGTCAGCTCGGCGGCGTAGTCGTCGGGATCGACGGGCTTCACCTCGCACTTGAGGATCTGGCCCGAACGCGGTGCGCCGGCGGCGGTGCGGGGGTCGCCGGAGATGGGGAAGCGGTTGCCGCACGGGCCGTCGGCCGAGTCGGGCTCGTCGGTGCCGCCGGCCCCGCCCGGCTGCTCGTCCTCGGCGGGGGAGGAGGGCCCGCAGTCGTCGACCGCGCCATCGGGCCGGTCGCGGCGGAGCACCTCGTCGATGGGGCCGCCGACCGTGTCGTCGCGGAGGGCGGTGAGCCACTCGTCCATCACCGCGACCGCTGCGCCCGGGTCGTGGTCGGCCGGGGTCTCGGTCCAGATCTGGAACCCCGGCACGTCCTCGGGGTCGGCGGCGAGGCGCTCGAAGAGGGAGAACGGCCGGAGGCGGTCGGCGGTGGCCCCGGTGGGGTCGTCGTACACGTCGATGTCGATGATCGGCACGGCGGTCAGGTCGCCGCCGCCCATGGCCACCCGGCCGGTCTCGTAGGCGTGGAGGACGGCCTCGGGGTCCGCCTCCTCGCGCGCCGAGGTGATGGCGCCGTCGATGTCGTAGCCGCCGATCGATCGGTTCAGGTGGACGAACTCGTCGAGCCCGATGGCGCCGTCGTTGAACGCCCCGAGGCCGTACTGGACCCCGACGTTGTCGAGCGGGCGCGCCGCCCACCCGGTGGCGGGATCGGTGCCGAACTGGTTGCGGTTGGCGTCTTGGAGCGTGCAGCGCAGCCCGCCCCGGTTGGTGGCGGCGTCGTAGATGGCGTCGGCGGGGATCTCGGGGTCGCAGCCGTCAGCGGGGTCGATGGCACCCAACCAGGTGTCGGCCCAGCTCTGGCAGGTCTGCTCGGTGGCGTGGCCGTTGACGGCCCGTCGCTGGGCGGGGGTGAGCACCTTGCCCTCGGCCGTGCCGTAGTAGTGGAGGAGCAGGCCGCAGTCGGTGACGCCGGACCACACTGACACGATGTCGGGGAAGGGGTTGGAGGCGACGATGCCGTTGACCAGCCCCGGGTAGTCCTGGGCGAGCAGGTGCAGCTGGGCTGCGCCGCCCTCGTCGCCCTGGCCGATGGTGAACGCCGGGACGCCCAGCTCCTCGATGAGCCGTTCCTTCACCATCATCGTGGTCTCGGCTGACAGCACGTCGTTGCACTGCACGTCGGCGTTGTTGAAGCTCGCGGTGGCGACGGCGTAGCCCTGCTGCAGCAGGTCGAGGTCCGCGGTCCCTGCGGCGAGGGTGCCCTGGCCGTAGGTGGTGCCGCAGCTGCCGCCGAAGCGGTACACGAACCGCTCGTTCCAGCCGGGGCCCGTGGGGTCGTCGTCGCCGGGGGTGGCGTCGATCGACGAGACCTCGTAGATCGAACGGTTGATGACGCCGCGCTCCTGGCGGATGTAGAGCGGCACGTCGACGCCGTCGATGGTGGCCAGGGCCACATCGGCGGGCCGGTTCCGCAGTTCGGGCAGGTCGACGACCTTGCTGGCGGTGGTGACGTAGCGCCACGTGATCTCGGGAGCTGCGGAGCAGTCGGCGTCGAGCGCCTCGCCGAGACCGTGGTCATCGGTGCTGCACGCGAGGAGCGGGAGGTGCGGGCCCGAGATGACCGGCCCGGCGAGCGGCCAGGCCCGGACCCGCTGGAGCACCTCGTCGCCGCCGGCGGTGGCGGTGATGGTGTTGTTGCCCTCGACCAGCCCGCGGACCACGCCTTCGAGGTGGCCGTCCGCCGCGACGAGCGAGCCCGTGGCATCGGTGTCGTTGACCCGGACCCGCAGCGCCGAGGCCGGCGTTCCCGGCGCTGGGGTGACGCGGATGCGGGCGTCGTCGCCCGACACCCGATCGGGCTGGCTGCTGAGCACCTCGATGCGCAGGCCCTCCTGGAGCGGCGACGTGCCGGAGCCGAGCGGCAGGCTGGTGGTCGGTCCGCCCATCGACGGGTCCGAGGTCGTGGTCGACCCGCCGGACCCGGACCCGGACCCGGACCGGTCGCCGCCGGTCGAGCAGGAGGCGGCGGTGAGGCAGAGCGCGGCGGCGATGGCGGCGGCCGCTGCGGCGCGCCGGTTCACGCGGGGTCCAGGGTCCGGGCCTGCAGCGAGGCGAAGGCCTCGACGGCCTCCGCCGTGAGCGGCCCCGGCGCGGGGAGGGGGCGGCCGTCGATGGCGTCGATGGGGTGCACGTCGCGGGTGGACGAGGTGAGGAACGCCTCGGAGGTGCGGACGAGGTCGTCGAGGGTCAGGTCGTCGCGCTCGACCACGTCGACGGCCGCGCACACGAGTGCCCGCGTGATGCCCGGGAGGCAGCCCGACGCGAGCGACGGGGTGCACAGCAACCCGTCGAGCTCCAGGAAGATGTTGGAGCCGGTGCCCTCGGACAGCAGACCCACCGTGTTGGCGAGCAGCGCCTCCGACGCGCCGTGGCGGTGGGCCTCGGCGAGCGCCACCACGTTCTCGGCGTAGGACGTGGTCTTGGCCCCGGCGACGGCGCTGCGCTCGTTGCGGGTCCAGGGCACGGTGACCACCTGGGTGATGGGCGGCCAGGGGCTCCCGGGTCCGGCGGCGACCACGAGCGTCGGCGGGACGTCGCTGCGGTCCGAGCCGAGCGGTCCGGGGCCACCGGTGATCGTGATGCGCAGCCGTTCCACGCCGACGGTGGCGTTGGCCGCGTCGATGGATGCTGCGCCGATGGCCGCCTCGCTCGCCGCCCGCAGGTCGTCGTCGCTCCACGCGAGGCGCAGGCCGATGATCTCGGCTGACCGGCGCAGGCGGGCGAGGTGCCGGGTCAAGGCGAACGGGGTGCCGTGGACCACCTTGCAGGTCTCGAACACCCCGTCGCCCACGGTGAGGCCGTGGTCGAGGGCCGCCACCCGGGCGTCGCCCGAGGGGGAGAGGTTGCCGTCGACCCAGACCCAGGTGCTCATGGCGCTCCAGTGTGGTGCGTCTCGACGGGGACCGAGGCCGTCGCGTGCGCCGGGACCGCGGAGCCGGCGGCCACCCGTAGCAGCCGGCGGGCCTTGAGCTCGGTCTCCTCCCACTCGCCGTCGGGATCCGAGTCCCAGGTGATGCCTCCGCCGGTGCCGAAGCGGATCTCGCCGTCGGCGAACCAGAACGTGCGGATGGCCACGTTGAGCGACCCGCAGCGGCGGTCGGCGTCGACCCACCCGACGGCGCCGCAGTAGATCTGGCGGTCGGTCCGCTCGAGGGACCCGATGTGCTCGAGGGCCGCCACCTTCGGCGCCCCGGTCACCGAGCCCGGCGGGAACGTCGCCGCCACCGCATCGGCCCACCCGAGCCCGGGCCGCAGCCGTCCCTCCACGGTGGACACCAGGTGGGCGAGGCCCGGGTGCTCCTCCACCGCGCACAGCGCCGGCACGCCGATCGAACCCCACTCGCACACCCGGCCGAGGTCGTTGCGGACCAGGTCGACGATCATCACGTTCTCCGCCCGGTCCTTCGGCAGGAAGCCGTCGCGATCGGCCGCGGTGCCCTTGATGGGCGACGACCACACCCGGTCGCCATCGCGCTCGAGGAACCGCTCGGGCGAGGCCGAGGCCACGTGGATCCCGTGCGACGGGATCCGCACGACCGCGGAGAACGGCGCCGGGTTCCCGTCGGCCAGCGCCGCGCCGAGCGCCGCGACGTTGGCGCCCGGCGGCAAGGGAGCGGACAGGACCCGGGTCAGGTTCACCTGGTAGACGTCGCCGCGGCCGATCGCGGCTCGGATCGACGCCACGCCGCACCTGAACGCAGCCTCGTCGAGCGATGACCGCCACGCGGCCGGGTCGACCCCGACCCACGGCCGCCCGCGCCAGCGCCGGGCGGGACCGACGTGGTCGAACCGGGCGCAGACCGGGTCGCCGGCGAAGGGGAGCACGACCGCCCAGTACCCGGTCCCGTCGAGGGCCGCCAGGTCCGAGGTGACATCGCGCAGACCGGTGAGCAGACGGTCGCCCACCACCGCGAGCGGGGCGAGCGATGAGCGGCGGGGCACCGCGGGAGCGTACGCGCCGACCGTCCAGGATCGCTCCGGCGTTCGGCCGGGTCCTACGCTCCGTCCCGATGGACTTCGACTTCACCGATGAGCAGGAGATGTTCCGCAAGGTGGTGCGGGACTTCGCCGAGGCCGAGATCGCCCCGCACGCCGAGGCGTGGGACCGCGATCACGTGTTCCCCACCGACGCCGTGCGGGCCATGGGCGAGCTGGGGCTGTTCGGCCTCCCGTTCCCCGAGGAGTACGGGGGCTCGGGCAGCGACTTCACGACGCTGTGCATCGCCATCGAGGAGCTGGCGCGTGTCGACCAGTCCGCGTCGATCACGCTCGAAGCCGGGGTCGGCCTCGGCGCCAACCCGATCTTCACGTTCGGCACCGAGGAGCAGAAGCAGCGGTGGCTGCCCGACCTGTGCGCCGGCCGCACGCTCGGCGGCTTCGGCCTGACCGAGCCCGATGCCGGCAGCGACGCCGGCGGCACCCGCACCCGGGCTGTGCTCGACGAGTCCACCGACGAGTGGGTGATCAACGGCGAGAAGGCCTTCATCACCAACTCCGGCACCGACCTCACGTCGCTCGTCACGATCACGGCCCGGACGGATGCGCCCGGCTCCACCGGCAAGCCGGAGATCAGCACGATCATCGTGCCGGCCGGCACCCCCGGTTTCGAGGTCCAGCCGCCCTACCGGAAGATGGGCTGGCACGCGTCGGACACCCACGGCCTGTCCTTCTCGGACTGCCGGGTGCCCGCCGGGAACCTGCTCGGCGAGCGGGGACGCGGCTTCGCCAACTTCCTGGCCACCCTCGACGACGGTCGCGTCGCCATCGCCGCCCTGGCCGTGGGCGTCATCCAGTGCTGCTTGGACGAGAGCGTCCGCTACGCCAACGAGCGCAACGCGTTCGGCAAGCCCATCGGCTCGTACCAGGCCATCGCGTTCAAGTGCGCTGACCTGGCCGTGATGGCGGCGCAGGCCCGCCACATCACCTACCACGCCGCCTGGCTCAAGGACCAGGGCCGGCCCTTCAAGCACGAGGCCGCCATGGCCAAGCTCTACGCCACCGAGGCCGCGGTCACCGCGACCCGGGAGGCCACCCAGATCTTCGGCGGCTACGGCTTCATGGACGAGACCCTCGTGGCTCGCCAGTACCGCGACTCCAAGATCCTCGAGATCGGCGAAGGCACCTCCGAGGTCCAGCGCATGATCATCGCCCGAGGCCTCGGCCTGCCCGTCTGACCGGTCCTCTGCACGAGGTCTTCACAGTGGGTGACCCTTGGGTCACCGGGGTGGCGGATTAGGTTCGATGCCCATGGCGCGCCGAAACCGAGTCCGGAAACCGCACCGGACGTGGCCCCAGCGGCTGCTGATCAGCTTCAACTGCATCGCCATCGTCGTGGCCCTCGTCGGTGCCGGGTCCCTGGCCTACGCCAAGCGCAAGGTCGGCGAGATCGGCCGGTACACGCTGACCAACCTCAACGACCCCACCTCGCCGGGCTTCGACTCGGACCAGCCCCGCAACTTCCTGCTCGTCGGCGCGGACTCCGACGACGGCCTGGCGCTCGACGATCCCGCCCGGGCCGGGCGCGGCGACGTGGGCGGCATCCGCTCCGACACGATCATGGTGGTCCGGGTCGACCCGAAGACCAACGAGGCCAAGGTCCTCTCGTTCCCCCGTGACCTCTACGTCGACATCCCCGGCACCGGGAAGGGCCGCATCAACTCCTCGCTCGAGTTCGGTGGCCCCGACAAGCTGATCGAGACGATCAAGTCGAACTTCGACATCGACATCAACCACTACGTGCAGGTCAACTTCGCCGGGTTCAAGGGCCTGGTGGACCAGATCGGCGGCGTGCCGGTGTACTTCGCCACCCCGGTCAAGGACCAGGGCGGTCTGAACGTGGAGAACGCCGGGTGCAACACCCTCGACGGCGACGGCGCCCTCGCCTACGTGCGGGCCCGGCACATGAAGTACCTGAACGAGAACGGCTACTGGGCGTCGCTCGACGGCACGTCGGACCTCGGCCGCATCAGCCGCCAGCAGGACTTCATCAAGCGGGTGCTGCGCGGCGCCATCAAGAAGGGGGCCCGCAACCCGCGGACCCTCGCCAGCCTCATCAGCACGGGCGTGGTGAACATCCGCCTCGACCAGGGCACCACCGCCGGCGACCTCATCGCCCTGGGCAAGGCGTTCCGGAACTTCGACCCGAACGCCCTCCAGACCTTCAACCTCCCGGTGACCGACGTCGTCCGCAACGGCGCCGCGGTCCTCGACCTCCAGACCGGCGGCGCCGAGCCGATCCTGGCCAGGTTCCGCGGCACCGGCGTGGGCGACACCACCGGCATGCTCACCCCGGCCCTCGTGGCCGTGAAGGTCCTCAACGGCAGCGGCACCCAGAACCAGGCGGGTGAGGCCTCGTCGATCCTCGCCACGGCCGGCTTCAAGATGAGCGAGCCGGGCTCGGCTGCCGGCGTCATGCGCACCCAGGTCCGCTATTCGCCCGGCATGGAGGCGCAAGCGTCGCTCGTCGCCCGGCACCTGTTCGCCGACGCCGAGCTGATCCCGGACCAGGACGTGAGCGAGATCACGGTCGTCACCGGTCCGGACTTCCGCTCGAGCCTCATCGACGCCCGGCCGGAGCAGGACTACCCGATCCCCACCACCACCACGACCACCGAGCCGGCCGCCACCACGACGGCCCCCGGGGCGAGCTCCAGCTCCACCGAGCCCGGTACCGCCGCCACCACCACCACCACGACCAGCGCGGTCACCGGGTACGTGCCCGGGTCCGCCCCCGCCGGCGAACCGTCCTGCGGCTGACCGGCCGCTGATCGTCGACCCGCAGGCAGCCGAGCCACCCCGGTTGCCCGGCCGGGCAGGGCCGCGAACTACGGTTGAGCGGCTCACCGGCGCACTGCTGCGCCGGACCTCCGGCGCAGGCGCTGCGCAGGGACACCGAACCCGGGGAATGCATCTGTGGGAAGCAAAGTCGCCATCATCGGCACGGGCTACGTCGGCCTGACGACGGGCGCCTGCCTGTCGCACCTCGGCCACACCGTGGTGTGCGCCGACGTCGTGCCCGAGAAGGTCGCGGCGCTGTCGAAGGGCGAGGTCCCGATCCTCGAGGCCGGTCTCGACGACCTCGTCGTCGACGGGATCCGCGACGGTCTGCTGTCGTTCGTGCTGGGCGCCGAGAACGCCGTGGGCGACGCCGAGTTCGTGTTCCTCTGCCTGCCCACGCCGCAGGGCGCCGACGGCGCCGCCGACCTGTCGTTCATCAAGGAGGCGGCCAAGCAGATCGGCCCGCACCTCCAGGAGGGCGCCGTGGTCATCAACAAGTCCACCGTGCCCGTCGGCTCGGCGTGGGAGGTGGCGAAGAAGCTCCAGCGCGATGACGTCCACGTGGTGTCCAACCCGGAGTTCCTCCGGGAGGGCACGGCGGTCGACGACTTCCTCAACCCCGACCGCGTGGTCATCGGCGCCGACGACCGAGATGCGGCCGAGCGGGTGGCCAGCCTCTACGAGAAGCTCCCCGGCGAGGTCCTCATCACCGATCCGGCCTCGGCCGAGACCATCAAGTACGCGTCGAACGCCTTCCTCGCCACCAAGATCAGCTTCGTCAACGCCATGGCGGCGGTGTGCGAGGAGGTCGGCGCCGATGTCTCCGATGTCGTCAAGGGCATGGGGCTCGACCAGCGCATCGGCAACCGCTTCTTGGTGCCCGGTCCGGGCTGGGGCGGCAGCTGCTTCCCGAAGGACTCGCACGCGCTCGTGCGCATCGCCGAGAACTCGGGCTACCAGTTCGGCCTGCTCCGCCAGGTCATCGCCGTCAACGAGGAGCAGTTCGGCCGGGTCGCGAACAAGATCACCCGCTTCGCCGGCGGGACCCTCGAGGGCAAGACCATCGCCGTCTGGGGCCTCACCTTCAAGGCCGCCACCGACGACCTGCGGGACTCGCCGTCGCTCAACATCATCCACCGGCTCCTCGAGGTCGGCGCCCAGGTGCGGGCCTACGATCCAGCGGTCGAGGACGGGTCGGACCCTCGCCTGGCCGGCATCGAGGTCGTGGGCGACCCGTACGAGGCCGCCGCCGGCGCCGACGTGCTCGCCGTGCTCACCGAGTGGCCCGAGTTCAGAGACGTCGACTTCACCAAGGTCGCCGAGGTCATCGGCGCCAGGAACGTGGTCGACGCCCGCAACCTGCTCGACCGGGACGCCATCAAGGCGCTCGGCTTCGACTACGACGGCATCGGCCGGAGCTGATGGCTCGGATCGTCGTCACCGGCGGGGCGGGGTTCCTCGGGTCGCACCTGTGCCACCGGCTCATCGAGCGGGGCGACGAGGTCGTGTGCCTCGACAACCTGATCACCGGGTCCATCACCAACATCGAGGACCTGTTCGGGCACCCGGCGTTCTCGTTCGTGGAGCTGGACGTCTCCACGTACATCCACGTCCCCGGCGACGTCGACGCGGTCCTGCACTTCGCCAGCCCCGCCTCGCCGGTCGACTTCGAGCGCATCCCGATCCAGATCCTCAAGGTCGGCAGCCTCGGCACCCACAACGCCCTCGGCCTGGCCAAGGCCAAGGGCGCCAAGTTCTTCCTGGCCTCCACCAGCGAGGTCTACGGCGACCCGCTAGTGCACCCGCAGCCGGAGACCTACTGGGGCAACGTCAACCCCATCGGGCCCCGCGGCGTGTACGACGAGGCCAAGCGCTTCGCCGAGGCCATGACGATGGCGTACCACCGCCACCACGGCCTCGACGTCCGCATCGTCCGAATCTTCAACTCGATCCTCGCCGATGAGCAGGTGCTCTACGACGACGGCCGGGAGCTCCGACGGGAGACCGCTGGCGAGCTCGCCGCCCGGCTCGGCGGCCAGATCGATCTCGAGGGCTTCTCGGTCCCGGCCTTCGACTCGTTCGGGGCGATCGAGTCGTCGAACACCTCTGCCTTCGTCGGTCACCCGACGACGGCTCGCTGCTTCGAGGTCCGGACGCGCTACGGCCGCTCCATCCGGGTCACCGGCGACCACAGCCTGTTCGTCCGCGGCGATGATGGCCTCCCCGTCGCCCGCCCGGTGAACGACCTCGTGGTCGGTGACAAGATCGCCATCGCCGGTCGGGTCGATGTGCCCGAGCGCGACCGCCGGTCGATCTCGCTGGTCGACATGTGGGACGCCGCCGGCTCGGACCCCTTCGACCTCCTCATCACGGCTCCCGGACTCGGCTCGATCGCCTGGGACCGGCGCCAGGAGATCCATCGGCACATCGCTGATGTCCGGCGCCCGGCTTGTGTCAGCTGGCGCAACACGATCTGGGGTCAGCTGTACTCCATGCGGGACAACGATCGGGTTCCGCTTGCGGTGCTGCGGCACCTCGGCATCTCGGTTCCGGCCGACGCATCGTGTCGGATCAAGGCTGCAGGGCGGACGGTCGAGCTGCCAGCGGTCGTCGACATCTCCAACGAACTGCTCTGGCTCCTCGGCGTGTACGTGGCGGAGGGGTGCTGGCAGCAGAACCCGCACGACTCGTTCATCACCCTGTCGGCCGACGAGGATCTGCTCGACCGCGCCGGCAAGGTGATCGAGCGAGAGCTCGGGCTGCACGTCGTCCGGCAGGCAGGCAGCGCCGCCCGGTCTGCGAGCCTCGCCGTGCACGGGCGGTTGCTCCTGCGGGTGCTCGGCGAGCTCGGTTTCGGCGGTGGACGCAAGCGGATCCCGGGCTGGATCCTGGGCCTTCCCCTGGCCCGTCTGAAGTGGTTCATCGAGGGCTACCGCGAGGGCGATGGCGTCCACTCGGGCAAGAAGTTCGACGAGCAGATCCGCCATGAGTTCTCGACGGTGTCCGACGAGCTCAAGGACGACCTGATCGTCGCCCTCGCCCGGTTCGGCATCGTCCCCTCGGTCGGCCGGTACGAGACCACGTTCAAGCAGAAGACGGGCGACCGGAAGTACCCCTTCTGGCGCCTGTCGGTGCCGCGCGTCAGCCCGTGGTCTCCGCTCGACTGGGATCGCGGTGTTCAGCAGACGCTCCAAGCGGAGCGCACCGGTGATCTGGTCTGGGCGCCCGTGAAGGCAATCGTCGAGGTGGAGGCGACCCCGCTCGTCTACGACTTCTGCGTGCCGGGCAAGGAGAACTTCTGGGCGGGCACCGGCGTCATGGCGCACAACACCTACGGGCCCCAGATGAGGCCCGACGATGGGCGGGCGGTCAGCAACTTCATCGTGCAGGCGCTCCAGGGCCACGACATCACCGTGTTCGGCGACGGGCAGCAGACCCGGAGCTTCACCTACGTCGACGACGAGGTGCGGGGCTTCCTCGCCCTGCTCGACTCCGACGTGGTGGGCCCGGTCAACATCGGCAACCCCAACGAGTTCACGATCCTCCAGCTCGCCGAGCTGGTCATCGAGATCACCGGATCCAGCTCCAAGATCATCCACGAGCCCCTCCCGGTCGACGACCCGATGCAGCGCAAGCCCGACATCACCCAGGCCACCGAGAAGCTCGGCTGGAAGCCGGAGATCGAGCTGCGCGAGGGCATCACCAGGGCCGCCGAGTACTTCCGCAGGGTCCTCGACGAGGCTTGACGGCGTCGTCCTCGGGCGGCCGGGTCAGCCGGAGGCGCAGGTGTTGGTGACCACGTCGTCGCCGGCGAAGAGGCCCTGCATCCAGTCCATGGCCTGGGCGTAGGCGGGGACGGCGGCGGCGCCGTGGTTGCCCTCGGCGAGGTCGACCCGCTCGACCACCTGGCCGTTGGTGCACATCCGGGACTCGACCTGGTCGATGAAGAAGGTGGGGACGGTCTGGTCCTCATCGGAGTGGATGAGCAGGATCGGGGCGTCGTTGGTCTTCTCGGTCCCCGCGTCCTGCTCCTTGCCGAGGGTGGACCACGGGGGCGTCTGGTTGCCGTCCGGGACGAACAGCTCGCCCTCGGCCGCGCCGGCCGCATCGAACACATCGCCCACGCAGCCCTCGTCGACCTCCTTCAGGACCTCCTGGCCCTCCGGGGTCAAGACGTCGTCGAGGTCGGCCTCGGGGTGGGCGGCGTTGATGCCGGCGATGACCATGATCCCGAAGCCCTTGACCTGCTTCGACGCGGCGAGGAGCACGCCGATCTCGCTGGCGGGGGCGCCGGCGAACGTGCCGAGGACCTCCAGGTCCGGCGCCCACTCCGCCGCCACCTGGTTGGCCCAGAGGGCACCGTGGCCGCCCTGGGAGTAGCCGACGATGCCGAGGTCGGTTCCGGGGTCGGCGTCGGGCAGCTCGCCGGCGGCGAGGATGGCGTCGATGGTGCTGCGGCCCTCGCTCTCGCCGACGAGGTACGGGTGGCGGCCGGGTGTGCCGAGCCCCTCGTAGTCGGTGGCGGCCACCAGGAAGGTGCGCGAGACCCTGCTCTCCACGAGGCCCATCTCGGCGTTCCGGTCCGTGACGGAGGGCGAGCACGCATCGGCGATGCCGGTGGTGCCGTGGGCGACGGTGATCATCGGCCGGCCGTCGGCGGGCGCCTCGGCGGTGGGCACCGACGCCAGGCCGGTGACCGCGATGGGGTCTCCGGCCACAGACTCGGACCGGTACATGATCCGGTAGGTGGTGGCGCCGTCGAACTCGTCGTCGTCGATCACCTGGTAGCGGATCAGGCTGCCGTGCGGACCTTCGGGCAGCGGGTCCGGGACGTCGTAGAACCCGGCCTGGTCGCCGGTGTACGCCTGGCCGGACGTGCCCGCCGGTCCCGCGGTCGTGGCCGTGGTGGTCGCCGAGGCCTCGGTGCCCCCGGCGTTCTCGGCCTTCGTCGTGGTCGCAGACGATCCGGAGTCCGACGATCCGCTGCAGGCGGCGAGCGGAGCGAGGAGCAGCACCGTTCCGGCGACGGCGGCGACGGCGAGGCGTGGGGCGCGCATGAACTTGCACCGTACCTGCAACAACCCGCACAGCTCAGGGCGGCTTCCCGGGGAGCGGCCTCAGTCGATGCGGGCTTCGGCTTCGGTGCGGTGGGCGAGGTACCAGGCGACGGTGCGCTCGAGGCCGGCGGCGAACGCCGTGGTGGCGGCGAAGCCGAAGCGCTCCCGGGCGCGGGACGTGTCGACCCGGCGGCGGGGCTGGCCGTCGGGCTTGGAGGCGTCCCACCGGATCTCACCGGTGAACCCGGTGGCGGCGGCGATCTCGACCACGAGCTCGCGGATCGGGACCTCGTGGTCGGTGCCGAGGTTGACCGGATCGGGGTCGTCGTAGCGCTCGGCGGCGAGCACGATGCCCTCGGCGGCGTCGTCGACGTAGAGGAACTCCCGGCTGGCGGAACCGGTGCCCCACAGCTCGATGTGGCCAGCACCCGCCTCCACCGCCTCGACGCACTTCTTGATCAGCGCCGGGATGACGTGGCTCACCGCCGGGTTGAACTTGTCTCCGGGTCCGTAGAGGTTCGTGGGGATCAGGTAGATGACGTTCTGGCCGTACTGCTCGCGCGCCGTCTGGGCGTGCACGAGCTGGGCCAGCTTGGCGATGCCGTAGGGCGCGTTCGTCTCCTCGGGGAAGCCGTTCCAGAGGGACTCCTCGTGGAACGGGACCGGTGGCTCCTTCGGGTACGAGCACACCGTGCCCACGAGCACGGTCTTGGCGACGCCGTGAGCCCGGGCCTCCTCCACGATGTAGGTGCCCATGAGCAGGTTGTCGAGGTACAGCTCGGCCGGGTGGACCTGGTTGTACCCGATGCCGCCCACCTTGGCGGCGAGGTGGATCACCAGGTCGGGACGGACCTCGGCCAGCAGCTCGGCGGTCTGGGCGCGGTCGCGCAGGTCGGTGTCGGCGCTGCGGGGGACGATGACGTCCATGGCGCCGGCGGCGTGCAACCGGGCGACGACAGCCGATCCGAGGAAGCCGCTCCCGCCCGTGACCAGCACCCGCCGACCGGTCCAGAAGTCCGTCATGGGCCGAGCGTACCGACCACCGCCCCTGGCAGCGGCCAGAATCGGGGCGTGGATCGCAGGCGCCGGGTGGCCGTCACCGTCGAGCAGTGCTGGCACCGCGTGCCCGGCGGCACCGCCACGTCCACCCTCGGAACCCTGCGCGCCCTGGCCGCCAGGGGCGACCTGGACCTCGTGGGCGTGGCCGCCCGCCACCCGGAGCCGCCGCCTGCGGCGTTCACCCTGCCGATCCCGGTCCAGCACCTCCCGCTGCCCCGGCCGGCGCTGTACGAGGCGTGGCACGCCCTGCGGTGGCCCAGCATCGAGCGGGCCACCGGGCCCGTCGACGTGGTGCACGCGACGGCCATCGCCGTGCCGCCGACGAAGGCGCCGCTGGTGATGACCATCCACGACCTGGCGTTCCTCGCCGACCCGACCCAGCCCACGAGGCACGGGCTGCGCTTCTTCACCCGAGGCACGGAGCTGGCCCGGCGCCACGCCCGCCTGGTGCTGGTGCCGTCGGAGGCGACGGCGGCCGAGTGCCGGGAGCACGGGTTCGACGCCGATCGCATCCGCCTGGTGCCGTGGGGCGTGGACGTCGCGCCGGTCACCGAGGAGCAGGTGGCCGCCGCCCGGCGACGGCGAGGTCTGGAGCGGCCCTACGTGCTGTTCGTGGGGACGATGGAACCGCGCAAGAACCTCCGGGGTCTGATCGATGCCATGGCACGCCTCGCAGGACGGGAGCTCGATCTGGTGCTCGTGGGGCCAGAGGGGTGGAACGAGGACGTCGCTGCACTGCTCGGGCGGCTGTCGGGCACCGGCATCGGCGTCCACGCCCTCGGGTTCCTGCCGCCCGACGACCTGCCGCCGCTCTACGCCGGCTGCGCCGCCTTCTGCTTCCCCAGCCTGCGCGAGGGCTTCGGGATGCCCGTGCTCGAGGCCATGGCCCACGGCGCCCCGGTGGTGACCTCGTCGGGCACGGCCACGGCGGAGATCGCGGGCGACGATGCGCTGCTCGTGGACCCCGAGGACCACGAGGCCCTGGCTGTGGCGCTGGCGCGGATCCTCGACGACGGTGCCCTGGCCGACGATCTGCGGGCGCGCGGCCGGGCCCGGGCGGCCACCTTCACCTGGGAGCGCACGGCCGAGCTGACCGCCGCCGCCTACGCCGAGCTCGCGCCGTGACCAGCGTGCCCGCCCCGTCCGGGCGCACCACCCCGCTGCGCATCGGGGTGAACCTGCTGTGGCTGGTGCCCGGCGTGGTGGGCGGGAGCGAGGAGTACACCACCCGGCTCCTCCGAGGCCTGGCCGAGGACCTGCCGTCGGACCTGCACCTCACCCTGTTCGCCCTGCGCTCCTTCGCCGAGGCCCACCCGGACCTCGTGGCCGCCTACCCCACGGTGTCCGCCGGCCTCGACGGCCACCGCAAGGCGCAGCGCATCGCCACGGAAGCGACCTGGCTCGCGCAGGCTGCGGGTCAGCGCAACATCGAACTGGTGCACCACGCCGGCGGCGTCATCCCGCCCGGCCCGGCCATCGCCCGGATCCCCGCCGCCCTCACCATCCACGACCTCCAGCCGCTGGTCCTGCCCGAGAACTTCTCGTCGGTGAAGCGGCGGTGGCTGGCCACCATGCTGCCCCGGTCGGCCAGGCGGGCCGCCATGGTGTTCACCCCGAGCGACCCGGCATCGGCCTCCGTCGTCGAGCGGCTCTCGGTGCCCGCCGAGCGGGTCCGGACCGTGCCCCACGGCATCGAGCCGCCGCAGCAGGTCCCCGCCGAGCAGGTCGCAGCGGTCCGCGAGCGGTACCGGCTCTCCGAGCAGGTGGTCCTGTACCCGGCCATCACGTACCCGCACAAGGACCACATCACGCTGGTGCAGGCGTTCGGCCGCCTGGCAAGGTCCCGGCCGGGGATCACGCTCGTGCTCCCGGGCGGTGCCGGGCCCAGCGAGGCCGATGTGACCGCCGCCATCCGGGCCTCGGGCGTGGGAGACCAGATCCGCCGCACGGGGCGCATCCCGTGGTCGGACCTCAGCGCCCTCTACGCCTGCGCCACCGCCGTGGCCGTGCCGAGCCGGTTCGAGGGCTTCGGGGCGCCGGCGCTCGAGGCCATGGCCGCAGGCGTCCCGGTGGTGGTCGCCGACGCCACGGCCCTGCCCTGGGTGGTGGGCGATGCCGGCTTGACGTTCCGACCCGGCGACGTGGGCCAGCTCGCCAGCCAGCTCGCCCGCATCCTCGACCAGCCCGCTGCGCACGACACGCTCGCCGCGGCCGGGCGGGTGCGTGCGGCGCGCTTCACCTGGGACCGGGCGGCCGCCGATCTGGCAACCGGCTACCGGGCGGCGGCGGCGATGGGGGAGACTCGGCGGGCATGAACCTCCTCGTCCTCTGCCCGCACTTCGCCCCCGATGTCGCGCCCACCGGCGAGGTCATGACCCAGATCGCCGGTGGGCTGACCGACCGGGGCAACCGGCTCCACATCGTCACCTCGCTGCCCTGGTACCAGCACCATGCGCTGGAGCCGGGCTGGGACGGGCGGATCGTCCGCCACGAGGACACCGACTGGGGTCGGATCACTCGGGTCCACCCGTTCCCCACGGACAAGCGCAACATCTCGGCGCGCGCCCTCGCCTTCGCCGGCTTCACCGCCCTCAGCGGCCTGGCCGGGCTCGTGACCCGTTCGAAGCCCGACGCCGTGCTCGCCATGTCACCGCCGCTCACGCTGGGCGCCGCCGGCTGGGCCATCGCCAAGGCCCACCGGATCCCGTTCGTGTTCAACATCCAAGACGTGTTCCCCGACGTGGCCGTCGAGCTCGGCGCCATCACCGACCCGCGGGTCATCAGGGCCGCCAGCTGGCTCGAGCGGGAGACCTACCTGCGCGCCGACGCGGTGACGGTCCTGTCCGAGGACCTCAAGGCCAACGTCGCCGCCAAGATCCGCGGGCGGCGGGGCTCGGCCGGCAGCGCCGACAAGGTGCGGGTCATCCCCAACTTCATCGACACGGACTTCATCCGCCCGGCCGAGCGGGAGAACGCCTACCGCCGGGAGTTCGGGCTCGAGGGCAAGACGGTGATCATGTACGCCGGAAACGTCGGCTGGTCGCAGTCGCTCGACCTGGTGCTCTCGGCGGCCGCGCACCTCGCCCACGACCCCGACGTCGTGTTCGTGATCAACGGCGGCGGCGTGGCCCGCGACGGGCTGATGGCACAGGCGGCCGGTCTGCCCAACGTGCGCTTCGTGGAGATGCAGCCCAAGGCCCGTCTGCCCCAGGTGGCTGCGGCCGCCGACATCCACGTGGTCCCGCTGCGCACCGGCCTCGCCCGTTCCAGCGTGCCGTCGAAGCTATACACGATCCTGGCCTCGGGCCGTCCGGTCGTCGCCTCCGTCGATCCTGGGACGGAGGTGGCCCGGACCGTCGTCGAGGCCCGGGCGGGGATCGCCGTGCCGCCCGATGACGCCGAGTCGTTCACCAAGGCGCTGGTGCGCCTCGTGGAAGCCCCGGAGGAGGCGGAAGCCATGGGTGCGGCAGGCCGGACCTTCGTCGAACGGTGGGCGTCGCCGGCCGGCGTCGCCGCCGCCTACGAGGACCTCTTCGCCGAGCTCATGGCCCGCTGAGCCGAATCCTGCCGGGAGGGTCCCGCCCACTAGCGTGACCGCTCATGGCATCGTCTTCATCGGCCAAGAAGGTCGCGCGCGTCGCCGCCAAGAGCGGATCGGGCCAGTCGACCGGCGCTTCGTCAGGAAGCAACCGGAACTGGCTCTTCGGCCTCGGCATCGTGGCGATCCTCGCCCTGGGGATCGGCGTCGTGGCCATGGCCCGCGGCGAGAACGAGGGCTACGGCGACAACTCGAAGCCGCCCAAGGCCAACCTCCAGGACGGCGAACCCTTCGACCACTGGCACGCCGCCTTCGCGGTCGAGGTCTGCGGCCAGATGCTGGACCCGGTTCCCCAGGCCGAGCCCGACGTCCAAGGCATCCACACCCACGGTGACGGGCTCATCCACATCCACCCCTTCACCCGGTCGGCGTCGGGCAACCGGGCCACCTTGAGCAAGTTCTTCGACCAGACCGGTCTGGTGGTCACCAACTCCGGCTTCGAGGTGCCCAAGGGCATGGCGATGAAGGACGGCGCCACCACCGTCAAGGTCGGGGAGACCACCTGCGGCGGCAAGGAGGGCGAGCTCGTCCTGGCTCACTGGAAGGACGCGTCCACCGCGACCGGCACCAAGCCGGACCAGATCATCCGCGACGACTTCGGCAAGGTGAAGTTCACCGAGGACCTCGGCGCCTACACGCTGGCGTTCATCGCCAAGGGCGACACGGCGGAGATCAAGCCGCCCGCCTCGGCGGCCGACATCGCCTCGCTGGGCGCAGCCGATGGCGGCGCCGCCCCGACGGACAGCTCCACGGGCACCGTCCCCGACACCGTCGACCCCGGGACCGGCGGATGAGGGCGGTCGTCCTGGTCGGGGGCTTCGGCACCCGGCTCCGGCCGCTGACGCTGAACACACCCAAGCAGATGCTGCCGATCCTGCACCGGCCGATGATCGAGCACGTGCTCGAGCACCTCGCCGACCACGGGATCACCGACGCTGTGCTGTCGATGGGCTTCCGGCCCCACGCGTTCGCCGACGCCTACCCCGACGGCCGCTGCGCCGGGGTCGAGCTGCACTACGCGATCGAGCCCTCGCCGCTCGACACCGCCGGGGCCATCCGCTTCGCCGCCCTCGATGCCGGCATCGACGACCGCTTCGTCGTGGTGAACGGCGATGTCCTCACCGATCTGGACATCGGCAAGCTGGTCGCCTTCCACGAGGAGCACGGCGGCGAGGGCACCATCGCCCTCCACGAGGTCGAGGACCCTTCGGCCTTCGGTGTGGTCCCCACCGACGATTCCGGCCGGGTGCTGGCGTTCGTGGAGAAGCCCCCGCGCGACGAGGCCCCCACCAACCTGATCAACGCCGGCACCTACGTGCTCGAGGCCTCGGTCCTGGACCGGATCCCCGACGGTCGCAAGGTCTCCATCGAGCGGGAGACCTTCCCGGCGATGGTCGCCGACGGCGCCCTGTACGCCATGTCCGGCGACACCTACTGGATCGACACCGGCACCCCGGTGAAATACCTCCAGGCCCAGACCGACCTGCTCCGAGGCGAGCGGGGCGAGCGGGCCGAGGGCATCCACCCCACCGCCACCGTCGCCGACGACGCGCTGGTCGCCCGTTCGGTGCTCGGCGAGGGGGTCGTGGTCGAGGCCGGGGCCACCGTGCGGGGCTCGGTCCTGCTGCCGGGCTCGCGCATCGAGGCCGATGCGGTTGTGGAGCGGGCCATCGTCGGCCCCGCCGCCACGGTCGGTCGCGGTGCACGGGTCGATGATGTCGCCGTGCTGGGCGAGCGCTCGGTCGTGGGTGCCGGCCTCCGCATGTCCGGCGGCAGCCTCGGCATCGACGAGCACCTCGAGAACCAGCCCGACACCTAGGAGCAGCTGACCATGCGCGCACTCGTCACCGGCGGCGCCGGCTTCATCGGCTCGACCCTGGTCGACCGCCTCCTGGCTGAAGGCCACGAGGTCGATGTGGTCGACGACCTGTCCAGCGGCTCGATGGCGAACCTCGCCGATGCCCGCGGCAACGGGGATCACAAGTTCCAGTTCCACCGCATGGACATCCGCGACGCCTCGCTGTCCGAGCTCATCGAGCGCCGCCGGCCCGAGGTGGTGTTCCACCTCGCCGCCCAGATCGATGTGCGGGTGTCGGTCACCGACCCGGCCCACGACGCCATGATCAACATCATCGGCTCGCTGAACGTCCTGGAGGGCGCCCGCCGCGCCGGGACGCGCAAGGTCGTGTTCGCCTCCAGCGGCGGCACCCTCTACGGCGTGGTGCCCGACGAGGACCTCCCCGCCAACGAGTCGCTCCCCCAGCGGCCGGTGTCGCCCTACGGCATCAGCAAGAAGGCCGTCGGCGACTACCTGTACGCCTACCGCGAGCTGTACCAGCTGGAGTTCACGGCGCTCGCGCTGGCCAACGTCTACGGGCCCCGCCAGGACCCGCACGGCGAGGCCGGCGTGGTGGCGATCTTCGCCGGCCGCCTGCTCGCTGACGAGCCCTGCACCGTCTTCGGCGACGGCTCCCAGACCCGCGACTACGTGTTCGTCGACGATGTCGTCGACGCGTTCGTGCGGGCGGCCGACAAGGGCAACGGGCTCATCATCAACATCGGCACCGGCGTGGAGACCTCGGTCAACGACCTCTACGCCACCATGGCCCGGGTGGCCGGCGTCGACCGGGCGGCCACGCTGGCCGAGGCCCGGCCGGGCGAGATCGCCCGCTCCGCCCTCGACGCCTCTCGCGCCGAGATGCAGCTGGGCTGGAAGCCCTGGACCGACCTCGCCGCCGGCAGCAGTGCCGTGCTCGACTTCTTCCGCAACCGGAACGCCTCCGCCTGATCGCCCGGCTGGCCTCGCCTGCCGCCACCACCGCTAGCGGAAGAGGTCCTCGGAAGGGTCCCGGACGATCTCGTCGCGGACGCTGCCGGTGCGCAGCCAGGCCGGATCGACGCTGCGGATCACCGCGACGGGAAGGCCGCTCGCCTTGCCCAGCACCAGGTCTGCGGCGCCGGCGAGCTCGTCGACCACCGCCACCTCCGTGACCTGGAGCTCCCGGCCCTGGGTGTCGGTGGTGCCGCGGTGATCGAGGATGGCACCGATGCCGGCGCACCCGATGGCCACGTCCGTGAGGCCGCGCCGCCAGGTGCGCCCGAAGGTGTCGCTCACGATCACCGCCACCTCCACCCCGGCGCGGGCCCGGATGCCGTCGCGGATGCGGCGGGCCGACCGGTCGCTGTCCTCGGGCAGGAGCGCGGCGTAGCCCAGCTCCACGTTGGACAGGTCTATGCCGGCGTTGGCGCACACGAAGCCGTGCTTGGTCTCGGAGATCACCAGGTCGCCGCGACGGCGGAGCACCCGGACCGTCTCCTGCTCGACGAGCGCCTTGTGGCTCAGCGGGTCGTCGGGGTCGACCGGTACGAGGCGATCTTCCGCCTTCGACACGATCTTCTGGGTGACGACCACCACATCGCCGTCCAGCAGGCCACCGTGGTGGTCGGCGACCGCGGCGCTGATGATCCCGGCCAGGTCGTCGCGGGGGCGGATCTCGCCGATGCCGGTGATCCCGAAGACCCGCAGCTCGCTCATCCGGCCAGCACCGTGCGGGCCAGGGCGGCGGCGATCTCGGGGGTGCTCATGACGCTCTCGGCGACGATCGGTCGGATGCCCTCGGCGGCGACGGCGTCGGCCAGGTCCACATCGGCGTGGTCGATCACCAGGGCCTCGGCCAGCGGGGCGTAGAGGCGGGCGACGCCGACCACGGTGGCCTCGTGGCCGAGCTCGGTGAGCAGGCGGTCGGCGGGGCCCTTGAGTGCGGAGCCGGCGACGATGGGGGAGACCGCCACGGTGTCGCCTCGCCGGGCGATGAGCGCCTCGCGCACCCCGGGGACGGCGAGGACCGGGTCGATCGAGACGATCGGGTTCGAAGGCGCCAGCACCACCCGGTCCGCATCGGCGAGGGCGTCGAGCACGTCGGGTCCGGGCGCAGCGGCCGCGGCCCCGTCGAAGCGCACGGCCGACACCGGGACGCCGTGGCGGCGCTGCACGAAGTACTCCTGGAACCCGACCTCGAGCCCGACGTCCTCCGGGGGGCCGTCGACGCCCGGCGCCAGGGTGACCATGGTGCGCAGCCGGTCGTCGGTGACCGGCAGGAGGCGCAGGCCGAGGCCCCAGGCATCGGTGATCTCCGCCGTGACCTCGGTGAGCGTGGCCCCTTCGGCGAACCGCTGGGTCCGGTACAGGTGCGTCCCGAGGTCCCGGTCGCCGAGACCGAACCAGGAGATGCCGCCGTAGCGCTTCACCGACTCCATGGCCTGCCAGCTCTCGCCCCTGAGGCCCCACCCGGTCTCGGGGTTGATCTCCCCGGCCAACGTGTAGGTGATGGTGTCGAGGTCCGGGCTGATGCGCAGCCCGTGGAGCTCGAGGTCGTCGCCGACGTTGACGATGGCGGTCACGTTCGCCGGGTCGACCACCTGCACGATCCCCGACAGCATCCGAGCTGCACCCACCCCACCGGCGAGCACCGTGACCAATGGTTCCGACATGGCCGTGGACCCTACTGGCGCCCCGATCCCGGCCCGCGGTCCGCGCCCGCGGAGGCCACGGTCAGCGGGCGAGGTGGTCGAGATCGCCGTTCAAGAAGGCGACGTCGGCGTCGACCATCATGTGCACCAGGTCGGGGAACGGGGTCTTGGGCTCCCAGCCCAGCTCCCGGGTGGCCTTGTCGTGGCTGCCGACGAGCAGGTCGACCTCGGCGGGGCGGAAGAACTTCTCGTCGATCTTCACGTACTGCTCCCAGTCCAGATCGACCCGGCCGAAGGCCAGCTCGCAGAACTCCCGGACGGCGTGGGTCTCGCCGGTGGACACCACGAAGTCGTCGGGGCTGTCCTGCTGGAGCATCAGCCACATGGCCTCCACGTAGTCGCCGGCGAAGCCCCAGTCGCGCTGGGCGTCGAGGTTGCCGAGGCGCAGCTCGTCGGCCATCCCGAGCTTGATCTTGGCCACGGTGTGGCTGATCTTGCGGGTCACGAACTCCAAGCCGCGACGAGGGGACTCGTGGTTGAAGAGGATCCCCGAGCTGGCGTGGAGGTCGTAGGACTCCCGGTAGTTGATGGTCATCCAGTGGCCGTAGACCTTGGCCACGCCGTAGGGCGACCGGGGGTAGAGCGGGGTGTCCTCGGCCTGCGGGACGGCCTGGACCTTGCCGAACATCTCGCTGGAGGACGCCTGGTAGAAGCGGATCTCCGGGTCGACGAGGCGGATGGCGTCGAGGATCCGGGTCACGCCGAGGCCGGTGATCTCGCCGGTCAGCACGGGCTGGGTGAAGCTGGTCTGCACGAACGACTGGGCGGCGAGGTTGTACACCTCGTTCGGCCGGTGCTCCTGGAGGATGTGGATCAACGACACCTCGTCGAGCAGGTCGCCGGGGACGAAGGTGATCTTGTCCTGGAGGTGGGCGATGCGCTCGAAGTTCACGGTGGACGAGCGGCGGACCATGCCGATGACCTCGTAGCCCTTCGAGAGCAGCAGTTCGGCGAGGTAGGAGCCGTCCTGGCCGGTGATGCCGGTGATGAGCGCGCGCTTGGTCATACGTAGGATTGTCCCCGGCCAGCCCGGCGGTGTCTGTCAACTGGGTTGGCAGGATCTCCGATCGCCTCCGAAGGACCTGCTCAGCGGCATGGACACCTGGGAACCCACCTGGCCGGGCCGCCCGCCCGGCGCCGGCTCGCTCGGCCAGCGGATCGCCACGCTGCGGGTGGACCGCGGGTGGACCCAGCAGCACCTCGCGGACCGCGTCGGCATCTCCCGGGTGGCGGTCAGCCACCTCGAGACCGACCTGAACACGCCGTCGGAGCGCACCGTGGCCCTGCTCGCCGGGTTGTTCCGCCTGGAGCCCCACGACCTGGTGGCCGGCACCTCGTACCCCACGGCCAAGAGCGACCGCCTCCCGCTGGTGGTCACGCGCTGGACCGAGGTCGAGCACCAGCTGGCCCTCCTGACCCGGGACCTCTGGTGGCTCGACGGCGCCGACGGGGCGCACGAGCGGGCGGCGTCCCCGGTGGTCGAGCAGGTCCTGGGGACGTGGGACGCCGCGCTGGCCAAGCTGGCCGACAGCGTCCACGATCCGGGCGAGGCCGCCCTGGTGGCCACGGCCCGCGAAGCCGTCGCCCACCGCCGGGCGCGCTGATGCGCTGACGCCTGAGGGTTGCTGAGCAACGGTTCGTGACCCGATCGACCACTACCTCGGCCGCAGTTGATCGAACGTGTGTTCGGCGCGAAGGTGGGGGATGGCATTTGGAAACCCCCCCGTGCCGTGGTCGGAGGTCCACCGTCGGCTGAGCGACCTCCCCGGCCCTCCGGTGGACGGGACCCGTTGGGCCAACGGCGGCGACGGCGATGAGCGCGAGCGGGCGGGACGGCGGCCGCGGTCGGGGGCGACGCCCGCCGAGCCACCGGCACCACCGGAGTGGGCGGACGGGGGCGACAGCCCGGCGTGGTCACGGAAGCGCTCGGCGTACGTCCCGCCGCCCGATGTCGCCGGGGGCCGAGGTGCCGGCCGGCGCGGGGCGGTGCGGTACGCCGAGCTGCACTGCCACACGAACTTCAGCTTCCTCGACGGGGCCTCGCACCCCGAGGAGCTGGCCGAGGAGGCCGCTCGGCTGGGCCTGGAAGCCCTCGCGGTCACCGACCACGACGGCTTCTACGGCGTCGTCCGCTTCGCCGAGGCGGCCCGGGCCGTGGGGCTGCCCACCGTGTTCGGGACCGAGCTGACCCTCGACGGCCCGACCCTGCCGCCGCTCGGTGCGGCCGATCCGCCGGGCGAGCACCTGGTGGTCCTGGCGCGGTCGCCGCAGGGCTACGCCGCGCTGGCCCGGGCGGCCACCACCGCCCAGCTCGCCGGGCAGAAGGGGGCGCCCCGCATCGGCATCGATGCCCTTGCGGAGCTGTCGGGCGGAACGTGGGCGGTGCTGACCGGGTGCCGCAAGGGGCCGATCGCCACCGCGCTCCACCAAGACGGGCCGGCAGCGGCGGGCCGGGCGCTCGACCGCCTGGTGAGCCTGTTCGGCCGGGAACACGTCCACGTCGAGCTGTGGGACCACGGCGACCCGCTCGACGGGGTCCGCAACGACGTCCTGGCCGATGCCGCCGTGCGCCGGGGCGTGGGGCTGCTGGCCACCAACAACGTCCACTACGCGGTGCCGTCACGGCGGCGGTTGGCCACCGCGCTGGCGGCCGTGCGGTCCCGTCGCAGCCTGGCCGAGAT